>JAUNHQ010000117.1 GCA_030535425.1 Pseudomonadota bacterium | reverse complement strand
CGCTGCGCATCATCAGGCAGCCACAAGCACCGCCTGTGATAGGGGGCTAATCAAGAAAAAACGGCATTTGCGCGCATCTATAAAGGGTTTGAAGCTATATAAAAAATAGCATTTATGCCTTTTTGCATGGGCGCGATAAAAACGATTGATTGGGCACCCGGCGCTCTGGCGCCTAACATGGCTGCGTCTTGGCCCGAAAAAACGAAAGGAATCCCGCCCATGACCGACTCCCGCAAAAAGTGCCCCGTCACCCACCTGACCACCGCCTTTGGCGCGCCGGTGCCCACCAACCGCCACAGCCTGACTGCCGGCCCGCGCGGCCCGCTGCTGGCGCAAGACGTGTGGCTGAACGAAAAGCTGGCCAACTTCGTGCGCGAAGTCATCCCTGAGCGCCGCATGCACGCCAAGGGCAGCGGCGCCTTTGGCACCTTCACCGTCACGCACGACATCACCAAATACACCCGCGCCAAGCTCTTTAGCCAAGTGGGCAAAAAAACGGAGATGTTCGCCCGCTTCACCACCGTGGCTGGCGAACGGGGCGCTGCCGATGCCGAGCGCGACATTCGCGGCTTTGCGCTGAAGTTCTATACCGAAGAAGGCAACTGGGACATGGTGGGCAACAACACGCCCGTGTTCTTCATCCGCGACCCGCGCCAGTTTCCTGACCTGAACAAAGCCGTCAAACGCGATCCGCGCACCAACCTGCGTTCGGCCAGCCACAACTGGGACTACTGGACGCTGCTGCCCGAGGCGCTGCACCAGGTCACCATCGTCATGAGCGACCGCGGCATCCCCGCCAGCTACCGCCACATGCACGGCTTTGGCAGCCACACCTACAGCTTCTGGAACGCGGCGGGCGAGCGTTTCTGGGTCAAGTTCCACTTCCGCACCCAGCAAGGCATCAAGAACCTGACCGACGCCGAAGCCGAGGCCCTGATCGGCAAAGACCGCGAAAGCCACCAGCGCGACTTGTACGAGGCCATTGAACGGGGCGAGTACCCCAAGTGGACGATGTACGTGCAAGTCATGCCCGAGGCCGACGCCGAAAAAGTGCCCTACCACCCCTTTGACCTGACCAAGGTCTGGCCCCATGCCGACTACCCGCTGATCGAAGTGGGCGAGTTCGAGCTCAACCGTAACCCCGAAAACTTCTTCCTGGACGTGGAGCAATCGGCCTTTGCCCCCAGCAACCTGGTGCCCGGCATCAGCGTCAGCCCCGACAAGATGCTGCAAGCGCGCCTGACCAACTACGCCGACGCGCAGCGCTACCGCCTGGGTGTGAACCACCACCAAATCCCGGTGAACGCTGCCCGCTGCCCCGTGCACAGCAACCACCGCGACGGCCAGGGCCGCGCCGACAGCAACTACGGCAGCGCCCTGCACTACGAGCCCAACAGCTTTGGCCAATGGCAGGCCCAGCCCGAGTTCATGGAGCCGCCGCTCAAGATCAACGGCGACGCCGCCTTCTGGGACATGCACCAGGACGACGCCAACTACTTTGAGCAGCCGCGCAAGCTCTTTCAGTTGATGAGCCCCGCGCAGCAAGAAGCCCTGTTTGGCAACACCGCCCGCGCCATGGGCGACGCGCCTGAGTTCATCAAACACCGCCACATCCGCAACTGCCACGCGTGCGACCCGGCCTACGGCGCTGGCGTGGCCAAGGCCCTGGGGCTGGATCTGGCCCAGGCGCTGGCCTCGAAGAAAGACGACCCCATGCACGGCAACCCGCTGGTGGCCCTGCCGGCATAAAGCCGCATGGGGGCGCACCCGGCACATGGCCCAAGCCCGGCCATGTGCCTGTGTGTGAAAGCTATACTTTAGATAGCTAAAAACCCTTTGTGAATGCGCGCAAATGACCTTTTAAGGCATGACGCTTTCGCTGCGTGCCGCTCCCTCGTGGACTTGCAGCTCGCAATTGGAAAGCCACATGTCATACAGGCTCAGCGGCAGGCTTGAGCCCGCATGGTCGATCAAGGCGTCCAGCAAGCGTGCCTTGGTGGCGCGGGGCAGCAGGTGGGCAATGCGGCAGGCGCAGTCAATGGCCCTTTGCTCGCCCCAGTGACGCTCAAGCAGGGCAATGGCGCGGGCAGTGAAGGCCAGCACATCCTCCTCTTGCCCTGCACCGGCATAGGTGCGGTGCAACTGCAAGGCCTCGGCGCCGCCCAGCTCCGCCAGCAGCTTGGCGGTTTCGGTGTGCATGCGGTGAAACACCGTCATCGTCTGCGCACACGGATCGGAAAAGCCGGATTGGTTGGCCGAGCGGCTGGCAGCGAAATCCAGCGGCGGCAAGGTCAGGCCGTAATCAGGCATCAGGTAAGGCTGCACCAGATCCTCCGGCAGCGGCTTGTGGCGTGGTTGCAGCTCGACCAGGCCGCGCGCGACCAGCTGCTGCAGCGCAGACCACAGCGAGGCACCAAACACCTCTTGCAACGCGGCCAGATTCCGCTCGCCCGTGCATAGCAGCAAAATCTGCCGTTCCCGCACGTTCAATTGGCTGCGCAGGGTGGCCAAGGCCTCGCGGCCTGCTTGTGTTTTGACGTACACCAGCCCGTCTGGGGCAGCGGCGTTGTCCATGGTCATGGAGCGACGTGGCGCCAGCATAGGTTTCTCCTATATGCGATGTATGACAAATTGCAACTAAATGGTATCAAAATAGTTTTCATTTTCTAGAGGGAAACCCCGCACATGTGTCGCCTGTGGGTATGCCATTTTTCACGTCCGCCACGCGACCGTGCGTTGGCCTGGCCCGGCCCATAATGGGCAGGCAAGCCTTGTGCCAGTGCTGGCCCTGGGGCTTTTTCTGACTTTTGCCCGCCCATGCTGATCGACTTTTTCTACACCCTTCGCGCGGCCAAGCTGCCCGTGTCGGTTAAGGAATTCCTCACCCTGCTGGAGGCGCTGCAAGCCCAGGTGGTGGGCCCGGCGCAGCCCGATGCGTGCAGCATCGACGACTTTTATTACCTGGCGCGCACCGCGCTGGTGAAGGACGAAAAGCATTTCGACAAGTTCGACCGCGCGTTTGCCGCCTACTTCAAGGGCGTGGAGATGGTGGCCGATTTCCGCCAGGACATCCCCGCCGACTGGCTGCGCAAGATGCTGGAGCGCGAGCTCTCGCCCGAGCAAAAAGCCGCCATTGAGGCCATGGGCTGGGACGAGCTGATGGAGACATTAAGAAAGCGCCTGGAGGAGCAGAAAGAACGCCACGAGGGCGGCAGCAAGTGGATCGGCACCGGCGGCACCAGCCCCTTTGGCCACGGCGGCTACAACCCGCGCGGCATCCGCATTGGCGGCAAGGGCGGCAACAAAAGCGCCGTGAAGGTGTGGGACCAGCGCGCTTACCGCGACTACGACGACAGCCAGGAGCTGGGCACGCGCAACATCAAGGTGGCGCTGCGCCGCCTGCGCCGTTTTGCCCGCCAGGGCGGCGAGCTGGAGCTGGATTTGCCCGACACCATCCGCTCCACGGCGGCCAACGCCGGCTGGCTGGACATCAAGATGATTCCCGAGCGGCACAACAACGTGAAGGTGCTGCTGCTGATGGACGTGGGCGGCACGATGGATGAGCACATCCAGCGCGTGGAAGAGCTGTTTTCAGCCGTCAAGGCCGAGTTCAAGCACCTGGAGTTCTATTACTTCCACAACTGCGTGTACGACTTCATGTGGAAAAACAACCGCCGCCGCTTTGCCGAGAAGTTCGCCACCTGGGACATCATCCGCAAGTACAACAAGGACTACAAGCTCATCTTCGTGGGCGACGCCACCATGAGCCCCTACGAAATCCTGCAACCGGGCGGCAGCGTGGAATACAACAACGAAGAGCCCGGCGCCGAATGGCTGCAACGCCTGACCAACGCCTTTCCCAAGTTCGCCTGGATCAACCCCGAGCCGCAAGGCGTGTGGCAATACCGCCAGAGCATTGCCATCATCCAGCAGCTGATGGGCCAGCGCATGTACCCGCTGACCCTCAAGGGGCTGGAAGAGGCCATGCGCATGCTGTCCAAATAGCACATGCGCGCGCGTTGCGACGACGCTGGCCGCCCCCGTTCAATTGCTCAAGAGGAGTCCGAAACCATGCATGCATGTCTTGCATTTCGTGTGGGTCGTGTGCCTGCGCTGTCCCTGACGGCTGCGCTGATAGCTGCGCTAGCCTTAGGAGGCTGCGCCAGTGTCAAGCCAGAAAATGCCAGCGCCCGGCCCGCGCCGCAGCAGGCTGTGGCTGGCATGGTGTCAGTGCCTAGCCAGCATGGGGTAGACGCCAGCCTGGACCGCCTGAGTGAGTTGGCCCGCACACGTGGCCTGACCGTGTTTGCGCGCGTGGACCACAGCGGTGATGCGCAAAAGGCGGGCTTGGCCTTGCGCCCCACGCAGCTGCTGATACTGGGTGCGGCCAAGGCGGGCACGCCCTTGATGCAGGCGCAGCAAAGCACTGCCATTGACTTGCCTCTGAAAGTTTTGGCCTGGCAGGACGAGCAAGGCGCCACTTGGCTCAGCTACAACGATCCGGCTTGGCTTCAGCAGCGTCATGGCTTTCCTGCCGGGCTGCAAGCCAACGTGGCGGGCTTGGCCCAGCTCGTGCAGGCGGCTGCCGCGCCATGATGTTCATGAGGTGAGCAGCCTGTCAGTGTGGCAACAGCTGGGCATCGCCTGAGACAGTCACGTTTGGCCAGCGGTGCGGCGCGCCGCCATTTCCGCGCCCATCCCTTGCTGCGCCGGCGCATCCAACAGCGCTTGCGCGGCTGGGTAGGCCAGCGTGTCTTCCAGCGGAATGTGCTGTGCATACAGCGCGCAAAACCCATCCACCAGCGCTTTTTCGCCAGCGCTGACGGGGGCGGCGGCAGGGTTGTCGCGCCAGGCCAGCAGCACGGGGCGCAGGCGCTGCCACTGCGCGTGCATCTGGATGTGCTCGGCTTGCAGCGTGGCCACGGCTTCGCGCACGCGCGCGTCGGCATGCTGGCGCAGCGGGGGAAAGACGTGGCGCTCCTCGTCCTCGTGGTGCAGCGGCGCGGCCAGGTCAAAGTAGCGCAACACGTCGGCGCAGGCTGAGCGCGACTGCGCATCGTGCCCGTGCGCGTCCACGTGCGCCACGATGCGTTGCAGCAGGTGCAGGCTGCGCTGCACGCGCTCATGGCAGGCATGCAGCATGTCAAACGGCTGGTCGAACGACGCGGCAGGGCTGTGAAAGCCGGGCAGGGGGGTGTGGGCGGTGGACATGCCGGCATTGTCCCGTGCGTTGTGCTGGGGTGTGATTGATCTGGTTTGGATTCAAGGCAAAAGCGGCCTCGTCCGACAAGGGCGGCCACTACACTTGGCCGGGTGACTGCGCTCTTTTTTTCTACATGGCGCGCTGCGCCGCTGCTGGCGGCGCTGATGCTGGCGGGCTGCGCGGCCGGGCGCGGCGCGGCCACGCCCGGGGCGCTCGCTGCCGCAGCAGCACCTGCTGCCGCCGCCGCTTCGGCTGCGGCCCCTGTGGCC
>JAUNHQ010000033.1 GCA_030535425.1 Pseudomonadota bacterium | reverse complement strand
GGGGCCATTTACTTGGTCGCTGCCAGGATTTGGATGATTTGATGACACGCCCTAGGCACCGACTTCGACTGTGGCGGAGGGCTAATCCCCGAGATTGTGGGCCAGGCCATGTGCAGCAAGTGGGCCAAGGGTAGCTCTGGCCAGGCGGGCGATGAGCATCACAGCCTGCTGCCGGTATACGCCTTGCAGGCCGGATGCGCGCGTGAGAACCCCGGCAGCGGCCCTGGTGGATTGGGCATTCAGTCTGAGCACGCCTACACGCTTGAAGCCAGATCGGAAGCACAAATCATCGCATTCCCGGAGCGCATGAGCGCCACGCAATGCGCCAGCGCAGTGAACCTGTCACCAGCGCTTGGCGCGCGTAATCCGACAGCGTTCGCGCAGGCGCTTACGGTGCGCCGCTTGACCCCGCTGGAATGCGAGCGCCTGATGGGGTTTCCAGACCACTACACGAATGTCCCCCACAGGGGCAAGCCAGCCGCAGACGGCCCCAGATACAAGGCCCTTGGCAATAGCTGGGCGATCAACTGCGCGCGCTTTGTAGGCGAGCGCATTCAGGCGGTGGACGCCATTTCCGCAAGATTGGAGCCAGCATGACAGAACCCCTCAAGCCACACGACCCCAATCACCCCTACGTTCGAAAACTGATTGGTTGCGGCCACGGCAGGTTATTCGCGGACAAATGCCGTGAATGCGAGATCGTGGGCTTGCAAGCCGAATACAGGCAAGCGGCCAAAACCGTCGCCCGCGTGCGCAATGAACTGCGCAGGCTGGGCGCGCCACTGCCCGGCTTCACATCGGGCGGGAGGAATGAAACATGAAAAACCGCAACCAACCACCCATCCCTTTTTTCACACTGATTTTGATCGCCGCCGTACCAGCCATGCTGGTCATCACGCTGGCGGTTGTACTGGCGCTGCTGTGATACGTAATTAGGAAAATATGGACGTCGACTTGAGAAAATGCCGCTGCCCTGAATGCGGCTCTGATTATTTACTCTTTGAGCAAGCTACATGGTTTACGGCGTCAGGCATGCCGCAGTATCACAGCTCAAAAATCCAAGACCGGCACACAAACTGTATGTGCCGAGACTGCAAGTGGAACGGCATGGCATTCGAGACATACCCGAAGAAACAAAAAACCGATGACGCGCCTGCTGTTTGATTACGCCCGCTGCGAAGGCGCGGGCCAACCACCCTGCAATGACTGCCTACGCCGGTTATCGCCGGGGCATCCTGAATACCAGTGGTACACCCTGCCGCCTGAATTTAATGGTGACGATTGCAGGCTTCGCATCCCGCCAAAAGGACAAACCCATGAAATGCGCCATCCGGCTTGACGCGGAAACCCACCAAGGCGGTGACTAACTGGAAGGACGAAGAATGAAACCATTTGACTCAGAACCCAGCAACAAGCCACCTTGTTCAAGCGACTCCAAAATACTAGAAGAGCTGCGAAAAATTTCGGAGCTGAGCCAGTATTTGCGCTATTCAGGCCCAGCGCCCGAAGATTTGCAATCCCTCAGCGATGCGCTGGAGCAAGCAATCGATATTGCTGATGAGCTTATTTTGCAAATTGAAATCGCCCAGATGAAATCATGAAACCATTTAACCTTGAAGCTGCCAAGCGCGGCGAACCTATTCAAACCGCTGATGGGCGCTCTGTCCGGTTCATCTCCCACGTTCCAGAAGCGGACGAGTCAAAAAACGTCGTTGTTTTCATTGAGAATTACAAAACCCTACGCCTTTACCCGGAGAACGGACGCAGCGATTTCATAGGTGGCGACCTGTGCATGGCCCCCAAGCTGCGCACGATATGGGTCAACCTTTACCTGGGTGATGATGGTGAGAGACAAGCTCTTATGGGTTTCAGCTCTAAGGATAAGGCCCTCGAAGATGCAGAAAACTGTGAATACCAAGTGCTTTTCAAAGCCCACAAAATCGAATGGGAAGAAAGCGAGTAACCCACCATGAACAACACCACACCGCAATGGGAAACCGAAGTGCGCCAATGGCACGAGCGCGCATCCGAAGCGCACGCCTACTTCCACAAGCTGGGCCGCCTTCTGGATGTGGAGCCTGAATCGCAGTTGTACCAGCACCTATGGGCGCTCATCGGCGGCTGGGCAGGCGGCATCGCCCAGCGCTACAACCTTGGCCAGAGCCTGGACTACTGGATGCACGACTGCCAGTTTGGCGCAGAACCTGGCTGGGTTGAGTTGAGCAATGGCTCCACGCACGAACTCGTCGACATTGACGCCCTCATAGCCATGCTTGCCGAGGATTTGGCGCAATCAGAAAAGGAGGTCGCGCCATGAGCGAGCCAACCTACACCCTCACCCTAACGAGCACGCAAGCCGCGCTCATCAGCGCAGCGTGCGATCTGATCTCGCGCCTTGGCATCGGCCAGTGGCCAGAATTCATCCGACACATGCCCGGCGATCTGGCTTTTAGCGGCTTTCACGAAGCCCGCGAGCGCTTGCAGCCCGTTATGACCGATCTGCTGGCGAGGCACCCCATCGGCCCGCGCCGCACGGTCATCAACGGCTGGACAAGCAACCTCGGAATCTTCAACCTGGACGCGCCAGAATCAGCCCGCCAGGCATGGGACATGCACCAAGTGCTACGCCACCGCCTGGCCTGGGACAAGGCCATCGCCCAAGGGCTGACAGACGGCAGTCATAGCACGCCCGAAATGATCCATACCGACTACGACAGGCCCATGCAAACCTCTGTGCTGCCGCTGCCCGTCATCCGCAAGGCCGCGCCATGAACAAAAACAAGATAACCCTCACCCAATGGCGACGCCGGGCGCTAAGAGCAGAGGAAGAGCTGTCACGCCTCAGGCAGACTCGCGAGCACGATGCGGAGCTGGAAAAGATATTTGCGCGAAAAGACGCGGCGCGCTTTTGCGCACTGAATGAAATCCGCGCCATCTTGGATGATTTGCAACAACTGGAGAGCGCGCCATGACCCACCTATCCCGCCGCGCCCGGCAACGCCGGGACAAACGCAAACCCCAGCCCTGGGAGGACGAGGATTGACCGCCATCACCATGATCCAGCTCAGCCCCGTCCAGCTCCAAGAGATGCTGGACAAGGCCGTGGAAAAAGCCGCCCTGTCATCCGCCCGGACAACGGGCGAGCAATGGGGCGTCAAGGAACTGGCCTTACACTACAACGTCAGCGAGCGCACGATCCGTAATCGGGAGCTGGCAGGAAGCCTGCCACCCCGCTGTGGAAAGCGCTGGCTGAAGGCTGACGTGCTCAAGTGGGATTTGGACAGACGGCCCAATTAAGGCCCAACAAAACCGCTGGAACCCGCATGAATCCTAGATATTCCGGTGCAGGCAGTCGGCACCACACCAAAGGCCGCATGCTTTCATGAAGCGTGCGGCCTTTTTCTTGTACCCCAAGACCCGAGCCGACCGATGACCCTGCCCTTTGCCCAGCGCCTGAACAACGTTGAAACCTCTGCCATCCGCGAGCTATTCAAGCTGCTGGGCAAGCCCGGCATCATCAGCTTTGCGGGCGGCTTTCCCGACAGCGCCATGTTCGACGTGCAGGGCATTGCCCAGGCGGCCCAGGCCGCGCTGCGCGAGGAGCCCGGCGCCGCGCTGCAATACGGCGCCACCGAGGGCTACCAGCCCCTGCGCGAGCAGCTGGCTGCCTTTATGCAAGCCAAGGGTGTGCCAGACCTGGCGGCCGATCAGCTCATCGTCACCACCGGCAGCCAGCAGGCGCTGGACTTGCTGGGCAAGACGCTGGTGGACCCGGGCAGCAAGGCCATTGTGGAAGGCCCCACCTTCTTGGCCACCATCCAGTGCTTTCGTCTGTATGGGGCCGACCTGATCAGCGCCCCCATCGACGGTGAAGGCGTGCAGGTGGACCGGCTGGAGCAGCTGCTGTCCGAGCACAGGCCAAAGTTCGTATACCTGATCCCCACCTTTGGCAACCCCAGCGGCGCCACGCTGAGCCTTCAGCGCCGCTTGCGCGTGCTGGCGCTGGCGGTGAAGTACCAGACGCTCATCATTGAAGACGACCCCTATGGCGATTTGTACTTTGACCAGCCGCCCCCGCCCAGCCTGCTGGCCCTGAGCCACCAGGTGCCCGGCAGCCGCGACTGGCTGGTGCACTGCGGCTCTTTGAGCAAGGTGCTCAGCCCCGGCCTGCGCGTGGGCTGGCTGGTGGCGCCGCCCGCGCTGCTGGCCAAGGCCACCATGTGCAAGCAGTTTTCCGACGCGCACACCAGCACCTTTGCCCAGGCCACGGCGGCAAAGTACCTGCAAAGCGGCGCCATGCCCGCCACGCTGGCGCGCGTGCGCCAGGTGTACGGCGCGCGTGCACAGGCCATGGGCGACGCGCTGCGCACCGAGCTGGGCGATGCCGTGAACTTTGTGCCGCCGCAGGGCGGGCTGTTTGTGTGGGCGCGCCTGACGGGCGCAGGCGGCAAGCTGGCCGACGGCAACGAGCTGGCCCAGCGCGCCATTGCGCAAGGCGTGGCCTTTGTGCCCGGCGCGCCGTTTTACTGCGCCCAGCCCGACCACCGCACACTGCGCCTGTCCTTTGCCACGGCAGCAGAGGACAAGATCCGCGAAGGCATCGCACGGCTGGCCAAGGCCATCTGACCGGCCAGACCCACGCATGGCTGCGCCCTTGCAAAGTGGCGCAAAAACCCCAACTGCGTGGGCATGAACGACACCAAGCTTTCCCCTCCCCATGTGGCCGTGATCCTGGCGCAACTGCTGGAGCGCATGGAAGCCGGCCGCGCGCCAGTCGATGCCCACCAATACCGGGCGGTGGCCACCCGCCTGGGCGTGGCGCTGCAAGACACAGGGGTTGATTTTTCGCCCCTTCTGCAATCCAGCACTGCGGCAGCCCATGTGTATGAGAACCTGCACTACGCCCATGCCGGGCTGTGCTGCGCGCCGCTGGACCAGGCCGCCAACGCCGAACTGGCCGCGCGTCAGGCTATCGAGCGCGCGCGCCGCCAGCCAAGCCCCAGCCAGGAAAACCAGACATGAGCGATGCTCTGCATGTGGTCTGCCCGCACTGTCACACCACTAACCGTGTGCGTGCGGCGCAGTTGGGCAGCGCGCCCCATTGCGGCCAATGCAAGCAGCCGCTGTTCACAGGCCAGCCCCTGGCGCTGGATGATGAAGCGGCCTTCGACAAGCATGTGCTGCGCAGCCAATTGCCGGTGCTGGTGGACTTCTGGGCGCCGTGGTGCGGGCCGTGCCGCATGATGGCCCCGGCGTTTGAACAAGCCGCTGCGCAACTGGAGCCTCGCGTGCGCGTGGCCAAGGTCAACACCGAGGCAGCGCAGGCATTGGCCGCGCGCTACCACATTCGCAGCATTCCCACGCTGGCGCTGTTCGTGGGCGGTCGCGAAGCCGCGCGCCAGGCAGGCGCCATGACCCAGCCAGCGCAGATTGTGCAGTGGACGCAGGCGCACATGCCCCGTTCATAAAGCCCTGCATGCACTTGCAGCCTCAATAACCAAAAAGGCCATTTGCGCGCATATATAAATGGTTTTTGGCTACAAATAAAATAGCAAAAAGCATTTCCCAGCCCTTGCCGGGAAATGCCTTTTCACCCCATTCAGCTGCCCTTTAGCCGTACACCCAGTCACGCAGCGTGAGTGAGAGTTCAGGCACGTAGGTGATGACCGCCAGACACAGCAGCACCACCCCCACGAAGGGCAGCAGGTGGCGGATGATGCGGTCCAGCGAGATACCCGCCACGGTGCAAGCGGCAAACAGGTTCACGCCAAAGGGCGGGGTAATCATGCCCAGCGCCAGGTTGACCACCATGATCAGGCCAAAGTGCACCGGGTCAATGCCAAAGTGCAGGGCCACTGGCGCCAGGATGGGTGCCAGCACGATGATGGCGGCGCTGGTTTCAATGAACATACCGATCACAAACAGCGCCGCATTCACGCCCAGCAGGAACCACATGGGGTTTTGCAGCACCTCTTGCAGCCAGCGGCCAATGGCATCGGGCACGCCCGCGCGGGTGATGAGAAAGGCAAACAGCCCCGCGTTGGCGATGATGAACATGATGATGGCCGAGGACAGCACCGATTTGCGCAAAATGGCGTACAGGTGCTGGGGCTTGATTTCGCGGTAGATCAGCATGCCCACAATGAGCGCGTAGAGCACGGCCACGGCCGACGCCTCGGTCGGCGTGAACACGCCGCCATAAATGCCGCCCAGGATGATGACGGGCATCAGCAGCGCCCAGAACGCCTGCCGGAACGCGGGCCACACGGCCAGGCGCCCGTCACCATCGTTCTTGCCCCAGCCTTTCCACTTGCAGTACAGCCACACAAAGAGCATGAGCGCACCGCTGATGAACAGCCCCGGGCCGAAACCTGCGATGAACAGCTCGCCAATGGACACCTCGGCTGCCACGCCATACAGGATCATGGGGATGGAAGGCGGGATGATCACGCCCAGCTCCGCGCTGGTGGCTTGCAGCGCAGCGGCATAGCTGGTGGGATAGCCGTGCTTGATGAGCGCCGGAATCAGGATGGCGCCAATGGCAAAGGTGGTGGCCACGGACGAGCCCGACACCGCCGCAAAGATCATGCAGGTGAGCACGCAGGTCATGGGCAGGCCGCCCTGCACGCCGCCGACCAGGCTCTTGGCAAACTCAACCAGCCGGCGCGAGATGCCGCCTGTTTCCATCAGGTTGCCCGCCAGGATGAAAAAGGGAATGGCCGCCAGCGGAAACTTGTTGATGGCATTGAACATCTGCTGCGCCGACAGCAGCATGTTGGCGTTGCTGACCTGAATGCCTACAACAGAGGCCAGGCCGATGGACACAGCCACGGAAACGCTGAGCGCGAAGCCCAGCACCATGGTGACAAGCATGGCAGTCGTCATTGGGCGTTCTCCAGTTCCATGCGGCGTGGCTCCAGAAAGTAGGCCACGATGCCAATCACGGCAAACGCGCAGCCCACGGGCAAGGCAATGTAGGCCCAGTACATGGACACGCTTTCCAGCCCCGCGACCGACTGCACCGCGCCGCGCTTGGCGTAGTCATGCCCCCACCAGATGATGACGGCCATCAGCGCCAGCGCGGCCAGGGCGATGACTGCATCCAGCACACGGCGCACGCCGGGGCCCACGCTGCGGTAAAGCACATCCACGCTGACCATGGCGCCCTGGCGGAAAGCCGCAGGAATACCCAGAAACACCATCCAGATCAGCGCAAAGCGGATCAGCACCTCTGTCCATTCGGCCGGTTGCTCCAGAACGAAGCGGGTCAGGATCTGGAACACGCCCAGGGCTGCGGCCAGCGCCAGCATCAGGCAGGCGCCCAGCATGGCGGTGGCGGTGCTGAAGCGCTCAAATTGAAGAAACCACTTTTTCATGACAATGCCGCGCTTGGCGGTTTGCAAACAAAAAGCCCGTCACCGCAGGTGTGACGGGCGCGAGAAGCTACTTTATCAATAGCAAAAATGCATTTTGCGCTAGGCGTGCAGCCTCACTTGTGGTTGCGGATGCGATCCAGGTTGTCCTTGCCAAAGTCCTTCTCGAACTGGGCGTTGACCTTGGACAGTGCTGCGGCAAACTTGGCCTTGTCCACGTTTTCCACCACGTTCATGCCCTTGCCCCGCAGATCGGCCACGCCCTTGGCGTCATCTTCATCCACGCGGGCGCGGTTGGCCTTGGTGCCTTCCTTGGCCGCTTCGATGAAAGCCTGCTGGTCTGCGGGCGAGAGCTTGTCAAACACCCCTTTGTTCATCACGAAGATGGCGGGTGAATACACGTGGCCCGTGAGCGAGAGGTGTTTTTGCACCTGGTCAAACTTGGCAGAGATGATGACGGGCAGCGGGTTTTCCTGCCCGTCCACCGTGCCTTGCTGCAAGGCCGTGAACACCTCGGGAAAGGCCATGGGCGTGGTGATGATGCCGAAAGCCTTGTAGGCGGCAATGTGCACCGGGTTTTCCATGGTGCGCATCTTCAGGCCCTTCAAGTCATCCGGTCCGTTGACGGCACGCTTGCTGTTGGTCATGTGGCGAAAGCCGTTTTCGGCCCAGGCCAGCGCCTTGAAGCCCTTGGGCTCGAACTTCTTGAGCATGTCTTGCCCAATGGGGCCGTCCAGCACGGCGCGCGCATGGGCCTTGTCGCGGAACAGGAAAGGCACGTCGAAGATGCGCGCCTCGGGCACGAAATTGGGCACCGGGCCGGTGGAGCTGAAGGCCAGCTCCTGCGTGCCCAGCTGCACGGCCTCGATCGACTCGCGCTCGCCGCCCAGAGAGCCGTTGTAGAAAGTCTGGATCTTGTAGCGGCCATTGGTGCGCTTTTCCACCTCTTTGGCAAAGGTGTCGATCGCGATGCCCTGGTGCGAGTTTTGCGCCACCGAGATGCTGATCTTCATGGTGGTCTGCGCCATCGCGCCAGCGGTCAAGCCCAGCGACAGGCCAGCGGCCAGCATCAGACGGGAAAGACGGATCATGTGCAGTTGCTCCTCAGGCTGAATGAAAAGGGGCCAAGAACAGGGCCGCCATTATGGGCGCGGCCGCAGGGGCCTGCTGGACAGGGTTTGCCCTAGGGCCTGTTCACGCTGCTTTTGCCCGTGCGCTGCCCTGCCAAGAGGCTAGGCGCCAGGCAGCAGGCGGCAACTCAAGCCGCGTTGTCGGCCTGGTAGACACGGATGATGCCGTCAAAGCTGGCATCAGCGCACAGACCCAGACCAGACGCGCGAGCACCCATCTGACCTGCCGGGTGGACACGGCCAGCAATGCGAAGAACACGAACACCGGCTGCGCGCCCAGCGCGCGGCGGGTTTGCCAACAAGACGCGGGGCGCGGCCAGGTGCACGACGGCATGCACACCGGCCAGCAGATCGTCGGGCGGGGCCATGCGATCCGCCAGGCTCAGACGCGTAATGGGCTGCGCGGGCGCGCCAGTCGCGCACTAGAAAACCCGCGCCGCCGGTGATGAGAATGTGCATGGGGCGGACTCTCCTCTTAAGTGAACGGATTGCCATTGACATTGAAGCTGACTGAAGCTTGTGTGGCAAAGCTGCCAAGCCTTCCCCAATGATATGGAACAGGGTGTAATGGCTTTAATGATCAGGCGAAGCAGCTTGTTGCCGATGATGGTTTAAGTAACGTCGTGCCACGGGGAGGCCAGAAAAATCGCGCCGTGTTCAACCATGTCCGAAAGATTGAAAGAGCTTCACCATGGCCACCATTGCTCCTGTTACACCTTCCCCCATTGCACCGACTCCCGCTCCCTTGGAGCAGCCGAAGCAGCCGACGGCGTCGCCAGGCATACCGCCCACGGCCCCTGTGGAAAAGCCCCCTGCTCCACGCAGTGAAGTTGAGCAAAAAGCGGATGAAATACTCCGCACGGGGGATCGATTTCTGTGGGCGGATGATTACGATGCACGGCTGGATGCGTTTGCCCAGGCCATGCATGAAGGCGATCCTCAGTTCAGGGAAGACCTTCTTGCCGAGATTGCCAAGCGTGATCCAGGAGCCTTCAGTTCATGGCTGACGCCTGAGCGAATCAATAACCTGACAGACCAGGGCCGCATCAGCCAGGTGCAGCGCGATGCCATTGCCGAAGGCGTTGCAGGTGCATACAACGCGGGTAAGCTTGCCTCGCACCAAAACATTAATCCCCAAACGGGTGAGCCTGCGGGCACGTACAGTGTTTTGGATGCCTGGATGCAGCCATCTGGTTATACAGATGGTGCTGACAGCCAGGTAGCCAATGCCCGTGCGGCTCATGAGTTTGCCGAGCTTTTCAATAGGGGGAGCAAAAACAGCACTATTGATCAGTTCCGAAAGAATTTTGGCACGCATCTGATCAGAGATTATGTTGCCAATGACTCGGCAGATCCGGCCATGCGCAGCCACTCGAGCGTCATGGCGGCTGCGCTGCTCAACGGCAATTCGAATGGCGGCGAAATCACGGCAGATGCCCTCAATGGCCTTTCAGATGATGAGTTCAAGGACTTCATGCGTTTCCTGGGCTCGGCGGCGCCGTTGTACACGGCTGAGCACCTGCAAAATCTTATTGGCAGCTCGGCCGTGGCCCTGCGCGACAATTTAAAGATCGGTGATGTTGCGCTTGACGACCAGTTTGCGGGCTTGTTCAAGCAGGTTGCATCGGTCGGTTCGGATTCGGCTGCGGCACAAGAGGCTGCGGTGCGCTTGGCACGCTTGCCGGCCAGCGAGCCAAGACTGTTTGATTCACCGGCAAGGGCCAACGCGCTGGGTGATTTATTCACCAATCATTCCCGGCCGATTCTGGATAAACTGACTGATTACAACACGGATCATGCGGGCAGCGTCAACGATCCTGACAAGAAGGCTTACATGCAAAATGCCTCCGAGCTGGGCAGTTTGCTGAAGCTTACCTTGTACAACCCTGATATGGATGCCGGCAAGGCCCAGAGCCTGCGCAATGAGCTGGTCAATTATGCGGCAGAGCTGAAGGAGGTTGTCAATAAATCGCAGGATGGCGTCAATGACGCCGCCGAGGCCGAGGCTGGAGCAGATGCCATCGACAGGTTGAGCATGCTCTTGGCCGCTTCCAGCGATGCCATCACCCAGGGTTTTCAGGATATCAAGGACAAGCAGGACGCCCAGAAAGCCATGGTGGGCTTTATTGCCGACATAGCCTTAGCGGGCATTCCTTTGGGAGACAAGGCGAAGAATGCCGTGGGTGACATGTTGGGTGAAGTTTTTAATAACCCCGACGTCAGCAAAGCACTCAAGAACATGAGTGGTCAGGTGATTGACCAGGCGACCGGCAAGCTGACTGAAGCGGCCAAGCAGGAGCTTGCCAAAGTGCTGGGCGAGGATGGTGCGAGCATGCTGGATCAGCAGTCTGCTTCAAATGCCTTGAACAGGGCGCTACCCAATGGTGTCAATGACTCCCTAGCCCTAAGTCAAATCACGGGCAAGGCGGAAACCATTGCTACGGGCATTAACACATGGCGAAAGTGATGTGCAGTTAACATAAAAAATCCGCCTTCAGGCGGATTTTTTATGGCGTGCCGTGACGGTGAGGCATGTTTTTTTCACATGCCCGAGTAGTTCGGCCCGCCGCCGCCTTCGGGCGTGACCCACACGATGTTCTGCGTGGGGTCCTTGATGTCGCAGGTTTTGCAGTGCACGCAGTTTTGCGCGTTGATCTGCAAGCGCTGGGCGCTGCCGCCACGGGCTTCGTCGGGCACGAATTCGTACACGCCGGCAGGGCAGTAGCGCCCCTCCGGCCCGGCGAACTTGGCCAGGTTCACGTTGACCGGCACGCTGGGGTCTTTCAGCGTCAGGTGCGCGGGCTGGTTTTCCTCGTGGTTGGTGTTGCTGATGAACACGCTGGAGAGGCGGTCGAAGGTGAGCTTGCCATCGGGCTTGGGGTAGTCGATGGGCTGGCACTGGGCCGCGGGCTTGAGCTGCACGTGATCCGGCTCGGCGCGGTGCAGTGTCCAGGGGGCGTGGCCGCCCATCAGTTTTTGCTCCAGCCCGTTCATCAGCGTGCCGTTGGTCAAGCCTTTCTTGAACCAGTTCTTGAAGTTGCGGTCCTTGTGCAGCTCAGTGGCCAGCCAGCTTTGGTCAAACGCAATGGGGTAGGCCGTCAGCTCGTCGTGCTGGCGGCCGGCCACCACGGCGTCGTAGGCGGCTTCGGCGGCCAGCATGCCGGTCTTGATGGCGGCGTGGCTGCCCTTGATGCGGCTGACGTTCAAGAAGCCCGCGTCGCAGCCCACCAGCGCGCCGCCGGGGAAGATGGTCTTGGGCAGCGCCAGGATGCCGCCTGCGGTGATGGCGCGCGCGCCGTAGCTGACGCGCTTGGCGTTGACGTTGCCCGCATCGTCGGTGAAGTACCACTTCACGCGCGGGTGGGTTTTCCAGCGCTGGAACTCCTCGAAGGGGCTGAGGTGAGGGTTCTTGTAGTTCAGGCCCACCACGTAGCCGCAGTACACCTTGTTGTCTTCGGCGTGGTACATGAAGGCGCCGCCGTAGGTCATTTCATCCATGGGCCAGCCCGCGGTGTGCATGACAAAGCCGGGGGTGTGGCGGCTGGGGTCGATTTCCCACAGCTCCTTGATGCCGATGGCGTAGCTTTGCGGGTCGCTGTGGGCGTCGAGCTTGTAGCGGGCGATGAGCTGGCGGCCCAGGTGGCCGCGTGAGCCTTCGGCAAACAGGGTGTACTTGGCGTGCAGCTCCATGCCGAGCTGGAAGTTCTCGGTCGGCTCGCCGTCCTTGCCGATGCCCATGTTGCCGGTGGCCACGCCTTTGACACTGCCGTCGTCGTTGTAGAGCACTTCGGCCGCCGGAAAGCCGGGGAAGATTTCCACACCCAGGTTTTCGGCCTGCTGGGCCAGCCAGCGCACCACGTTGCCCAGGCTGACGATGTAGTTGCCGTGGTTGTTGGCAAAGGCAGGCAGCAGGGCGTTGGGCACGCGCATGCCACCGGTGGCGCTCAGAAACACGTAGGCGTCGTCGGTCACGGGCTGGTGCAGGGGGGCGCCTTGGGCCTTCCAGTCGGGGATCAGCTCGGTCAGCGCGCGCGGATCCATCACCGCGCCGGAGAGGATGTGCGCGCCCGGCTCGGAGCCTTTTTCCAGCACCACCACCGACACGTCCTGTCCTTTTTCGGCGGCCAGTTGCTTGATGCGGATGGCCGCCGACAGCCCGGCCGGGCCGGCGCCGACGATGACCACGTCGTATTCCATGGCTTCGCGGGGGCCGTACTGGGCAAGGATTTGCTCTGGTGTCATGGTGTGTCTCGTCGTGGGTAAGTGGATGAAGTCGCGTCTGATTCTAGGCCCGGCGCTTTCGGCCAAGCGTCACCTGCGTAGCGCTGCGCAGGTTGTTGCATGCGAGACATGGGCGGCAGCCCCCGCCGGCTGTGCTTCAATCAAACTTGCATTGACTTGATTCACACAAGGAAACCCACTTCATGGCATACGAAATCGACTTGTCTGGCCGCGTGGCCTTCGTTACTGGCGCTTCCAGCGGCTTGGGCGCGCAGTTTGCGCGCACGCTGGCCAAGGCGGGCGCTGGCGTGGTGCTGGCCAGCCGCCGCGTGGAGCGGCTCAAGGACTTGCGCGCGCACATCGAGGGCGAGGGCGGCGACGCGCACGTGGTGGAGTGCGACGTAACCGACGTGCAGTCCATCAAGGCGGCCGTGGCGCACGCCGAAACCGAGATGGGCTCCATCGACATCCTGGTCAACAACTCTGGCGTGTCCACCACGCAGCGCATTCAGGAGGTGACGGAGGACGACTTCGACTTCGTGTTCAACACCAACGTGCGCGGCGCGTTCTTCGTGGCGCAGGAAGTGGGCAAGCGCATGCTGGCGCGCGCCAAGGGCGCGGCGCCGGGCAGCTTCACGGGCGGGCGCATCATCAACATTGCCAGCATGGCGGGGCTGCGGGTGCTGCCGCAAATCGGCGTGTACTGCATGAGCAAGGCCGCCGTGGTGCAGATGACCCGCGCCATGGCGCTGGAGTGGGGGCGCTTTGGCATCAATGTCAACGCCATCTGCCCCGGCTACATCGACACCGAGATCAACCACCACCACTGGCAGACCGAGGCCGGGCAAAAGCTGATTGCCATGCTGCCGCGCAAGCGCGTGGGGCAGCCGCAAGACCTGGATGCGCTGCTGGTCATGCTGGCCAGCGACCAGAGCCATTTCATCAACGGCTCGGTGATTGCCGCTGACGACGGGTTTGCGGTGTGAGTTTCATTGCTTTCTGCCCCCGCCGTGCCAAGGCGGCGGGGGCATTCCAGCCCAAAGACCATGCGTATCGAGATTCCCGAAAAGAAAAAACTGGTGTTTGAAACCCGCATTCCCGTGCGCTGGGGCGACATGGATGCCATGGGGCACCTGAACAACACCGCGTATTTCCGTTACCTGGAAACGGCCCGCATCGACTGGTTCCGCTCCGTCGGCTTCATGCCCGAGCCGCAAGGCCAGGGGCCGGTGATCGTGAATGCGTTTTGCAATTTCTACCGCCAGTTTGAATACCCGGACGAGGTGCTGCTGAAGCTGTACGTGAGCGACCCGGCGCGCACCACGTTCGAAAGCTGGGCCACCATGGAAAAAGCGGCCCAGCCCGGTATGGTCTGCGCCGCCGGCGGCGCCACCACCATCTGGGTGGACTTTCCTGCGCAAAAGGCCGTGCCGCTGCCCGACTGGGTGCGGCGCCTGGTGCAGGACTAAAGCTCTAACGCTACCTTGGCGCACACACAGCATAAGCACATGCGCCGCACGCATAACAGGCTACCTAGAATCCGCCGCGCGGTGGCGACAGCACCGTGATTCCACCCACAAGACAGGAGGAGAGAGAACCATGCGAGAAGGGACAAGAACAAGGCCGCGCAGCGTGCGCTGGGGCGCCCGCGCGGCCGGCGTGCTGGCGCTGTGCGCGTCGGCGGTGCAGGCGCAGCCTGCCGAAACGGCGGGGGCGCTGCGCCCGGCGGCGGACGTGGCCACGCTGGCGGCCACCTGCGCCAACTGCCACGGCCCTGCCGGGTACACGGGCGGCGGCATTGTGCCGCTGTATGGGCAAAGCCCCGCGCGCCTGGCCGAGCGCCTGCGCGCCTTCAAGGCCGGCCAGGCCCCGGATGCCACGGTGATGACGCGCCTGGCCAAGGGCTATGACGAGCGCCAGATCGAGGCGCTGGCACAGTGGTTTGGCAAAGGGGGGCAGCCATGAGCGCGGGACACATCAACCGCCGCCGCGCCATGCAGGCGGCCCTGGCGGGCACGGCGGCGCTGGCCGCGCCTGCGCTGGTGCGGGCCAAGGCGGCCTCGGCCCACGTGGTGGTGGTCGGCGGCGGCTTTGGCGGGGCGACCGCTGCGCGCTATCTGCGCCAGTGGGCGCCCGAAGTGCGCGTCACGCTCGTCGAGCCTGAGCAGCGCTTTTTCACCTGCCCCTTTTCCAACCTGTACCTGGCCGGTCTGCGCAGCTGGGACAGCATCGGCCATGGCTACGACGGCTTGCGCGCCGCCGGGGTGGAGGTGGTGCATGCCCGCGCGCAAGACGTGGACGCCAGCGCCCGCACGCTGCGCCTGCAAGATGGCACCACCCTGCGCTGGGACCGCCTGGTGCTTTCGCCCGGCGTGGACATGCGCTGGGGCGCGCTGCAAGGCTATGACCAGGCCGCTGCCGAGCTGGCCCCGCACGCCTGGAAAGCCGGCCCGCAAACCCAGCTGCTGCGCCAGCAGATGCTGGCCATGCCCGATGGCGGCACCTTCGTCATGGTGATTCCGGAAAACCCGTTTCGCTGCCCGCCCGGGCCGTACGAGCGCGCGGCCATGGTGGCGCACTACTTCAAGCAGCACAAGCCGCGCAGCAAAATCCTGCTGCTGGACGCCAAGGACAGCTTTTCCAAGCAGGGCTTGTTCCAGCAGGGCTGGAAGGCGCTGTATGGCGACATGATCGAGTGGGTCAGCCAGACCAACGACGGCCAGGTGCAGCGCGTGGACGCCAAGGCGCGCGAGGTGACCACCCTGTTTGGCACCCGCCACAAGGCCGACGTGCTGAACGTGATTCCACCGCAAAAAGCCGGCCTGATTGCCGAGCGCGCCGGGGTGACCGACGCCAGCGGCTGGGCGCCGGTGCATGGCGACAGCTTTGCCTCGCGCCTGGTGCCCAACGTGTTCGTGCTGGGCGATGCCACCATTGCCGCGCCCATGCCCAAATCGGGCTTTGCGGCCAACACGCAAGGCAAGGTGGCCGCCGCCGTGATAGCCGCCGACCTGGCCGACCGCCCGCGCCCCGAGGCCGCCTACGCCAACACCTGCTACAGCCTGATTGGGCCGGACTACGGCATTTCCGTGGCCGGCGTGTACGGCGCGCAAGACGGCAAGGTGGTGGAGCGCCCCGGCTCCGGCGGCGTCAGCCCGATGGATGCCAACGCGGCCTTTCGCGCGGCCGAGGCCCAGTACGGCGCGGCCTGGTACCAGGCCATCAGCGCCGACATCTGGGACCGCTGACAGCAGGCCCCGATCTGCGCTGTTGCCTGCTATTTTTAAAGTAGCTTTTGCCACCTTGTTTCAGGCGTTTTCAGCCTGTTTTGATGCTGAAACCGGCTTGTAGAAGGTGGCGAAAGCTCTTGAAAAGATAGCTTTAAAGTGCCCCTGCCGCAGTGTGAACAGGCCCTGGCTGTGTTCCAATGGCGGCTGGCCTGGGGCCGCCGGCAGGCGGGCGCGGGCCGCTGATAGCCGCTGGCGCCTTCAGGCCGCTGGCGGTTTTTCCTTGCCACTCTTTTTTGTAGCTCGCTGGTCAAGCGGCTTTACCCCATGCAACGTCGTCACTTTCTCACGCACCCGTCCGCGCTCGCTCTGGGCGCGGCTTTGTCCCCTGCGCTGGCGCCAGCTGCGCCTGCCGTCATAGCCGCCCGCACCCAGGCACTGCCCCGGCAGGGCAAGGGGCCGCGCATCGTCATCTGCGGTGGCGGCTGGGGGGGCTTGAGCGCCGCACGCCATTTGCGCGCGCTGCTGCCGCAGGCCGAAGTGGTGCTGCTGGAGCGCAACCCCACGTTCTGGTCTGGCCCCATGAGCAACAAGTGGCTGATCGACATCGTGGACACGAACTTCGTCAACCGCGACATGCTGCGCCCGGCCCGCACCTACGGCTACACGCTGCTCCAAGCGGAAGTGATGGGCTTTGACCGCGACAAGCGCCAGGTGCAGACCTCGCGCGGCTGGATCGATTACGACTTTCTCATCCTCTCCGGCGGCATCCGCGACAACTTTGCCGCCTGGTTTGGCAACGACCAGCGCGCCATTGACCACACCCGCCTGCACTACAGCAGCGCCTACATCCCCAACCAGGAGATGCTGAGCCTGAAGCAGCGCGTGCACGCCTTCAAGGGCGGCACGCTGGTCATGACGCTGCCGCCGCCGCCGCACCGCTGCCCGCCATCGCCTTATGAGCGCGCCTGCCTGATGGCCTGGCATTTCAAGAAACACAAGATCCCGGCGCAGATCGTCATCCTGGATCCCAAGCCGCACATTGCCCCCATCCGCGTGGGTTACGAGCAGGCCTTCAAAGAGCTGTACCCCAACATCATCACCCACATGCCCAACGCCCGCGTGCAAGAGGTCGACCCCTTCAACAAGCGCATCAAAACCACGGCGGGCGAATTCAAGTTCGACGAGGCCATCCTCATGCCCCCGCACCAGGCGGCCGACATGGTGTGGCAGGCCGATCTGATCGGCAAAGACGCGCAAGGCCAGCTCACCGGCTGGGCCGACATGCACCCGCGCCTGTTTCACGCCCACAGCGACGACCGCGTGTACTTCGTGGGCGACTTGATGGGCTTTGTCTCGCCCCAGTTTGGCTACTACCCCAAGAGCGGCCACGTGGCCAACGTCATCGCCAAAATCGTGGCCGGCTACATCGCCCAGCGCGTCAAGGGCCAGGACGTGACCCCCGTGCTGCCCGACAACCTGTGCTACATGATGGTCGATGCCGACCCGCGCGAAGCCATCTCCGTGCAGTTCGAGTACGAGGTGGACGGCAACGGCCAGGTCAACCAGACCCAGATCGACGTGGACGTGCGCTCGCCCGATCTGGTGAAGGAAGACTTTGAGTGGATTCACCAGAAGTTCAGCGACTTTCTGGCCATTTGAGCGGTACAGCACGCGATGTGCCTTCTGCACTGCACGCGATGCGCCTTCTTCTTTTTGAATCGCCCACAACACCATGAACACCGCACCTGCCTTTTCCCCCCTGCGCCGCCGCCAGCTGGTCAGCGGCGCTGGCGCCCTGGCCCTGGGCGCTGCCCTGCCGCCGGCTGCGGCGCAAAGCAGCGCCGTGGAAGACAACCCGCTGCTGGCCCCCAACCCGGCTGAGTTCAAACGCCTGCTCAACGCCTTTACCGGCGGCAAAACCCCCGCTTCCAGCGGGCTGAAGCTGGAAGTCTCGGCCCTGGCCGACAACCCCAGCGCCGTGCCCGTGCGCGTGGCCGTCACCCAGCCCATCACGGCGCAAAACTGGTGCGAGGAAATCATCGTGCTGGCCGAGCTCAACCCCCTGCCGCTGGCCTGCACGCTCAAGTTCACCGCCCTGACCGGCAGCGCCGAAGCCGCCGTGCGCGTGCGCCTGAGCCAGTCGCAAACCATTCATGCCCTGGCGCGCATGAAAGACGGCAGCCTGCTGGCCGCCAGCCAAGCCGTGACCGTGGCCGCTGGCGGCTGCGGCATGTGAAAACACCACCCAAGGCCCCTTGTCATGAACAAACGCCCCCCCCGCATCTGGATCAGCAACACCAGCCCCAAGGCTGGCGAAGTGCTGCGCGTGCGCGCGCAGATCGAGCACGTCATGGAAAGCGGCTTTCGCCTGGACGAGCAGCGCAAGCCGCGCCCGCGCCACATCGTCAACCGCTTTGAGGCGCGCTTTGGCCCGCAGCGCGAGCTGCTGCTGAGCTGGGAGCCCGGCCCCGCCATCTCGCGCAACCCCTTCATCGAATTCACCTTCGTGGCCCGCCAAAGCGGCGAGCTGCACCTGCACTGGCAAGACGACGCGGGCGCCACGCTGCACGATAAGCGCAGCATCACGGTGGCTTGACCGCCCTGCCCTTTTCTTGGCCTTGGCCGCCCGCGCTGGCGGCTTTTTATTGCACAAAAAGATCATTTGCGCTTTATCTACGCGCTTTTTAAGCTATCTTAAATATAGCAATCAGCCAGCAGGGCACACGGGCAGGAAGCCCAAAGAGCAGCAGCGCCGCATGCACCGCCGAACGCCCGTATCTATCAGCCGCTTTTCTTTTCGCGCGGCAGGCGTCCCATCAGATAGAACTCCGGGTTGGGCAGCATGCCGCTGAAGCTGGCCATGCGGTTGGACAGACCAAAAAAAGCGGTGATGGCGGCGATGTCCCAGATGTCCTCGTCGTCAAAGCCGTGCGCGTGCAGAGCGGCGAAGTCTTCCTCGCTGATGTCGTGCGCGCGCTCGCACACCTTCATGGCAAACGCCAGCATGGCGCGCTGGCGCGGCGTGACGTCAGGCGCCTTGCGCCAGTTCACGGCCACCTGGTCGGCCACATGGGGCTTTTTCTCGTAAATGCGCAGCAGCGCCCCGTGCGCAACCACGCAGTACAGGCACTGGTTGGCTGCGCTGGTGGCGGTGACGATCATTTCACGGTCGCCCTTGCTCAAGCCACTGCTGCGGCCCACGCTTTCAGGCTCCATCAGCGCGTCGTGGTAGGCGAAAAACGCGCGCCATTCCGCAGGCCGGCGCGCCAGCGCCAAAAACACGTTCGGCACGAAGCCGGCCTTGGCCTGCACTTGCAGCACTTTGTTCTTGATGTCGTCTGGCAGTCCATCAATCTCGGCCAGGGGGTAACGCGCGGGCATGGTGTGTCTCCTCGGGTAGTGGGCGGATGGCAGATCGGCATCAACGCTTGCGCCGTGGCGGCAGGCCGGTGTGCTGGGTCAGCACCCGGCCACGCGCGGGCTTGGCCGGTGCGGGGCGTTTTTGGGCAGGCGTTTTGGTGGGTGCTTTAGCGGGCACGGCAGGGCTGGAGTTTTTGCGCCTCGGGGCCTGGTAGGCCCCATCGGTCATGGGCTGCCAGGTGGGGATGAGGTGGTGCTTGCCGTTGCCGATCAAGTCGGCGCGGCCCATGTCTTTGAGCGCCTGGCGCAGCAAGGGCCAGTTGTTGGGGTCGTGCCAGCGCAAGAAGGCTTTGTGCAGGCGGCGGCGGCGCTCGCCCTTGGGGGTGTCCACTTTGTCGGCGCGCTCGTCGCGGTGAATGCCTTTGAGCGTGTTCAGGCCCGTGTGGTACATGGCGGTGGCGGTGGCCATGGGGCTGGGGTAGAAGGCTTGCACCTGGTCGGCGCGAAAGCCATTGGCCTTGAGCCACAGGGCCAGGTTGAGCATGTCTTCATCGGTGGTGCCGGGGTGGGCGGCGATGAAGTAGGGGATGAGGTATTGCTGTTTGCCCGCTTCGGCGCTGTATTTTTCAAAGAGCTGCTTGAAGCGCTCGTAGCTGCCGATGCCGGGCTTCATCATCTTGGACAGCGGGCCTTGCTCGGTGTGCTCGGGGGCGATCTTCAGGTAGCCGCCCACGTGGTGCTGCACCAGTTCCTTGACATAGGCGGGTGACTGCACGGCCAGGTCGTAGCGCAGGCCGGAGCCGATGAGCACTTTCTTGATGCCCGGCAGCTGGCGCACGCGCTTATAGATGGCGATCAGCGGGTCGTGGTTGGTGGTGAGGTTCTGGCAGATGCCGGGGTACACGCAGCTGGGTTTGCGGCAGGCCGCCTCGATCTGGGGGCTGCGGCAGCCCAGGCGGTACATGTTGGCGGTGGGGCCGCCCAGGTCGCTGACCACGCCGGTGAAGCCCTGCACCTTGTCGCGCATGTCTTCCACCTCGCGCACGATGGAGTCTTCGCTGCGGCTTTGGATGATGCGGCCTTCGTGCTCGGTGATGCTGCAAAAGGTGCAGCCGCCAAAGCAGCCGCGCATGATGTTGACGCTGAAGCGGATCATCTCCCACGCCGGGATTTTGGTGGCGCGGTCGTGGCGGCCATCGGCATCGGCGTAGGCCGGGTGGGGGCTGCGGGCGTAGGGCAGGCCAAAGACCCAGTCCATCTCGGCCGTGGTCAGGGGAATGGGCGGGGGGTTGATCCACACGTCGCGCGCGGCGCTGCCTTCGCCGTGGGCTTGCACCAAGGCGCGGGCGTTGCCGGGGTTGGTTTCCAGGTGCAGCACGCGGTTGGCGTGGGCGTAGAGCACGGGGTCGCGCTTGACCTGCTCGTAGCTGGGCAGGCGGATGACGGTGCGCGCGCGGTCGGGGCGCAGGACAAGCACAGGTTGCTCTATGTCTTTCAGGCCGTTTGCGCGCGTTCCATCTATGTTTTCAGCTATTGAATTTGAAGCATCGCACACCTGCCCCCGCGCGGCGGCCTGCTCGGCGGTGGTTTGGTAGGGGTTCAGGTGCGCGTCCACGCGGCCGGGCTGGTCCACCTCGGTGGAGTCGATCTGCACCCAGCCTTCAGGCGCTTGGCGCATCACGAAAGCGGTGCCGCGCACGTCGGTGATGCTGGCCACCGGCTCGCGCCGGGCCAAGCGGTGGGCCACTTCCACCAGGGCGCGCTCGGCGTTGCCGTACAGCAGCAGGTCGCATTTGCTGTCCACCACGATGGAGCGGCGCACCTTGTCGCTCCAGTAGTCGTAGTGGGCGATGCGGCGCAGGCTGCCTTCAATGCCGCCCAGGATGATGGGCACGTCCTTGTACGCCTCGCGGCAGCGCTGGCTGTAGACGATGGCCGCGCGGTCGGGCCGCTTGCCGCCCACGTCGCCGGGGGTGTAGGCGTCGTCGCTGCGGATTTTGCGGTCGGCCGTGTAGCGGTTGATCATGCTGTCCATGTTGCCCGCCGTCACGCCCCAAAACAGGTTGGGCCGGCCCAGCGCCTTGAAGGCTTCGGCGCTGTGCCAGTCGGGCTGGGCAATCAGCCCCACGCGAAAGCCCTGCGCTTCCAGCACGCGGCCAATCACGGCCATGCCGAAGCTGGGGTGGTCCACATAGGCGTCGCCCGTGACGATGATGATGTCGCAACTGTCCCAGCCCAGCGCGTCCATCTCGGCGCGGCTCATGGGCAGAAACGGCGCGGTGCCAAAGCGCTTGGCCCAGTAGGGCCGGTAGCTCATCAGGGGCTTGGCATCGCGCGGGAAGAAGGAAACGTCGGTCATGGCCGCTGCGCCCTGCCTGCGCGCAGCGGCCTTGGGCGCCTGTGCGGCGGCGGGTGCGGCGTGGGAACGCAGGTTCATGGGCACAAGCTTTCGCGTGAGAAACGCCGGGCCTTACACCGCCACGGGCGCCTTGATGGCCGGGTGGTGCTGGTAGCCGGTGACTTCGAAGTCTTCGTAGGCGTAGTCAAAGATGGTGGGCGGGCGGCGCAGGATGCGCAGCGTGGGCCAGGCAAAGGGCTGGCGCGCGAGCTGGGTTTGCACTTGCTCCAGGTGGTTGCTGTAGATGTGGCAGTCGCCGCCGGTCCAGATGAAGTCGCCCACTTGCAAGTCGCACTGCTGCGCCAGCATGTGGGTGAGCAGGGCGTAGCTGGCGATGTTGAAGGGCACGCCCAGAAAGATGTCGGCGCTGCGCTGGTACAGCTGGCACGAGAGGCGGCCTTCGGCCACGTAGAACTGGAAGAAGGCGTGGCAGGGCATCAGGGCCATGCGGTCGAGCTCGGCCACGTTCCAGCTGCTGACGATGATGCGGCGGCTGTCGGGGTTGGTTTTGAGCTGCTGCACCACTTGCGCGATCTGGTCGATGTGGCCACCGCCGGGGGTGGGCCAGGAGCGCCATTGCACGCCGTACACCGGCCCCAGATCGCCCGTGGCCGGGTCGGCCCACTCGTCCCAGATGCTCACGCCGCGCTCTTGCAGCCAGCGCGCGTTGCCGTCGCCGCGCAGAAACCACAGCAGCTCGTAGATGATGCTTTTGAGGTGCACTTTTTTGGTGGTGACCAGCGGAAAGCCTTCGCGCAGGTCAAAGCGCATCTGGTAGCCGAACACACTGCGCGTGCCGGTGCCGGTGCGGTCGGCCTTGGCCACGCCGTGCGCAAGCACGTGGCGCATGAAGTCTTCGTAGGTGCGGCGGATGGGGCGGTCGGCGGCGGCGGCGGTCATGCGGTGATTGTGGCGCAGGAAAGGCAAAAAGCGGGCGCCCCATGCCAGGGCGCCCGCTCCAGGTGTGGCGGGGCAGGCTGCGGTCTTATTCGACCTTGGCTTTCTCGCGCAGATCCTGCTGGAACTTCACCAGCTTTTGCTGCTGCAACTGCTGCACGACCTGGGACTTGACGCTTTCAAAGCTGGGCATCTCCGGCGCCTTGGCATCGCGCACGTCGTCCACGCGGATGATGTGGTAGCCAAACTGGCTCTTGACCGGCGCGTCGCTGGTCTGGCCTTTATTCAGCTTTTGCATGGCCTGGGCAAATTCGGGCACGTAGCCGTTGGGGTTGGCCCAGCCCAGATCGCCCCCTTGGGCGCCAGAGCCTGGGTCTTTGGATTGCTTCTTGGCAATCTCGTCAAACTTCGCGCCTTTTTTCAGCTGGGCGATGATGGCCTTGGCCTCGTCTTCCGTTTCCACCAGGATATGGCGGGCCTTGTATTCCTTGGCGCCTTCGGCTGGTTTTTGCTCACTGACGACGCGGTCGTATTCGGCCTTGGCCTCTTCGTCGGAAACGGGGTTTTTCTTCTGGAAGTCGGCAAACAGCTCGTTGATGAGCACGCTCTGGCGCGCCAGGTCGAGTTTCTGGCGGAAATCCTCGGTGCCCTGCAGGCCGCGGCGCTCGGCTTCTTGCAGGAAGATTTCACGCGCGATCACCTCGTCGCGCAGTTGCTTGGTGACTTCCTCGGGCACGGGCTGGCCCGTGCGCGCCGCCTGGGCGTTGACCTGCGCTTGCAGCGCGTCCAGGCGGGATTTGGGCACGGGCTTGCCGTTGACGATGGCCACGTTTTGCGCGACAGCAGGCAGCGCCAGCGCGCCCGACAGCAAGGCAGCGGCAGCCGTGGCCAGAAGAGGTTTTTTCATGGGGAAAGAGCCTTGGAAGAAAAGAAAAACACAAACACCCGCGCCAGATAACCAGCCAAAGGCAGGCAGCGCGCAGGCAAGGGGCGATTATGGCGCGGCACCTTCGATGGCCAGGGCATGCACGCCCTCGTGGTCAATGAAATCCTGCAACGCTTGGTAAACCATGCGGTGGCGGGCCACGCGGCTTTGCCCCTCAAACAGGGGCGATTCGATGCGCACGCGAAAGTGCGTGCCAAAACCCGTGCCGTTGGCACCGGCGTGGCCCGCGTGCTGCCAGCTTTCATCCAGCACCTCCAGCGCCGTGGGCTGCAAGCGCTGGCGCAGGCGCTCGGCCATGCGCGCAGCCAGCGGGCTGTCTGCGGCGCTGCTCATGCCTGGCCCTCCGGCGGCTGGCCGGGCGCATCGCCCAGGTGGCGCGCCACGTAAAAACCCTGCCCCACGATGAAAGCCAGCGGAAACACGTAGCCCCATAGCTTGAAGCTGGCCCAGGCATCGGTGCTCCAGAACGCGGCCACATAGCCATTGATGGCCGCCATGAACACGCAATACGCCACCCAGGCCACCGTGAGGCGGTGCCACACCCCATCGGGCAGGGTCAGCTGGCTGCCCAGCATGATCTTGAGAAAGTTCTTGTGAAACCCCCACAGCGCCACGGCCAGCGCCAGCGCCATGGCCAGGTACAGCACGGTGGGCTTCCATTTGATGAAGCGCTCGTCCTGCAACACCAGGGTCAGGGTGCCAAACACCAGTATCAGCGCCAGCGTGGCCTTGTGCATGGTGGTGAGCTTTTTATCCACCACGTAGATGATGGCCATCTGCACGCAGGTGGCCGCCATCAGCACGGCTGTGCCCACGTAAATGCCCCAGAGCTTGTACGCGCCGAAAAACAGCACGATGGGCAGAAAATCAAGAAGCAGTTTCATGAATGGATAGAAAAAGACAGCGCCCCGCAGTCTAACCAAGCGCGCCCGCCCCCTGCCTGTCTGCCCGGCCAGCACGCCACAAACCTCAATCACTATTTTATTAATAGCAAACTTTGAGGCAGGACAAGCGCAAATGGCCTATTTCGCCTGTCGTCCTGATCGCTGCCCGGGCCGCCCGCCACAATGGCGGCCCAAAGGCCTGCCCCCGCCCCTGATGAAAAACGCCCTGGAAGATCGCCCTGCCATGACCCTGTCTGCCGCCCTGGCCATGCTGCTGTCGCGCGGCCTGCCCCGGCTGGAAGCGCAAATGCTGCTGCTGCACGTGCTGGGCCAGCCCACCCATGCGCGCGCCTGGCTGCTGGCGCACGATGACCGCCCCCTGCCCGCTGACACTGCCCCGCGCCTGCATGCGCTGGCGGCCCGCCGCCTGGCGGGCGAGCCGCTGGCGTACCTGACGGGCGAAAAAGCCTTTCACGGCCTGACCCTGCACGTGGATGCGCGCGTGCTCGACCCGCGCGACGACACCGAAACCCTGGTGGACTGGGCGCTGGCCCTGCTGCCAGCAGAGGCGCCCGCCCGCGTGCTGGATTTGGGCACCGGCAGCGGCGCGATCGCCCTGGCGCTGGCACACCAGCGCCCGCAAGCGCAGGTCACGGCGGTGGACGCCAGCGCCGACGCCCTGGCCGTGGCCCGCGCCAACGCGCAGCGCCTGGGCCTGCGCCTGCATCTGTGCCAGGGCGACTGGTTCGCCCCCCTGCGCGGCCAGGTGTTCAGCCTGATCGTCAGCAACCCGCCCTACATCGCCGAAGACGATGCGCACCTGCCCGCACTGGCGCACGAGCCGCGCGCGGCACTGGTCAGCGGCGCCGACGGGCTGCACGACATCCGGCGCATCGTGGCCGACGCCCCCGCACACCTGGCCCCCGGCGGCTGGCTGCTGCTGGAACACGGCTGGGACCAGGCCGCCGCCGTGCGCGCCCTGCTGCACGCCGCCGGTTTTGCCCAGGTGCAGTCGCGCCGTGACCTGGCAGGCATCGAACGCTGCACAGGCGGGCAGGCGCCGCAGCCGCGCGCGGCACCTTGAGTTTCCACACGGCTCTTGCCAAAAACAGGCATTCGCGCTTTATCCTGACCAAAGTTTGCTATAGATTTTGAGAACTCTGGCCCTCGGCCTGCGCTGGCGGCGACTCGGCCTGCACGGGCCGCTTTAGCCGCCAGCGCACCAGGCGCCCGCGCTCGAACTCGGCCGTCACATGCGACTGGCCGGGGTCTTCCCAGCGGTACACCTCTGGCTCGGCGCCTTCGGGCGAGATGCGCTGGCCCATGGCGCGCGTGAGCGCCATCACATGCAGCAGCGGCTGGCCTGCGCGCAGCCGGGCGTTGAGCATGACGGCGCTGTCCACATAGCCAATGGGCCGCTGCGCCGCGCGGCGCGCCACCGCCATCACGCGGGTGTAGCCCAGCAGCAGCCACAGCACCAGGGCGCTGGCCAGCAGGGCAATACCCGCCCAGCCGCCCGCGCGCCAGGCCAGTGCGCCCAGCGCCACCGCCGCCACCCATGTCAAAAGAGATTTGCCTTGCATGGCGCCCATTGTCGCCGCAGCCTCCCCGCGCCAGGTCGGCCAGGGCGAGCACAGACTTCATGCGCGGCAGACGTGAAAGAATGCGCCTTCTATGAACCTGCTTTTCATCGTCGATCCGCTGGCGTCTTTCAAGATCTACAAAGACACCACTTTCTCCATGATGCGCGAGGCCCAGCGCCGCGGCCACGCGGTGGCCACGTGCGAGCCGCGCGAGCTGCGCTGGCAGCGCGGCCAGCCCGTGTCCGCCACCGTGCACGACATCCGCCTGACCGGCAGCGACGGCCCCGGCTGGTTTGCCCAAGAAGGCCAGCGCAGCGCGCCCCTGCACGGCTTTGACGCCGTACTGATGCGCAAGGACCCGCCGTTTGACGCCGAATACATCTACGCCACGCACCTGCTCAGCCAGGCCGAGCGCGAGGGCGCCTGCGTCATCAACCGCGCCGCCGCCTTGCGCGAACACCCCGAGAAGCTGGCGGTGATGGAGTTTCCCCAGTTCATCGGCCCCACGCTGGTCACGCGCAGCGCCGAGGACGTGCGCGCCTTTCACGCCGAGCATGGCGACATCATCTGCAAGCCGCTGGACGGCATGGGCGGCATGGGCATCTTCCGCGTCAAGGCCGACGGGCTGAACCTGGGCAGCATCATCGAAACGCTCAACCACCACGGCGCCACCACGCTCATGGTGCAAAAGTTTCTGCCCGAAATCGCCCAGGGCGACAAGCGCGTGCTCATCATCGACGGCGAGCCCGTGCCCTATTGCCTGGCGCGCATTCCGCAAGGCGGCGAAGTGCGCGGCAACCTGGCCGCTGGCGGCAAGGGCGTGGCCCAGCCGCTGAGCGAGGCCGACCGCGCCACCGCCCGCGCCATTGGCCAGGTGCTCAGCCCCCGCGGGCTGCTGCTGATCGGGCTGGACATCATTGGCACCCAAGTGACCGAGATCAACGTCACCAGCCCCACCGGCTTTCAGGAAATCACCCAGCAAACCGGCTGCGACGTGCCCGTGCTGTTCATCGACGCTGTCGAGCGTGCCGCCCGCCGCTGACACCCTGTGAAGGATTCGCATGTCCCCACCGCCCGCACCGCCCCGGCCCAAGCCGTTTTCCATGATCCGCACCTTTCACCTGGCAGACTGGTTCACCCTGCTCAATGCCGTGTGCGGCGTGGGCGCGCTGTTTTCCATGATTTCGTATATCCAGACGCACGAGGTCAAGCATGTGTCCTATGCCTGCGCGCTGGTGCTGGGGGCGCTGGCCGCCGATGTGCTGGACGGGCGCGTGGCACGCTGGCGGCACGCCTCGTCGCCGCTGGGGCGCGAGCTGGATTCGCTGGCCGATGTCATCTCCTTTGGCGTGGCGCCTGCCGTCATCGCCTACGGCGTGGGCATGCAGGGGCTGTGGGACCGCGTGGTGCTGGGCGCCTTCGTGGTGTGCGGCGTGTCGCGCCTGGCGCGTTTTAACGTGACGGCTGATGCGCTGTCAGGCGGCACGGGCAAGGTGAAGTATTTCGAGGGCACGCCCATTCCCACGTCCGTGGCGCTGGTGATGCTGCTGTGGCTGGCCGCCGCGCAGGGCGCCATCGGCCCCGCGCTGTGGGGCGGCAGCGTGCGGGTGCTGGGCTTTACGCTGCACCCGCTGGTGCTGCTGTTTGCGCTGTCGGGCGCGCTGATGGTCAGCCGCATCCGCATTCCCAAACTGTGACCGAAAAGCCCCCTGAAAAGCCCCCTCGCCACAGGCGCGGGCTGGCAGACGCCCGGTGTGCGCCCTTTCAGCCGCGCACCTGGCCTTCGCCCAGCACCACCCATTTCAGCGACGTCAGCCCCTCCACCCCCACCGGGCCGCGGGCGTGGAACTTGTCGGTGCTGATGCCGATTTCGGCGCCCAGGCCGTACTCAAAGCCGTCGGCAAAGCGCGTGCTGGCGTTGACCATGACGCTGGCCGAATCCACCTCGCGCAAAAAGCGCTGCGCGTGCATGTGGTCGCGCGTGAGGATGGCGTCGGTGTGGTGGCTGCCGTAGCGGTTGATATGGGCAATGGCCTCGTCCAGCCCAGCCACTACCTTGATGGCAATGATGGGCGCCAGGTATTCGGCCGTCCAGTCCGACTCTTGCGCGGGCAGCAGTTTTGCTTCTGATTCAATAGCTGCTTGCGCTTGTCCATCCTGCGCAAACGGCAGATTTTTCTCAAGAATGGCCAGTGCCTCGGGGTCGCCGCGCATTTCCACGCACTTGGCGGCGTAAATGGCGCCGATGCGCGGCAAAAAGTCTGCCGCCACGCCGCGCGCCACCAGCAGGGTTTCGGTGGCATTGCAGGGGCTGTACTTTTGCGTCTTGGCGTTGTCGGCCACTTTCACGGCCATGTCCACATCGCAGGGATCGTCCACGTAGGTGTGGCACACGCCGTCCAGGTGCTTGATGACGGGCACCTTGGCCTCGGCACTGATGCGCTCGATCAGCCCCTTGCCGCCGCGCGGGATGATGACGTCCACGTACTCGGGCATGGCAATCAACTGGCCCACGGCAGCGCGGTCGGTGGTGGGCACCAGTTGCACGGCTTCGGGCGGCAGGCCGGCTTCCAGCAGGGCCTGGCGCACCAGCGCGGCCAGGGCCTTGTTGGATTCAATGGCTTCGCTGCCGCCGCGCAGAATGCAGGCGTTGCCGCTTTTGATGGACAGGCTGGCCGCTTCGATGGTGACGTTGGGGCGGCTTTCGTAAATCATGCCGAACACGCCAATGGGCACGCGCATCTGCCCCACGCGGATGCCGCTGGGCAACTGGCGCAGGCCACTGATTTCGCCAATCACGTCGGGCATGGCGGCCAGTTGTTCGCAGCCCTGGGCGGCGGTTTCGATGATGGCGGCGGTGAGCTTGAGGCGATCCACCATCGGCTCGGCCAGGCCGGCGGCGCGCGCGCGCTCCAGGTCTTGCTGATTGGGCGCTTGCAGGGCCTGGGTGTTGTCGCGCAGCAGGCGTGCCAGCGCGCGCAGCGCCTGGTTGCGCACGCTGGCGCTGGCGCTGGCCATGACGCGCGAGGCTGTGCGGGCGCTGGCGCCCAGATGGTTCATGGTGTCGTCCAGAGAGATGGCGTTCATGGCGTGAATTGTCTCGCAAAGACGTTGCCCAGGCGTGCCAGGTACTGCAGCAGCAAACCTCGAATTCATCACGGGAAAAGCCGCTGCGTGTTTAATCCCATTGCGAAGTACCCAAGCGGCGAGCTACCATGCCCGCCAAGCGCAACGCATGAGGTTTTCAACAGGCGTGGGCGCCTTTTTTCAACCCGTTATCTCAAAGGAACTGAAACCATGGCCACTATCAAACAAACCCTTGACGAACTCATGACCCTGGATGGCGCCATGTGCGCTGCCGTGGTGGACTCCACCTCCGGCATGATGCTGGGCTCCATCGGCACCGGCGTGGATCTGGAAGTGGCTGCTGCCGGCAATACCGAAGTGGTGCGCGCCAAGATGAAAACCATGCGCTCGCTGGGCCTGAGCGACGTGATCGAGGACATCCTCATCACCCTGGGCAAGCAGTACCACATCCTGCGCCCCTCTAGCCGCAAGGAAGGCGTGTTTATCTACTTCGTGCTGGACAAGCAGCGCTCCAACCTGGCCATGGCCCGCCGCAAGACGGCTGATGTGGACAAGGAAATGAACTTCTGATGCCCGCCCGAACGTTGATCGACCACCATCAAAAAACCGCGCCTTGGCGCGGTTTTTTTTCGTGCTCTATCGAGCCGCTGCATCAGGGCGGCAGTGGCGTGTCTGAAGCCATGCCATCGTCCGCCATCTCACCCGGCGTCCACTGCACGCCATGCTGGCGCAGGTAGTCGCGCACCATCTTGCGCACCACCTGTGAGGGGGTCACGTCCTGGGCAGCACACAGCGATTCAAACGCCTTTTTCTTGGCGGGATCGATCAATACCGTGAGCCGGGCGGTTTTCTGTTCAAGTGGAGACATGGCCAAGCAATCCGTGCCCGCATTGTAAAGAGGCAGCACTCAGCGCCGGGCCGCCGCCTGCCCGCATGCGCCGCACAGGCTTTGCGCCAGCCGGTGCAGCGCGGCCCAGGGCGCTGGCGGCCAGCCGGGCGCCTGCAAACCCTTGACGATGCCGTCCACCAGATGCGCGGCATGCAGCAGACCATTGAGCTGCCCTTGGCCCAGCCCCGGCAGCACGCGCTCGAACAAGCGTTCGCGCACGCCCCACACGCGCTGCTCGCGCAGCGCCATGGGCAGGGGCCGGCCCTGGGCCATGGCGTCTTTCACGCGCTTGAGGGCGCGAATGTCTTCGGCCAGCGTGTAGTGCACCAGCACCTCGGCTTCGCCTTCGGCGCGCAGGCCATCGAGCATGCGCTGCACGCGCGCACGCTGGCCGCTGAGCACGGCTTCGGACAGCTTGAACACGTCGTAGCGCGCCACGTTGAGCACGGCGGCCTCGATCTGCTCGCGGCTGAGTTCGCCTTCGGGGTACAGCAGGCCCAGCTTGGCGATTTCCTGGTGCGCGGCCAGCAGGTTGCCTTCCACCCGGTCGGCAAAAAAGGCCAGCGCATGCTGGCCTTCCTCGCCCGGGCGCACGCGCTGGCCTTGCGCGGCCAGGCGCTGGACAATCCACTGCGGCAAGGCGGCGCGCTCCACGGGGTCGATCTGTACCGCCACGCCGGCGCCTTCGAGCGCACTGAACCAGGCGCTGCTGCGCGTGGCCTTGTCCAGCCGGGGCAGCACGATGAGGGTCAGGGTGCTGTCGTTGCCTGCGGCACTGTCAGCGATGTGCTGCAAGGCGGCGCTGCCGTCCTTGCCCGGCTTGCCTGATGGGATGCGGATTTCCAGCATCTGCTTGTCGGCAAACAGGCTCAAGGACTGACCGGCGGCCAGCACCTCGCCCCAGTCGAAGTGCGCGCCCGCCACGGTGTGCACCGTGCGCTCGGCATGGCCAGCCGCGCGCGCAGCGGTGCGAATGGCGTCGGCGGCCTCTTGCACCAGCAGCGCCTCGTCGCCATGCACGGTGTAGAGCGGGCGCAGGCTTTTTTGCAGGTGGCTGGGCAACTGCGAAGCGGTCACTTGCATAAGGCGGCAGAAGCAGCGGGCTGGCAAGCGCAACGCGGCACAAGGTTCATCAGTCGCGCAGCGCCTTCATCACAGGCCGAAAGGCCGGGGGCCATTTCAGTCATCAAGCGCCTACCCGCGCCGCGTGCCCTCACCCCAGCCCTCTCCCAGAGGGAGAGGGAGCAAAGCCAAGGGCCGCGCAGCAGGCCCATCAAGTGGCTGCGGAGCAAGCCAAGCCAGAACGCCGTGGCCGGGGTTTCCCCGGCCACCAGCGTTGCCCCCCCTTGGGGGGGATGGCGCCGAAGGCGACTCAGGGGGGTCATATCTTTACCGTGGCCAACTGCCGCATGACCTGCTGCACGATGTCGCTTTGCATGCTCTGGTAGAGCATCTGGGCTTCGGCCTCCTTGGACAAGGCAGCCGATTCGCTGTAGCTCTGGTCCATCTGGCGAGTGATCTCGGTCGCGGGCAACAGCTCGCGCCCATCCTGCGTGCGCAGGCTGAAGCCAAAAATGATGCGCAGCTGGAATTCACGCACTTCGCCCGAGGTGGTGAGGCTGACCACGGCGCGCTCGCGCCGCTCGCCCGCGCTGTGCAGCTGCACGTCAGCCTTGTCGGCCCCCGGCTCACCAGGTGCCAGCACGGTGATGTGGCCCGTGCCTTCGAGCTGGCGGCGCAGCTCCGTGCCCAGGGACGAAGCGGGCATGACCAGCACCAGGGTCTTGAAGGCAAATTCCGGCGCCTGACGCAGCTTGAAACCGCAGGCCGCCAGCAGCGGAACCAGGCCCGCCAAGGCCCCCATGCCCAATGCGCTGCGCCGTTTCACCATGTTCAATATCCCTTCGTTGTGCATTGCCCGCCCGCAGCGGGTTTAGACCACCACGTTGACCAGCCGCCCGGGCACCACGATGACGCGCTTGGGCTGGGCGCCCCCACCGTGCTGGGCAAACGCTTCGCTGGCCAGCGCAGCCTTTTCTATCGCCTCTTTGCTGGCGCCTGCGGGCACGTGAATGCTGCCGCGCAGCTTGCCGTTGATTTGCAGCATGAGCTCCACCTCGTCCTTTTCCAGCGCATCCGGGTCGGGCTGGGGCCAGGGGGCGTCCAGCAAGTCGCCCTGCGCGCTGGCAAAGCCCTGCTGCTGCCACAACGCGTGGGTGATGTGCGGCGTGACGGGGTAGAGCACGCGCAGCAAAATGGAAAAACCTTCGGCCAGTGCGGCGTTGTCGCCGGCCGAGCCATCGCCCTTGAAGGCCTCAAGCGCGTTGAGCATCTTCATGGCGCCAGACACCACGGTGTTGTATTGCAGGCGCTGGTAGTCGTAGTCCACCTGTTGCAGCACGCTGTGGATTTCAAAGCGCAAGGCCTTGGCAGCCTTGCCAAAGGCAGGACTGTTTTCGGCTTTTGCGCTTGCCAGAAGCGCGCTAGCAGCTACGTTTTCAATAGCATCCAGCTTGGTCTGGAAATTCCACACCCGGCGCAAAAAGCGCCAGCTGCCTTCCACGGCGGCGTCGTTCCATTCCAGCGTGGCTTCGGGCGGGGCGGTGAACATGGTGTACAGGCGCGCGGTGTCGGCGCCGTACTGCTCGATCAGCTGCTGCGGATCCACCCCGTTGTTCTTGGACTTGGACATGGTGCCCACGCCCTCGTAGTCGATGGGGGTGCCGGCGGGCAGCTCGCCGTCGGCGCTGGGCACGGCCTTGTTGAGCTTGGCGCCCACTTGCTTGCCGTCGGCGTCGAGCACGGGGTCGATGTCGGCGGGCCAGAAGTAGTCCTTGCCACCCTTGGCGGTGCGGCGGCTGTAGATGTGGTTGAGCACCATGCCTTGCGTGAGCAGGCGGGTGAAGGGCTCGTCAATCTGCACCAGGCCCAGATCGCGCATGACCTTGGTCCAAAAGCGCGCGTACAGCAGGTGCAAGATGGCGTGCTCGATGCCGCCGATGTACTGGTCCATCGGCATCCAGTGCCGCGCGCCCTGGGCCACCATGTGCTGGCTGTCGCGGGCGTCGCAATAGCGCATGAAGTACCAGGAGCTGTCCACGAAGGTGTCCATGGTGTCGGTTTCGCGCCGGGCGGGTTTGCCGCAGCAGGGGCAGGGCACGTTGAGGAATGCCTCGCACTTGGCCAGGGGGTTGCCGCTGCCGTCGGGCACCAGGTCTTCGGGCAGGCGCACGGGCAGGTCGGCCTCGGGCACGGGCACGGGGCCGCAGCTGTCGCAGTGGATGATGGGGATGGGGGTGCCCCAGTAGCGCTGGCGGCTGATGCCCCAGTCGCGCAGGCGCCAGGTGGTTTGCTTTTCGCCCATGCCCTTGTCTTGCAGGGCTTTGGCCACAGCGTCCACGGCCTGGGCATAGGGCATGCCGCTGAAGTTGCCAGAGTTGACCGTGATACCCCGCTGCTTGTCGCCGTACCAGTCCTGCCACTGGGTGAAGTGGTAGGTTTCACCATCGACGTGCACCACTTGCTTGATGGGCAAGCCGTATTTGTTGGCAAAGGCAAAGTCGCGCTCGTCGTGTGCGGGCACGCCCATCACGGCACCGTCGCCATAGCCCATGAGCACGTAGTTGCCCACCCACAAGGGCACGGCTTCGCCGGTGAGGGGGTGGGTCACGCTCAGGCCCGTGGGCATGCCTTCTTTTTCTTTCAGGGCCAGCTCGGCCTCGGTGGTGCCGCCCTGGGCACACTTTTCAATGAAGGCGGCCAGTTCGGGGTTGCCCGCAGCGGCGTGCGCGGCCAACGGGTGCTCGGGCGCCACGGCGCAAAAGGTGACGCCCATGATGGTGTCGGCGCGCGTGGTAAAGACGTACATGCGCCCGTCTTGAATGAGTTGGCCGTCCTCGCCCCGGATGTCGTGGGTGAAGGCAAAGCGCACGCCTTCGCTCTTGCCAATCCAGTTTTCCTGCATCAGGCGCACGCGGTCGGGCCAGCCGCTCAAGGTGGCTTTGGGGTTGCCGATCTGCACGTGGTCGAGCAGCTCTTGCGCGTAGTCGGTGATCTTGAGGTAGTAGCCGGGGATTTCGCGCTTTTCCACCAGCGCGCCGGTGCGCCAGCCACGCCCGTCGATCACCTGCTCGTTGGCCAGCACGGTCTGGTCCACCGGGTCCCAGTTGACGATCTGGGTCTTGCGGTAGGCGATGCCTTTTTCCAGCATCTTCAAAAACAGCCACTGGTTCCACTTGTAGTAGTCGGCGTCGCAGGTGGCGACTTCGCGGCTCCAGTCGATGGCCAGGCCCATGGCCTGCATCTGCTGCTTCATGTAGGCAATGTTTTCGCGCGTCCACTTCGCAGGCGGCACACCGTTTTTCAGCGCAGCGTTTTCCGCCGGCAGCCCAAAGGCGTCCCAGCCCATGGGCATGAGCACGTTGTAGCCCTTCATGCGCAGCTGGCGCGCCAGCATGTCGTTGATGGTGTAGTTGCGCACGTGGCCCATGTGCAGCTTGCCGCTGGG
>JAUNHQ010000116.1 GCA_030535425.1 Pseudomonadota bacterium | reverse complement strand
GGTTGTAGATGCCGATCTGGCGGAACAGCCCTTCCATGCCGAAGGTGCGCGCCTCATCCACCAGAATGGGCACCACGCGCGGGCCAAAGGCCTTGTCGCGCAGCAGCTGCGTCAAAAAGCGCACAAAAGCCTGGGTGGTGCTGATTTCGCGGCCTTCGACGGTGGGCTCCAGCACGGCCTTGAAGGTGTCCAGGCTGGGGATGGTGAAGCTCTCGTCGGCCTTGGTGCGGCGGTGCGGCAGGTAGCCGCCCAGGGCCTTGCGGCGCTCGTGCAGGTACTGCATCTCCGGCGTGTCGTCGGCGGGCTTGTAGTAGGGCAGCTTGTCCAGCTCGCTGTCAGGCACGGGAATGCCGAAGCGGTCGCGGATGTAGCGCACGTCTTCGTCGCTGAGCTTTTTGGTCTGGTGCACGGTGTTCTTGCCCTCACCGGCCTTGCCCATGCCGTAGCCCTTGACGGTCTTGACCAGCAGCACGGTGGGCTGGCCCTTGTGGTGGTGGGCGGCGTGGAAGGCGGCGTACACCTTGGCGGGTTCGTGCCCGCCACGGCGCAGCTCCCAAATCTCGTCGTCGCTCATGTGCTCGACCAGCTTGGCGGTTTCGGGGTACTTGCCAAAGAAGTGCTTGCGCACGTAGGCGCCGTCGTTGGCCTTCATGGCCTGGTAGTCGCCGTCCAGCGTTTCCATCATCAGCTGTTTGAGCTTGCCGCTCTTGTCGCGCGCCAGCAGCTCGTCCCAGCCCTTGCCCCAGATGAGCTTGATGACGTTCCAGCCGCTGCCGCGGAAGTCGCCTTCCAGCTCCTGGATGATCTTGCCGTTGCCGCGCACCGGGCCATCCAGGCGCTGCAAGTTGCAGTTGATGACGAAGATCAGGTTGTCCAGCCCCTCACGCGCGGCAATGCCCACGGCTCCCAGACTTTCGGGCTCGTCCATCTCGCCATCGCCCATGAAGGCCCAGACCTTGCGATTGGCCGTGTCGGCAATGCCGCGCGCGTGCAGGTATTTCAAAAAGCGCGCCTGGTAGATCGCCATCAGCGGCCCCAGGCCCATGCTGACGGTGGGGAACTGCCAGAAGTTGGGCATCAGCTTGGGGTGGGGGTAGCTGGACAGACCCTTGCCATCGACTTCCTGGCGGAAGTTGTCCATCTGCTCTTCAGTGATGCGCCCTTCCAGATAGGCGCGGGCATAGATGCCGGGGGCGCTGTGGCCCTGGATATACAGGCAGTCGCCGCCGTGGCCCTCGCTCTCGGCATGCCAGAAATGGTTGAAGCCCGCGCCCAGCATGGACGCCAGCGAGGCAAAAGAGCCAATGTGTCCACCCAGATCGCCGCCATCGGCCGGGTTCAGCCGGTTGGCGCGCACCACCATGGCCATGGCGTTCCAGCGCATGTAGGCGCGCAGGCGCTTTTCAATGGCGATGTTGCCCGGGCAGCGCGCTTCCTGCTCCGGCTCGATGGTGTTGACGTAGCCGGTGGTGGCGGAAAACGGCAGGTCGATGCTGTGCTGGCGGGCGTGCTCCAGCAGCTCCTCCAGCAGCGCGTGGGCACGCTCGGGGCCTTCTCGCTCAATCACGGCGGACAGCGCGTCCAGCCATTCACGGGTTTCCTGGGCGTCGATTTCGGCAGCGGCTTGGGCTGCCTGGACGGGCTGTGCGGACATCTTGCGTCTCCTCTTGTTGATGTCAGTGATGCCAATGAAGCTCATTGTGAACGATGCCCGGCATGATCCCACAGAACGTTCTTTTTTTCAAATAACGACTCATTGATTCATATCATGAAATATTGACGCTGTGCACTCCGGCATGTCCACGCAGGCCGTCGCCTACACTTTTCGTCATGCCACTTTCTTCTTCCTTCACCAGCCAGGACGGCCCTGCCTCGCTGCGCCAGGCTCGCTGGCTGCGCGGCTTGCTGCGCGCCGATTGGTTGTCGCACCTGATTCCGCTGGTGACGGTGCTGCTGTTTTTGGCGGCCATTGCCTCGGCGTTCTGGTACTTGCGGGTCGAGGAGATGCACCGCGAGCGTGAAGTCATCAAGCGTGATCTTGAATACGGCCAGCAGCATTTGCGGCTGCATCTGCTGGCTCGGCAGGAGCAGATCATGCGACTGGCACATGACATCGGCAACGGCGATGTGGATAACGCCGGCTTTGCCGCCCGGGCACAGGCGCTGGTCATGCAAGCACCCGAGCTGCGCGCCCTGCACTGGATCGACGCGCAGCGCCGCTTATTGATTAGCGAGGTGTCGCTCAGTGAAAACACAGGTGCAGACGATCTGCAAAACAGCTTGCTGACACCTGGCCCCGTCCGCACGGGTTTCGATCTGGCGCGTGACCTGCTGCAGCCGGTGTATTCGTCCCCCCTGCCTCATGCCGAAACGGGCGCCACATTGCAATTGCATGTGCCGATACGCGCGCAAGGGCAGTTCGACGGCGAGTTGCTGGCCGAATACTCCGTGGATGGCTTGCTGCACCACGGCATGCCTTTGGCCGTGCTGACCCAGTACGCCACGGCCTTTCTGGATGGACAAGGGCGCTTCCTGGCAGGCCACAGCATTCTGGACAGGCCCAGCCTGCTGCAATACCTGCCTTGGTCTGAGCGCCTCAATGCGTTCGAGGTGCCTGTCTCACCCGTGGGCAACGAGTTGATTTTGCGCGCCCAGGCCTGGAGCACCAGCCCTTACGTGGTCGGCAACACACTGTTCTGGCTGGCTGCCGCGCTGGCCGCCATGACGGCCTGGATGCTGATTGCCAACTGGCGCCAGAGCCGCCACCGCCAGCGGGCGCAGCAGGCGCTGCAGGCAGAAACCAGCTTTCGCCGTGCCATGGAAAACTCTGTGCTCACCGGCATGCGCGCGCTGGACATGCAGGGCCACATCACCTATGTCAACCCCGCCTTTTGCCAGATGACCGGCTGGAGCGAGCAGGAGCTGCTGGGCCAGTCCCAGCCCTTTTCCTACTGGCCAGACGAAGACCGCGAGGCGCTGTCGGCACTGCTGACCGATGAGCTGGGCGGCACCGTTGACCCCACTGGCCTGCAAATGCGCGTCAAGCGCAAGGATGGCAGCCTGTTCGATGCACGGCTGTACGTCTCGCCGCTGATCGACGCTTCGGGCCGGCAAACCGGGTGGATGGGCTCGATGACCGACATCACCGAGCCCAACCGCGTGCGCCAGCAGCTCTCGGCCGCGCACGACCGCTTCACCATCGTGCTGGAGGCGTTGGACGCCTCCGTTTCCGTGGCCCCGCTGGGCAGCCAGGAGCTGCTGTTTGCCAACAAGCTGTACCGCCAGTGGTTTGGCACCACCACCCACGGCCACATGAAGCTGCTGGTGCGCGGGGGCACGCCCAAGGCGCAGCTGTCCGACGAAAGCCTGGACATCGTGGACGCCTTTGCCGGCCTGCCGCTGGACGGCCTGGCCACGGCCCCCGTCACCGACCATGCCGAGGTCTATATCGAGCGCCTGGACAAGTGGCTGGAAGTGCGCACGCGCTACCTCAACTGGGTGGACGGGCGGCTGGCGCAAATGGTGATCGCCACCGACATCACCGCCCGCCACCATGCCGCCGAGTTGGCCGCCGCCCAGGCCGAGCGTGCGCAAACCGCCAGCCGCCTGATCACCATGGGCGAGATGGCCTCCAGCGTGGCGCACGAGCTGAACCAGCCGCTGACGGCCATCAGCAACTACTGCACGGGCATGATCTCGCGCATCAAAGGCGGCGGCATTGCCCAGGACGACCTGCTGGGCGCGCTGGAAAAAACCGCGCGCCAGGCCCAGCGCGCCGGGCAGGTGGTGCACCACATCCGCAGCTTCGTCAAACGCAGCGAGCCACGCCGCCAGTGGGCCGAGGTGGACACCATGATGGAGCAGGTGATCGAGCTGGCCGAGATCGTGGCGCGCCGCCGCCACGTGCAGCTGACGCACCAGGTGGCCGCGCGCCTGCCCGCGCTGTTCGTTGACCCCATTCTCATCGAGCAGGCGCTCATCAACCTCATCAAAAACGGCGCCGAATCCATTGACGCGGCCGAGCGCCCGCCTGGCAGCCGCAAGGTGGAGCTGCGCGTGGGCGCGCGCGAGATCGACGGCATGCCCGTGGTGCAGTTCAGCGTCACCGACACCGGCCGCGGCCTGCCGCCGGAAGTGCTGGAGCGGCTGTTCGAGGCTTTCTTTTCCACCAAGACCGAGGGGCTGGGCATTGGCCTGAACCTGTGCCGCTCCATCGTCGAGGCGCACCAGGGCCGCATCAGTGCGGAGAACCTCTACAATGCCGGCCACATCGCGGGTTGCCGCTTCACTTTCTGGATTCCAGTCGGGCCGGCCCACGATGGTGACAGCCCCTCCACCAACGGCAAAACCGCAACGGCAACATGAGCTTGATTCCCAAACGTGGCACGGTGTACGTGGTAGACGATGACGAGGCCGTGCGCGATTCCGTGCAATGGCTGCTCGAAGGTCAGGACTTTCGCGTGCGCTGCTTTGAATCGGCCGAAGCCTTTTTGGCCCGCTACGACCCGCGCGAGGTGGCCTGCCTGATCGTCGACATCCGCATGGACGGCATGAGCGGGCTGGAGCTGCAAGACCGCCTGATCGAGCGCGCCTCGCCCCTGCCCATTGCCTTCATCACCGGCCACGGCGACGTGCCCCTGGCCGTGGAAACCATGAAAAAGGGCGCCATGGATTTCATCCAGAAGCCCTTCAAGGAAGACGAGCTGATGCCCCTGGTCGAGCGCATGCTGGAGCAGGCGCGCACCGCCTTCGAAGCCCATCAGCAAGCCGCCAGCCGCGAGGCGCTGATGGCCAAGCTCACCAGCCGCGAAGCCCAGGTGCTTGAGCGCATCGTCGCCGGCCGCCTGAACAAGCAGATTGCCGACGACTTGAGCATCAGCATCAAGACCGTGGAAGCGCACCGCGCCAACATCATGGAAAAGCTGCGCGCCAACACCGTAGCCGACCTGCTCAAGATCGCCCTCAACCAATCCGCGCCCAAGGCCTGACCGCCCGGGCACTGCCAGGCCATTTGGTTGCTCTTATTTTTATAGCTGCTTGCGCTTGATAGACGCGCGCAAATGGCCTTTTTGACATAGCAACACCTCATGACTGCCCAGTTGATTGACGGCAACGCGCTTGCCCGGCAAACCCGTGAAGACATTGCCCGCCAGACCCAGCTGCTCAAGGCCCGCGGCCTCACCCCCGGCCTGGCCGTGCTGCTGGTGGGCGACAACCCGGCCAGCCAGGTGTACGTGCGCAACAAGGTCAAGGCTTGCGAGGCCGTGGGCTTTCGCTCCGTGCTGGAGCACCACGGCGCCGAGCTGACCGAAGCCGAGCTGCTGGCGCGCATTGCCGTGCTCAACGCCGACCCCGCCGTGCACGGCATCCTGGTGCAACTGCCGCTGCCCGCGCACATTGATGACCACAAGGTCATCGAAGCCATCTCCCCCGCCAAGGACGTGGACGGCTTTCACATCGCCAGCGCCGGCGCGCTCATGACCGGCCAGCCCGGCTTTCGCTCCTGCACGCCCTATGGCTGCATGAAGATGCTCGAATCCATCGGCCTGACAGATTTGCGCGGCAAGCACGCCGTGGTCATTGGCCGCAGCAACATCGTGGGCAAGCCCATGGCCATGATGCTGCTGGCCGCCA
>JAUNHQ010000115.1 GCA_030535425.1 Pseudomonadota bacterium | reverse complement strand
TTGGCCGCACCCCGCGCAGCAACCCCGCCACCTACACCGGCCTGTTCACCCCCATCCGCGAGCTGATGGCCGAAGTGCCCACCGCCAAAGAGCGCGGCTACGGCCCCGGGCGCTTTTCCTTCAACGTGCCCCAGTCCAGCGGCGGCGGCCGCTGCGAAGCCTGCCAGGGCGACGGCGTGGTGAAAGTGGAAATGCACTTTCTGCCCGACGTGTACGTGCCCTGCGACGTGTGCCACGGCCAGCGCTACAACCGCGAAACCCTGCAAGTGCAGTGGAAGGGCAAGCACATCGCGCAAATCCTGGACATGACGGTGCAAGAAGCCCTGGCCTTTTTCAAAGACCAGCCCGCCATTGCCCGCAAGCTGCAAACCCTGATGGACGTGGGCCTGAGCTACGTCACCCTGGGCCAAAGCGCCACCACCCTGTCCGGCGGCGAGGCCCAGCGCGTCAAGCTGGCGCTGGAGCTGTCCAAGCGCGACACGGGCCGCACCCTCTACATCCTGGACGAGCCCACCACTGGCTTGCACTTTGCCGACATCGAACTGCTGCTGAACGTGCTGCACCAGCTGCGCGATGCGGGCAACACCATCGTGGTCATCGAGCACAACCTGGACGTCATCAAGACCGCCGACTGGCTCATCGACATGGGCCCCGAAGGCGGCGCCGGCGGCGGCACCGTGGTGGCCCAGGGCACCCCCGAAGACGTGGCCGCCTGCGCCGCCAGCCACACCGGGCGCTATTTGCGGCAGGTGCTGCAGCCCGCCCGCCAGTACGCTGGCCCGTGAGTGCGCGCTTCATGCCCGAAGAGCCACCCGTTGCCACCCTTCCAAAGACCGTGCATTCACTTGCCATTCGCTACCAATAAAGTAGCAAACATTGTGGCAAATAAAGCGCAAACAGTCTTTTTAGGCAATAAAAAACCCCGGCGCGAAAACCGCGCACGGGGCAATGGCCAGTCAGGGGGTTTACTTGGCGCTGACCACGCGCACCATGTCCAGGCAGCGGTTGGAGTAGCCCCACTCGTTGTCGTACCAGCTCACCACCTTGATAAAGGTGCCGTCCAGTGCGATGCCGGCGTCGGCGTCAAAAATGCTGCTGCGCGCATCGCCGCGGAAGTCGGTGGCCACCACTTTCTCGTCGGTGTAGCCCAGCACGCCTTTCATCTTGCCTTCGCTCTGGGCTTTCATCTCGGCGCAGATTTCTTCGTAGGTGGCGGGCTTGTCCAGCTCCACGGTCAGATCGACCACCGACACGTCGGAGGTGGGCACGCGGAAAGACATGCCGGTGAGCTTGCCCTTGAGCTCAGGCAGCACCACGCCCACGGCCTTGGCCGCGCCGGTGGAGCTGGGGATGATGTTTTCCAGAATGCCACGGCCGCCGCGCCAGTCTTTGTTGCTGGGGCCGTCCACGGTTTTTTGCGTGGCGGTGGCTGCGTGCACAGTAGTCATCAGGCCGCGCTTGATGCCCCATTTGTCGTGCAGCACCTTGGCCACCGGGGCCAGGCAATTGGTGGTGCAAGAGGCGTTGCTGATGATGGGCTCGCCCGCGTACTTGGCGCAGTTGACGCCGTGCACGAACATGGGCGTATCGTCTTTGGATGGCGCGCTCATGATGACTTTCTTAGCGCCGGCGTCGATGTGTTTTTGCGCGCCTTCCTTGGTCAGGAAGATGCCGGTGGATTCGATCACCACCTCGGCGCCCACCTCGCCCCACTTCAGGTTGGCGGGGTCTTTCTCGGCCGTCAGGCGGATCTTCTTGCCGTTGACGATGAGGGTGTTGCCCTCGACCTTCACGTCGCCGTCAAAGCGGCCATGCACGCTGTCGTACTTGAGCATGTAGGCCAGGTAATCAGGCTCCAGCAGGTCGTTGATGCCCACGACCTCGATGTCAGAAAAATTCTTCACCGCCGCGCGAAACACCATGCGCCCGATGCGGCCAAAGCCGTTGATGCCGATCTTGATGGTCATTGTGATCTCCTGGTTGGGTTGATATGAAGGATGGTGTGAATTTAGCCTTGTGCCTGCTTGTGGTGCCGCAAAATAGCAGCTCGGGCGGTTGTGCTTGCGTTGCTGATGCTGCAATACGAAACCATTTCCAAGCCGTCTGGCCACAGATGGCAAGGCACATGCGCTACGGGCCGTTTTATACGCCCGGCGCCTTCTGGCAAACGCTGCCTATGGAGAAGAACCCTCATGGCGAACGACGCTTTGCGTTTACCCATCATCGCTGATGGCCTATGCCCGTGAGGGGGCCAAGGAAGAAGAAATGTCGATGAACCAATTGTTCACTGCGGCCATTGCCGAAAAGCTGTCGGCTTTCAGAACGGCGGCGTTTTTCCGCGAGCGCGCCCTGCGCATGTCGGAGCAAGAGGCGCTGGACGGCTTTGAGGCCTGGCTGGCCGCCAGCCCCGACGTGCCGCCCATGCCGGGCGACGAGCTGCCCGAGGGGCTGAAGGACTGAGAGCCCGGCATAGCGCCGCCGCTGCCGCGCATCAGGCCCGCCGCAGCACCGCCTGCACCGTGGCGGCCACGTTTTCGGGTGTGAAGCCAAAGTGCTCGAACAGCACCGGCGCGGGGGCCGATTCGCCATAGCGGTCGATGCCCACCACGGCGGCGCAGCCGTATTTCCACCAGCCGTCGGTGCTGCCCATTTCCACGGCGATGCGCGGCAGACGCGCGGGCAGCACGGCGGTTTTGTATTTCACGTCCTGGCGGTCAAAGGCCGTGGTGCTGGGCATGGACACCACGCGCACGGCAATTTTCTGGGCGGCCAGCAGCTCTTGCGCGGCCAGGGCCAGCTGCACTTCGCTGCCGGTGGCGATCAGCACGGCCTGGGGCTTTTTCTTCAGGCCCACGTCCTGCGGCTCGCTCAGCACGTAGGCGCCACGGCTGATGTCGCTCAGGTCGCGCTTGGGCAGATAGGGCAGGTTCTGGCGGCTCAGCAGCAAGGCGGTGGGCTTGTCCTTGTGGCCCAGGGCCACGGCCCAGGCGATCAGTGTTTCCACCGTATCGGCAGGGCGCCACACGTCCAGGCCCGGGATCAGGCGCAGGCTGGCCGCGTGCTCAATGCTCTGGTGCGTGGGGCCGTCTTCGCCCAGGCCGATGCTGTCGTGGGTGAAGACGTGGATGACGCGCTGCTTCATCAGCGCGGCCATGCGGATGGCGTTGCGGCTGTAGTCGCTGAAGGTGAGGAAGGTGCCGCCATAGGGAATGAAGCCGCCGTGCAGGGCCACACCGTTCATGATGGCGGCCATGCCGAATTCGCGCACGCCGTAGTTGATGTGGCGGCCGATCTGGCCGTCTTCACCTTTGACCACGGCGCCTTTGGCGTCGATGCGCAGCGCAGGGGTGGCCTTGACTTGCGTGAGGTTGGAGCCCGTGAGGTCGGCGCTGCCGCCCAGCATTTCGGGCAGCGCGGCGGCCAGCGCCTCCAGCGCCAGCTGGCTGGCCTTGCGGCTGGCCACGGTTTCGGCCTTCTGGTGGGCGGCCACGGCGGCATCCACCACCACCTGGGCAAAGTTGGCGGGCAGCTGGCCCGCCATGCGGCGGGTGAATTCGGCCGCCAGCGCGGGGTGGGCCTTGGCATAGGCGGCAAAGCGCGCGTCCCACTCGCGCTCGGCCTGGGCGCCGCGGGCCTGGGCGCTGAAGTCGGCGTACACCTGCTCGGGCACTTCAAAGGCGCCGTGCGTCCAGCCCAGCGCCTGGCGGGTTAGGGCGATTTCTTCTTCGCCCAGCGGCTCGCCGTGGGCCTTGGCCGTGCCCGCGCGGTTGGGGCTGCCGTGGCCAATGTGCGTCTTGCACACGATCAGCGTGGGCTTGTCGCTTTGCTTGGCGGCGGCAATGGCCTTGTCCAGCGCGTCCACGTCGTGCCCGTCCACGGGGCCGATCACGTGCCACTGGTACGCGGCAAAGCGCTTGGCCGTGTCATCCACGAACCAGGGCGCCACCTGCCCGTCGATGCTGATGCCGTTGTCGTCGTACAGGGCGATGAGCTTGTTGAGCTTCCACGCGCCGGCCAGGGCGCAGGCTTCGTGGCTGATGCCTTCCATCAGGCAACCGTCGCCCAGGAACACATAGGTGTGGTGGTCCACGATGTCGTGGCCGGGGCGGTTGAATTCAGCGGCCAGCAGCTTTTCGGCCAGCGCCATGCCCACGGCGTTGGTCACGCCCTGGCCCAGCGGGCCGGTGGTGGTTTCCACACCAGGGGTCAGGCCCCATTCGGGGTGGCCGGCGGTCTTGCTGTGCAGCTGGCGAAAGTTTTTCAGCTCTTGCAGCGGCAGGTCATAGCCGCTCAGGTGCAGCAAGGCATACAGCAGCATGGACGCATGGCCGTTGGAGAGCACGAAGCGGTCGCGCCCGGCCCAGCGCGGGTTGGCCGGGTTGTGGCGCAGGTGGCGGCTCCACAGCGCCACGGCCATTTCGGCCATGCCCATGGGTGCGCCGGGGTGGCCCGACTTGGCTTGTTGAACGGCGTCCATCGCCAGGGCGCGGATGGCATTGGCCATCAAGGTGGTGTTGGGCATGACTGTCAGGAAGCTGCAGGAACGCAGGGCATTTTATCGGCGCCCCATCGCAAACCATTGGACATGCAGTCATCAGACGCCGATGGCAGGCATAAAAAAAACCGGGGGCGCATCACGCGCCTCCCGGCTGGCAAGTCACCGATCAGGGCGGGTTATTTCCAGTCAGCAGACAAGGCCGTGGCCTCGCGGCTGCCGGACACGCTGCCGTTGGGCTCATAGCTGATCGTTTTCACGGCCAGGCCGCGGTATTGACCCGAAGCCACCAGCCAATACGACGTTGTGCCCGTGACGCTGCCGTTGCTGCTGAAGCTGTTGCTCATGCGGCAGGTCTGGAACGTGCCGGCGGGCACGGTGATGCTTTCCCTGCCCTCGTACTTGACGGTGCGCGTGAAAGGCAAGGGCGTGTTCGAACCCGTGCTGGTGTTGTACTGGGTGATGGTCTGGCTGAACGTTTGCCCCACGGTCATCGACACCGGGGTAAGCATGACAGGCTCGTAGTGGTAGGTATCCGTCTCGCCATTGGTCATGGTGAAGGTGCCGCCATAGTCTTGAACATTGCCCTGCGCCAGGTTGCTGTAGAGCAGCGAAACCAGGCCTTCGGATGAGCGCACCTGCGTCTGCGGCAGCGTTTGCCCACGGAAGCTGGCCGTCCCCAGTACGGTATAGGTGTTGGTAACGGTGCTTCCTGTGCTGGTACGCATGGTCACGGCATAGGTCGTGCCCGTGCGGTACATGGCTTCGTTGTAGCAATCGGCCGAGCCACCGCCAGCAGCGGCTGACACGCTGATGCGGATATCCGCCGAGTCCGACACATTGCCGCGCGCATCGGCCACGGTGTATTCCACCTCGGTGGGGGTGCCGGTAAAGCCGGATACGGGGGTGAAAGTGACCACACCTTGCGCGTTTACCGTCCACGTGCCCTGGCTCGGCACCGTGAGGGTGCGGCCATCGCTGGACAGGCTGGCGCCGCTGGGCGGATCCACAAAGCGCACGGTGCTGGCATCCAGGTCGCCATCGGCATCGGTGTCGTTGCTCAGCACGTTGATGCTCACGGCCTGCCCGGCGGTCATGGTGGCCGCATCGTCCACCGCCACGGGGGCGCTGCCTGCGGGTGCGGGTGTTGGCGCAG
>JAUNHQ010000032.1 GCA_030535425.1 Pseudomonadota bacterium | reverse complement strand
GCGCAAACACAATGGCCGGGCGGCCCAGGCGGGCAATCACGTTGGCCATGGTGAAGGTCTTGCCCGAGCCGGTCACGCCCAGCAGGGTCTGAAACACCTCGCCGTCTTGCACGCCTTCCACCAGCTCGGCAATGGCCGTGGGCTGGTCGCCTGCGGGCGGGTACGGCTGATAGAGCTGAAAAGGCGAGCCAGGAAAACTGACGAACTGGCCCGCAGCGGCGGCCTGGGCATCTGCAGCGGTGGTTGAAAGGGTGGAAGGCATCGGTTCTTGCGCACGGTCAACGCCCGCTGCGCGCGGGCAAGCCATGCAGGGTAAACGATATGGGTATGCGGCCTCGGCAGCGCAGATCTGCCGGACGGGCGATTGGCAAGAACCGGCAGGGGGAACTTTGTCCTTAGCACTCATTCCAAGAGAGTGCTAAAATACCCGACTGACATGAAAGGACATTCACCCATGACCCAACCGGCACCCCGCACCTCCAGCACGGCCGTGGCCCTGGCCAATCCGTGGGCTGTCGTGCCGCCGCTGGGCAATCTGGACGCCTACATCACCGCCGTCAACCGCATGCCCATGCTCACGCAGGAAGAAGAGCAGCGCTTTGCCCGCGACCTGCGCGACAACGGCAGCCTGGAAGCCGCTGGCCGGCTGGTGCTGTCGCACCTGCGTCTGGTGGTGGCCACCTCGCGCCAGTACCTGGGCTATGGCCTGCCGCAGGCCGACCTGATTCAGGAAGGCAACGTGGGGCTGATGAAGGCCGTCAAGCGCTTTGACCCCGATCAGGGCGTGCGCCTGGTCAGCTACGCGCTGCACTGGATCAAGGCTGAGATTCACGAATACATCCTGAAAAACTGGCGCCTGGTGAAAGTGGCCACCACCAAGGCGCAGCGCAAGCTGTTTTTCAACCTACGCTCGATGAAGCAGGGCTTCAAGGCCGAAGACGCCGAAGCCGACATCACCCACCGCCACGCGCTGACCGACGCGCAAGTGGGCACCGTGGCACGCGAGCTGGGTGTCAAGCCCGAGGAAGTGCGCGAGATGGAAACGCGCCTGTCCGGTGGCGACGTGCTGCTGGATCCGGCCCCGGCCGACGACGGCGAGCAGGCCTTTGGCCCCATTGCCTATCTGTCGGACGAGCGGCACGAACCCACGGCCATGATCGAATCGGCCCAGCGCGACGTGCTAGCTACCGAAGGCATTGCCACGGCCCTGCAAAGCCTGGACGAGCGCAGCCGCCGCATCGTCACCGAGCGCTGGCTGAACGTTCATGACGACGGCTCTGGCGGCATGACGCTGCACGAGCTGGCCGCCGAATACGGCGTGAGCGCCGAGCGCATCCGCCAGATCGAAGTGGCCGCCATGAAGAAGATGAAAGCCGCCCTGGCGGCCTATGCCTGAAGGCGCAACACCACACAAGCCCACCAGGCCCATCCTCACCCAACGCCCACACCACTGCTCCCATGCCCCAGGCGCCGGCCTGGGGCTTTTTTTCATCTCACGGGTTTTTTGCCATGACCGCACCGCTTTTTCTCTCGCGCCGCCGCGTGCTGACCGCCGCCGCGGCCTGGCCTGCCGCCGCGCTGGCGCAAGCACCGACCACCGCGGCTTCTTCCCACACCGCCACCTGGCCCACGCGGCCGCTGCACCTGGTGGTGGGCTTTCCTGCCGGTTCATCGCCCGATCTGACCGCGCGCGCACTGGCCGAGCCGCTGGAAAAGGCGCTGGGCCAGCCCGTGGTGGTGGACAACAAACCTGGCGCCAGCGGCAACATCGGTGCCGATGCGGTGGCCAAGGCCACCGACGGCCACACCATCGGGCTGATGATCAACGTCAACCTGACCATCGCCAAGCTCATCAACCCGGCCACGCGCTTTGACCCGCTGAAAGACCTGGCCCCGGTCAGCCTGATCGGCTTGGCGCCGCTGGTGCTGGTAGCGCCCGCACAAGCCCCGGGAGCCGACGTGCGCGCCTTTTTGGCCGCAGCGCGCGCGGCGGGCGACAAGTGGAGCTATGGCAGCCCCGGCGTAGGCACCATGGGCCATTTGGGCATGGAGCTTTTGAAAAAACGCACGGGTATCGCCCCGGTGCACGTGCCCTACCCCGGCTACCCGCAGGTGTTCAATGCGCTGGTGGCGGGCGATTTGCACCTGTCCATGCTGCCGCCTGCGCTGGCCAACGCCCAAATCCAGGCCGGCAAGCTGCGCGGCCTGGGCATCACGGCCAGCGGGCGCAGCCCCCTGGCGCCCAACCTGCCTAGCCTGGCCGACGCGGGGGTGCAAGGGATGGACTTGCAGGTCTGGAACGCCGTGGCTGCGCCCGCGCACATGCCCCGTGCGCACATTGACAAACTGGCCGAAGCCATCAGCACCATTGTGCGCACGCCCGAGATGCGCCAGCGCCTGTTCAGGCAAGGCTGGCAAGCCGTGGGCTCATCGCCCGAGGCGCTGGCCAACCGCATCCGCAGCGAAACGCAGACGCTGGGCGAGGTGATCCGTACGCAGGGTATTCGGACTGAATAAAAAAGGCCATTTGCGCGCACTACATAACGGTTTTTAGCTACTTATTTAGTAGCACTCAAAACCACTGTGCGCGCCTTATCCGCCTTTGAGCAGCTGCTGCACATCGCTGCGCAGATGGTCGGTGGGGGTGCCGGGGCGCACGTACAGGCGCAGGCGCCCCTGCGGGTCATACACGTAGCTGGCGGCGGTGTGGTCCATGCTGTAGGTATCGGGCGTGCTGCCCGGCACTTTCTTGTAATAGACCTTGAACTGCTTGGCCAGGGCGGCCAGCGCATCGGCCGAGCCAGCGTACAGCCCCAGGAAAGACGGATCAAACGCGGCCATGTACTCACGCAGTACCTCGGGCGTATCGCGCTCGGGGTCGATGCTGATGAACAGCACTTGCAGCCTGTCGCCGTCTGCGTCCAGGGCCTGTTTGAGCTGCACCATCTCGCCCATGGTGGTGGGGCACACGTCGGGGCATTGCGTGAAACCGAAAAACACGATCACGGCCTTGCCCGCGAAATCAGCCAGCTGCCGGGGTTGGCCATGAAAGTCGGTCAACTGAAAGTCCTTGGCGTAATCGGCGCCGGTGATGTCCAGTGCATGAAACTTCGGCTCGTTGGGCGTGCAAGCGGGCAAGGCAAAAATGCCCGTCACCAGGGCGCTGCAGGCTATTGCTTGAATAGCAACTCGTCTTTTCATGGCATCTATCGAAACGGCAGGTAATGATCCACCAGCAGCGCCGCGAACAGCAGGGACAGGTGGATCAATGAAAAGCGGAAGGTCTTGCGCGCCAGCGTGTCGGAATACCGGCGCCAGAGACTGAACGCATGACCAATGAAACCGGCGTTCAGCGCCAGCGCCGCCAGCAAATACAGCCAGCCGCTCATGCGGTAGATAAAGGGCAGCAGGCAGGCGGCCAACAAGATGATGGTGTACAGCAGCACTTGCAGACGTGTGAATTCGTTGCCGTGCGTCACCGGCAGCATGGGCAGGCCGCTTTTGCGGTAGTCCTCCACCCGGTACAGCGCCAGCGCCCAGAAGTGCGGCGGCGTCCACAGAAAGATGATGAGAAACAGCATCATCGCCTCCGGGTCCACGCGCCCGGTCATGGCGGCCCAGCCCAGCACGGGGGGCATGGCGCCGCTGGCGCCGCCAATGACGATGTTTTGCGGCGTCAACGGCTTGAGGATGAGGGTGTAAATGACCGCATAGCCCACAAAGGTGCCCAGGGTCAGCCACATGGTCAGCGGGTTGACCGCCGCATACAGCAGGGCCGAGCCGCCCGCACACAGCAGGCCCGAAAACGCCAGCGCCTGCGCATCGCTGAGCTGCCCGCGCGCGGTGGGGCGCCAGGCGGTGCGTTTCATCTTGGCGTCGATGCTTTTTTCGATCAGGCAATTGAAAGCCGCCGCCGCGCCCGCCACCAGCCAAATGCCCGCGCAGGCCACGGCCATGCGGCCCAGCGCGGCCGCGTCCGGCAAGCCCGGCACGGCCAGCACCATGCCGATGAAAGCGCAAAACACGATCAGCTGCACCACACGCGGCTTGGTCAGCACGTAGTACTGCCGCCACAGCGGCATGTCGGGCAGGCCGGCGGCGGGCGCGGGTTGCGGCGTTTTGCTCATGCCCCTTGCTCCTGTCGCAGCCTGGGCCGTGCCCAAGCGGCGGGTGTGGCCTGGTCAGCGGGCTGCGCCCGGCTGGCGCACAGGGCCCAGGCCAGCGTCGTCATCAACGCCGCTGCGCCGCCGGTGTGCAGCAGTGCGGCCAGCAGCGGCCAGCCCAGCACCACGTTGGACAAGCCCGTGAGCAGCTGCAACGCCCCCAAACCCAGCAGCCAGCGCCGCTGCACCGCCAGGCGCCGGGCGCAGCGCAGGCGCCAGACCAGCAGCGCCAGCAGCGCCAGCACGGCATAGGCAAACAGGCGGTGGGTGTAGTGAATGGCGGTGAGCGCGGGCAGCGTCAGCAGCGTGCCATCGCCCGCATGGCCCAGGGGGCGCCACAGCTCAAAGCCGCGCGCAAAGTCCATGGCAGGCCACCAGCGGCCCTGGCAGGTAGGAAAGCTGTCGCACACCAGCACGGCGTAGTTGGTGCTGACCCAGCCGCCCAGCGCCACTTGCACGCCGGCAGCCAGCGCCGTGGCCCACAGCAGCGCGCGCAGCCGGGGCGGCAGCGGCTCGGGCACGGCGCCAGCGGCCTGGGCATAGCGCCCGGCCTGCACCGCCAGCAGCACCAGCAGGCCCACGCCGCCCAGCAGGTGCAAGGTGACGATGGCGGGAAACAGCTTCATCGTCACCGTGAGCGCGCCAAAAGCGCCTTGCACGCACACCCACAGCAGCGTCAGCAAAGGCCAGCCGGGGTGCAGCACGGCCGAAGCCGGGCCAGGCCAAGCGCCCTGCCCCGGCCCGCGCCGCCAGTGCCACCAGGTGCGGGCCGCCAGCACGAGAATGAGCACGCCCACACTGGTGGCCAGGTAGCGGTGGATCATCTCGATCCAAGCCTTGCGGTGCGTGACGGGGCCGCTGGGCTGGGCCGCCTGGGCAGCGGCAATGTGCTCGCGCGCGCCCACGGGGCTGGCCTGGCCGTAGCAGCCGGGCCAGTCGGGGCAGCCCAGACCCGAGTCGGTCAGGCGCGTGAAGGCGCCAAACAGCACCAGATCGAAGGTGAGAAACAGCGTCAGCAGCGTGAGCGCGTGCAGGCGCTGCGCCGGCGTGCGCTGGCGGTGGCGCAGCCACAGCCAGGCCAGGGGCACGCCAGCCAGCAGCAGCCCCATGCCCATCAGGCGCGCCAGCGGGTTGAGGTCGTACAGGGGCGTCGCGTCCATGTCAGCGCCCAGCCTTGTCCCAGCTGGCCGAGGCGCGCATCAGGCGTGTCAAATCGCGCTTGGCTTTGGCTGCGCCTGCAGTGTCCAGCGCGGGGGGAAAACGCATCATCCAGTGCCCTTGCGGATCCACGACGTACAGGTGATCGCTCAGGGCGTGGCCATCTTGCGCTTTCAACCAGGTGTTGAGCACGTCAAGAGGCACACGCACCACAGTGGCCTGGCTCAGCGCAGGGCGCAGCGCCTCGGGCACGCGGACGCCGTCGCTGACCAGCCAGACCCTGTCCATGCGGTCTTTGTCTCTGCCCAGGCTTTCGCGCAACTGGCGTTGCAGGTACAGATTGCTTTCGCAGCGCGCGTCGCAGGCGCCGCCGCCCACGCTGACCAGCAGCCACTGGCCTTTGAGTGATGCCAGGGCAAAGGGCTGGCCGTTCAGGTCGGCGCCCGAGGCGCCCTCGGGAATGGGGCGCTGCGGCTCGATAAGGGTGCCATAGGCGGTGCGCCCTTCAGGGCGCAGCACGTAATAGCTGAAATACGAAGCCAGCACTGGCGCAGCGCACACCAGGGCCAGGCCCAGCATCTTCCAGCGGCCCGCACGCGTGCGGCGCGCATGCACGTCCATGGCTTCGGGCGCAGGCAGGCTGTGCACGGTCAGGCCCAGCGGTTCGTCCCGCCGATACCCTGGGGCGGCGCCGTCAGTGGCGGAAGGTTTGTTGGAGAGGGCGGACAACTTGGAACCACATGAAAAGCAAGCCGATGAGGGCGCACAGGCCAAACCACTGAAAGGCATAGCCGTGGTGCTTGTGCACGCCGGTGGCAGGCTCGGGCCAGTCGCGGCGCAGCCCGTCGGAAGACGCGCCGGTTTGCACCACGATCAGCGCCGCCAGCGGCAAGCCGGTTTCGCGCTGAAAACCTGCGATATCGAGATTCTGCCGAATCTGCCCGCTGCCTTCCTGGCCCAGCGCGTACACGGCAGGCGGGCGCTCTGCCAAGCGGCCGGTGACGTGTACCAGGCCAGCAGGGGTCTGCACGGGCGGCAGCGCATCGCGCTGGGCAAAGTTGCGCGGCGCCCAGCCGCGCTGCACCAGCACCACGTCTGCATCGCTGGCGTTGGCATGCGCCAGCCTGAGCGGGGTGAGCACGATGAAACCGCTGTGTCCCTGCATGGGCCGGTTGTCCAGAAATACGGTGTACGCGGGCAGCCACTGGCCTTGCAACTGGACATGGCGGTGTATGCGCGCGTCGCCTGGCTGCACAGGCGGCGCCAGTGCGCCAGCGTTCAGTGCGGGCAGGCGCTGGCGCTGCGCCTGTGCAGCCTGCATGGCCTGCTTTTGTTCCGCGCGCGCCAACTGCCAGCGCCCCAGGGAAAACGTCAGGGCCATGCCCGCCAGAGCCAGCACGATGACGAGCGCGCGACGCCAGCCCGCTGTCCAGCGCCCCATGGGCACATCGGCAGGGACAGAGGCGGAAACTGCTGCGGTTGGGCTCATCGCCGCGCGGCCTTTGCAGCCGCTGAGTGCGTGTCAATAATGCGAGGCATGAAGCAAGTTCTCGTGGCACTGGCCTTCGCGGGCATCATCGGCAGTCTGGTGTCTGCTCTGGTCTTCATGATGCGGCGCAACGCACCGGGTGAAGACCCCGCGCGCCGCGCAAACCGCATGGCCCGGGCACTGGCGCTTCGCGTGGGGCTGTCGGTACTGCTGTTCATCTGCATCCTGCTGGCCTGGAAGCTGGGGTGGATCCAGCCCTCGGGAATCCCTCTCAAGCCCTGAGCAGCTCAAGACCCCAACCAAGATGAGTGGTAAAAAAGGCCATTTGCGCTTTACCTAAAAGGATTCTTAGCTATATATATTATAGCTTACATCCAGTACACCAGGATATACAGCCCCAGCCACACCACGTCCACGAAGTGCCAGTACCAAGCGGCGCCCTCGAAGCCGAAATGCCGCTCGGGCGTGAAATGCCCGCGCATCAGCCGCAGGGTAATGAACAGCAGCATGAGCATGCCCACGAACACGTGCAGGCCATGAAAGCCGGTGAGCATGAAAAAGGTGGAGCCAAAGATGCCGGAGCTGAGCTTGAGGTTCAGGTCGGTATAGGCGTGGTAGTACTCATAGCCCTGCACGCACAGAAAGATGCCCCCCAGCAGCACGGTGGCCCACATGAAAGTGATGGCGCGCGCGCGCTGGCCCGCTTGCAGCGCATGGTGCGCAATGGTCAAGGTGACGCCAGACGTCAGCAGCAGCGCGGTGTTAATCGTGGGCAGCCAGAAAGGCCCCATGGTCTGAAATGGCTCCACGGTGCCTGCGGGCGAGGCCGTGGCACCGGCCGCAGCACTGGGCCACACGGCCTTGAAATCAGGCCACAGCAGCGCGTTGTCCAGACTGCCCAGGGCGGGCACAGCATGTGCGCGCGCCCACCACAGGGCGGTAAAGAAGGCACCGAAGAACATCACCTCGGAGAAGATGAACCAGCTCATGCTCCAGCGGTAGGACAAGTCGATCTTGCGGCCATACAGGCCGCCTTCGCTTTCACGCACCGCATCGGCAAACCACTGGTACAGCACCACCAGCCACCACAGCAGCCCCAGGCCAAATACCCAGGGCGCCCAACTGGCACCGTTGACCCACTGTCCCGCTCCCAGAATGACGAGGAACAAGCCAATGGAGGCCATGACCGGGTGGCGTGATTCGGCCGGAACGTAGTAATACGGCGCCTGGCCGGATGTCGTGGCTGTGCTCATGCTCGGTGTACTCCTGCGATCGTGGTTCTGGATGTGTCTCAGGGCAAATTCAAAGTCATCGTTGCATTACCAGGCCCGGCGCACTCACCCGCTGCCAGCGACCCAATGGACGATGCCTAGCAGCAGCAGCACCAGCGCGAGTGCGCCCAGAAGGCCCGCCACGATGACATGAAACGGATTGACCTGCGCCAAATCCTGCTGGTAATCGCTTTTTCTGCGCACGCCCAGAAAACCCCAGGCCACCATCCGCACCGACCGCCAGAACGACGCCGGCCTTTCAGGTGACGGCGGGGCATCTGCCGGATGATGCGGCGCGCTCATGCCTGCTCTCCTGCCGCGACAGCCTGGGCGGCCGCCTGGGGCGCGGGCGGGATTTGGCCGCCCACCTCGAAGAAGGTGTAGGACAAGGTGATGGTGGTCACGTCCTTGGGAATGCGCGGATCGATCACGAAAGCCACGGGCCAGCTTTTTTTCTCGCCCGGCTCCAGCGTGTACTGGGTAAAGCAAAAGCATTCCAGCTTGTTGAAGTGCGCCGTGGCCTGTCGCGGCGCATAGCTGGGAATGGCCTGCGCAGCCATGCGGCGGCTCTGCACGTTTTCAAACTCGTACATCACCGTAGCCAACTCGCCCGGGTGCACCTGCATGGTGCGGCGCTCGGGCTTGAAGTGCCATGGGCCGCGCACGTTGGTGTCGAACTCCACGGTGATGGTGCGGCTTTCGTCCACCTGGCTGTTGAGCAGCACCCGCGCGGCCTTGCCCGCCTTGCTGCCACCGGGCACCTGCGCCTGGCTCAGCGAAAGAATGTTGATGCCCGTGGCATCGCAAATGGCGCGGTAAATGGGAATGAGCGCATAGCCAAAGGCAAACATGCCTGCGGCCACCACCAGCAGCTTGCCCACCATCTTGAGATTTTCCGCCCGCATCACCATGGTCTTCCCCGCTGGTCACCTGTGCGCCCGCCTGCCCCATCAGCCGCCCAGCACCATCAGGCGCACGACAAAGCCCGCCAGAAACATGGCCGCCACGGTGGCCAGGATCAGCCCCAGCCGCACGTTGCGCTTGCGTTGCTCGTCAGTGATCATGTGGTGGTGCTTTCCTTGGTGCTGCCGTGCTCAGCCCACCACCCGCGTGGCCGTGGCGTCGAGCTTGGGCGGGGTTTCAAAGGTGTGAAACGGCGCGGGCGAAGGCACTTCCCATTCCAGCCCCTCGGCCCCTTCCCAGGGTTTTTGCGGCGCCTTTTCGCCCTGGCCGCGCATGGCGGGCAGCACGATGAAGAGGAAGAAATACACCTGCGCAAAGCCAAAGAAGAACGCGCCGATGGAAGACACCATGTTGAAGTCGGCAAACTGCATGGGGTAGTCGGCATAGCGGCGCGGCATGCCTGCCAGCCCCAGAAAATGCATGGGAAAGAACGTGACGTTGAAGGAGATGATGGACCACCAAAAGTGGATCTGCCCGCGCCGCTCGCTGTACATCACGCCGCACCACTTGGGCGCCCAGTAATAAAAGCCCGCAAACAGCGCAAACAGCGAACCGGCCACCAACACGTAATGGAAGTGGGCCACGATGTAGTAGGTGTCTTGCAGCTGCGTGTCGATGGGCGCCACGGCAGGCATCAGGCCGGTGAAGCCGCCAATGGTGAACACGAAGATGAAGCCCACAGCAAACAGCATGGGCGTTTCAAACGTCATGGAGCCGCGCCACATGGTGGCGATCCAGTTGAAGATCTTCACCGCCGTGGGCACGGCAATCAGCATGGTGGCGTACATGAAAAACAGCTGCCCGGTCACCGGCATGCCGGTGGTGAACATGTGGTGCGCCCAGACGATGAAGCTGAGAATGGCAATGGCCGCCACCGCATACACCATGGAGGCGTAGCCAAACAGCTTCTTGCGCGCAAAGGCCGGCACCACCTGGCTGATGATGCCGAAGGCCGGCAAGATCATGATGTAGACCTCGGGGTGGCCAAAGAACCAGAAGATGTGCTGGTACATGATGGGGTCGCCCCCGCCCGCAGGGTTGAAGAAGCTGGTGCCAAAGTGTCGGTCGGTCAGCGTCATGGTGATGGCGCCGGCCAGCACGGGCATGACGGCGATCAGCAAATAGGCGGTGATGAGCCAGGTCCAGCAGAACATGGGCATTTTCATCAGCGTCATGCCCGGCGCGCGCATGTTCAGGATGGTGGTGATGAAGTTGATGGCGCCCATGATGGAGCTGGCGCCCATGATGTGCATGGCAAAGATGGCCATGTCCATGCTGGGGCCCATTTGTAGCGTCAGCGGTGCGTACAGCGTCCAGCCCGCTGCGGGGGCGCCGCCAGGCATGAGAAACGAGCCCACCAGCATGATGCCGGAGGGAATCAGCAGCCAGAAGCTGAAGTTGTTCATGCGCGCGAACGCCATATCGCTGGCGCCGATTTGCAGCGGCAGCATCCAGTTCGCAAAGCCCACAAAGGCCGGCATGATGGCGCCAAACACCATGATCAGCCCGTGCATGGTGGTGAGCTGGTTGAACAGTTCGGGGTTGACCACTTGCAGACCGGGCTGAAACAGCTCAGCGCGAATCAGCAGCGCCAGCACCCCGCCGACCATGAGCATGGCAAAGGAAAACAGCAGGTACAGCGTGCCGATGTCCTTGTGGTTGGTGGCAAATACCCAGCGGCGCCAGCCGGTGGGCACGGCGTGGTGGTGCTCGCCGTGGGCGTGCGGGTCAGCAGCGTGGGGGTGGGGCAAAACGGCGCTCATACGGGGCCTTCTGGAGTCGGTTTTTCAAAGACAACAGCAACTATCCGCGTGCGGCTTTTCAGCCCGGCTTGCCAGCGGCCGCCGCAGCCATGCGCTCTTGGGTTTGCTTGACCCAGGCACTGTATTCGTTGGGCGGCAGCACCTTCACGTGAATGGGCATGTAGGCGTGCTCCTTGCCGCACAGCTCGGCGCACTGGCCATAGAAGTCGCCGGTTTTCTCGGCGAGAAACCAGGTGTCGCGCACAAAGCCGGGAATGGCGTCTTGCTTGACGCCAAAGGCCGGCACCATCCAGGCGTGAATGACGTCATTGGCCGTGGTGATGATGCGGATCTTCTTGCCCACGGGCACCACCAGGGGGTTGTCCACGCGCAGCAGGTAGTCGTCGCCTTCAGGGGTGCCCGCATCCGACAGCGCGCGCTGCGAGGCGTCCAGCGTGGACAAAAAGCCAATGCCTGCGCCTTCGCCTTGCAGGTAGTCGTAGCCCCATTTCCATTGGTAGCCCGTGACTTTGATGGTCAGGTCGGCGTTGGTGGTGTCTTTTTGCGCCACCACCACTTTGGTGGCGGGCAGGGCCATGAGGATGACGATGATGAAAGGCACCACAGTCCAGGCCACTTCCACCCCCACGGATTCATGGAAAGCCGCCGGCTTGGCTCCTTGGGACTTGCGGTGCTTCCAGATGGAATAGAACATCACCGAGAACACGCCGATGAAGATGAGCGTGCAGATGATGAGCATCATCCAGTGCAGCCAGTGCTGCGCCTCGGCGATCTTGGTGACGGGTGGGTGCAGGTTGAGCTGGCGCACCGCTGGCCCGCCCGGCAAGTCGTTCACCTGCGCCGCCGCGGTGGCTGCTGACGCGCCCAGCCAACACAGCGCATGCCGCGCCCAGGTCGTCCACGATGTCGATGCGATGTTCTTCGTCTTATCCACGTTTCCCATTGCCTCCACCACGACTGCCGCACGCCAAGCTTTGCGGCCAACGAGTTCATGGCAGTTTAACCAGCAACGCGGATGTTTGATACACCTCAAACAGGCGGGAAATTCCTAATGCCTTTTTTCAATGAAGTGCGCATGTCGGCCAGAGAAATCGCGGTTTCGCCTGTCACGGCATGGCGCGGTGCCGGCTTGAGCGCATGGCCGTAGATGATCTCGAAGCTCAGCCGCAGCGGCCCCGTGCCTGGCGGCTCGCGCATGCTCTCGTTCATTGCCGCCAGCAAACGCCGGCGCCAGGCAGGTGTGCGCAGGCCGGCAAAGCGCAGCGGATGCAGGTTGCGCCCCAGCTCGCGCAGCTCGGCCAGCAGGCGCTCTGGCGTTTCGAAGGTCAGCACGAGGGTCTCCATGTCCATCACCGGCTCGGCAAAACCAGCCGCCACCAGCCAGTCGCCCCAGTCGTGCATGTCGGTCAGCGCGTGCGCAGGCGGCGGCCAGCCCAGGCGGGCATACAGGGCACGCAGTTCCTTGAGCGTGTCCGGCCCCAGGCAGGAGAACATGACAAAACCATCCACCGCCAGCGCGCGGTGCCACGCCGCCAGCAAATCCGCTGGCTGCGGCACATGGTGCGCCAGCATGTTGGCCCACACCAGCTGCACCGCGCCTGCGGGCGGTGCTGCCGCCATGGCCGGCTGGCGCCCACCGGGCAGCAGGCGCGCCCACCGCTGTGCCCAGCCTGCGGGCTCAGCGGGCGCTTGCGGCATGGGCCCGGCCTGCGCGCAAACGGCCAGGCACTTGGCATGGGGGTAATGCGCCGCCACCCGTGCTTGCCCTTGCAGGCCACTGTGGGCGGGGGCCCAATGTGCCCATTGACGCACGGGCAAGCGGATGATGTCCAGGCGCTCAGCCATGCGCCGCGCCACCTCCTCGTGCAGCCAGGGCGCTTGGGCAGGCGTGCGCGCCAGCCAGCGGCGCGCAGCAGCGAGGTCGATGGCAGCAGATGACACGGTAGTGGACAAGGCGGCAATGGGCTGGCAACGCGGTGGCGCGCAGTATATTGACCCGCCACCTGCCCCGCTGCGCCAATGTTCACCCGCCTGCTTTCTGCCCTGCCTGGCCAGTGCCTGGTGTGTCAGGCATGGCCTGCCAGCGCGCTGTGCGCCGCCTGTGTGCAGCGGTTTGCCGCTGCCGTGCCTCGCTGCCAGACCTGTGCCTTGCCTGTGCCCGAAGGCGTGACGCGCTGCGGCGCCTGCCTGCGCCAACCGCCGCCGCTGCACGCCTGCCTGGCCGCTGTGTCCTATGCATGGCCCTGGACATCACTCATTGCGCAATGGAAATTCACGCAAACACCTGGGCTGGCCGCGCCGCTGGGCCAGTTGCTGGCCGCCGCGCCTGGTGTGGCTCACGCCGTGGCCAGCACCGATCTCGTGCTGCCCGTGCCCCTGTCTGCACAGCGCCTGGCCGAGCGCGGCTACAACCCCGCGCAATGGCTGGCGCGGGCACTGGCCCCTGGCAAGCTGCGCATAGGCGTGCTGCAACGCACGCGCCACACCCTGCCCCAGCACGATCTGCCGCGTGCGCAGCGCCTGAAAAATGTGCGCGACGCCTTTGCCCTTGCCCCGTCGGCCGCTGCCCTGCTGCACCATCGCCGCGTGGTGCTGATAGATGACGTGATGACCACCGGCGCCACGCTGCATGCCGCTGCCCTGCCCTTGCTGGCCGCTGGGGCCGCCCAGGTGACAGGCATCGTTCTGGCACGGGCTGAGCCCGCTGGCATGCCTGCGCCGTCACAATCGCTCCCATGTTCCACATCGTCCTTGTCGAGCCCGAAATCCCCCCCAACACCGGCAACGTGATCCGCCTGGCAGCCAACACCGGCTGCACGCTGCACCTGATCGAACCGCTGGGCTTTTCCATGGACGACAAGCACATGCGCCGTGCCGGGCTGGATTACCACGAATACGCCACCGTCCGCCGCCACGCAGGCTGGGCCGCATTCGTGGCCGCGTGCACACCCCATGCCACGCGCCTGTTTGCGCTGACCACACGTGCCACGCGCCGGGTGCATGAGGTGGCTTTTCAACCTGGGGACTGGCTGGTGTTTGGCGCCGAAACGCGCGGCCTGCCCGATGCGGTGCGCGCTGCCATCGCCCCCGCACAGCAGCTGCGCCTGCCCATGCGCGCGGGCCAGCGCAGCCTGAACCTGTCCAACGCCGTGGCCGTGACCGTGTTCGAGGCCTGGCGGCAAAACGGCTTTGGCGGCAGTCTTTGAGCGCGCTTTGAACACGCTTGGGCGTGCGCGGTTTTCTTCACGTGCCTGCACCAGCGCCGCAGAAGAAATGACGCGCATGCGCAACCAAGGCGCTGACACAACCGAAATCAATCGTTACACTTAACGGATGAGTCATGGCTTGCCATCCTCGCCGCCAAAGTGCGCACGGCACAAGCGGCAACCCCAGGCGCATGCACCAGGCGCCACAGGGCATGGCATGCCTTTCCTTGTTTGCACCCCAGCCTTATCCGCCCTGCTCCATGATTCAAGCCCTCAAACCCCTGTCCAAGGCCGTGCATGCTTTGCGCCGGAAAATGGCAGGCATCCGCGAGGCCTCTGCAAGCGATCTGACGCGCATCCGCTCGGCCATGCTGGAGCACATGCTCGACTGCGACACCAAAACCGTGCGTCGCGTACGCGTGCAAATGGAAGGCGCCACCACGGCACTGCAGCTGTGGATGTTGCGCAGCGAGGTTTACCAGGCCGTGTCCGAGCGCTTTGGCCAGCGCGAGGCCTCCCGCCGCGTGGCCGACCTGGCCCCGCTGTTTCGCGGCCTGCTGCCAGACGCCCAACTGCGCAAGAAAAGCTGACCGCGCATTGCCCGATAGATTTGTTTGCTATATTTTATATAGCTAAAAACCCCCGTCAATAAAGCGGAAACTTCCTTTTTCATCCCCCCCTGATGGGTCACCCTCAGGGGACATGGCCAATGGGCAGCGCCAGCCCCTCCTTGATCTCCTCCATCACCACGTAGCTGTTGCTTTGCGCGGGCACCGGCACCTTGCGCAGAATCTGCCCCAGCAAGTCGCGGTATTCGCGCATGGCCGACAGGCGCGCCTTGACCAGGTAGTCAAACGGCCCCGACACCAGGTGGCACTCCAGCACGCGCGGCTCGGCCAGCAGCTCGCAGCGCATCTTCTCGAACACGTCGGCCGATTTGGACGATAGCGTCAGCTCCACAAACACCAGCAGCGGCCGCCCCAGCGCCTCGGGGTTCACCCGCGCGTGGTAGCCCAGAATCACCCCCGCCCGCTCCAGCCGCCGCACCCGCTCGGCGCAGGGCGAGGTGGACAGCCCGATGCGCGCGGCCAGCTCCGTCATCGTCAGCCGCCCGTCGCGCTGCAACTCATCCAGTATCTTCCTGTCCGTCCGGTCAAGCTCAGTCATTTTCACCGCCAATTTTTTCATTTACAGTGATTTTTGCTGCGCATGATGCCCAAAACCATGCATTTCAGCAAAACCTGCGCCGCCTTCGCCCCTACAGTCAAGGCCACACATTCATTCACGGGGCAAGGCCAAGGAGCGGGTCATGAAAGTGCTGGTTTTGGGCGGCGGTGTCATTGGCGTGAGCACCGCGTATTACCTGGCACGCGCCGGGGCCGACGTCACCCTGCTGGAGCGCCAGGACGGCGTGGCGCTGGAAACCAGCTTTGCCAATGCGGGCCAGGTCTCGCCCGGCTACTCCACCCCCTGGGCCGCGCCCGGCATTCCGCTCAAAGCCCTCAAATGGCTGTTTCAGCGCCACGCGCCGCTGGCCTTGCGGCCCGACGGCAGCGCCTTTCAGCTGCGCTGGCTGGCCGCCATGCTGCGCCAGTGCACCAACGCCCGCTACGCCATCAACAAAGAGCGCATGACCCGCGTGGCCGAATACAGCCGCGACTGCCTGCGCCAGCTGCGGGCGGACACGGGCATCGACTACGACCAGCGCAGCCTGGGCACCCTGCAAGTGTTTCGCACCCCGGCCCAGCTGGCCGCCGCCCAGCGCGACGTGGCCGTGCTGCAAGCCTGCGGCGTGCCCTACCGCCTGCTGCGCGCGGCCGAGCTGCCCGAGCTGGAACCCGCCTTGGCCCACACCCGTGGCCTGGTCGGCGGCCTGCACCTGCCGGGCGACGAAACCGGCGACTGCCAGCGCTTTACCACCGCCTTGGCCGAGCGTGCCCAGGCCCTGGGCGTGCGCCTGCGCCTGGGCGTGCAGGTGGCCGAGCTGCTGTGCCAGGGCAGCCGCATCAGCGGCGTGCGCCTGGCCGGCGCTGCGCGCGAAACCCTGCACACTGATGCCTGCGTGCTGGCCCTGGGCAGCTACTCGCGCGCCCTGCTTGCCCCCCTGGGGCTGTCGCTGCCCGTGTATCCCGTCAAGGGCTATTCGCTCACCGCCCCCATCGTGGACGAAGCCCGCGCGCCCGTGTCCACGGTGATGGACGAAACCTACAAAGTCGCCGTCACCCGGCTGGGCAGCCGCATCCGCGTAGGCGGCATGGCCGAGCTGGCCGGCTTTGATCTGCACCTGAACCCGCGCCGCCGCGACACGCTGGAGATGGTCACGCAAGGGCTGTTTGCCGGCGCGGCCGATTTGCCCGCCGCCAGCTTCTGGACCGGCCTGCGCCCCATGACGCCGGACGGCACCCCCGTGCTGGGCCGCGCGCCGGGCTGGGACAACCTGCTCATCAACACCGGCCACGGCACCCTGGGCTGGACCATGGCCGCCGGCTCGGGCAAGCTGGTGGCCGACCTCGCCTTGGGCCGCCAGCCCGATATCCGCACCGAGGGGCTGGGGCTTGATCGCTACTATAAAGATAGCTATAAAGGCTTATCAAACGCGCGCGAACGGCCTCTTTCAGCCACATAAAAAACGGGGCCAAGCGCCCCGTTTTTCAAGCCTATTGGCTACTGGCTATTGGTTATTGGCTTGCACCGCCTGGACTCACACCACCTTGGCCCGCTCCAGCATGGCGTGCAGCAGCACGTTGCAGCCGGCTTCGATGTCGGCGGGGGTGGCGTCTTCGATTTCGTTGTGGCTGATGCCGTCTTTGCACGGAATGAAGACCATGCCTGAAGGGGCCAGGCGGGCCATGTACACGGCGTCGTGCCCAGCGCCAGACACGGCGGGCATGTGGCTGTAGCCCAGTTGCTCGGCAGCGCGCTGCACGGCCTGCACGCATTCGGCATGAAAGGGCTGGGCGGGGTAGCTGCTGACCAGCTCGATCTGAATGGGCAGGCCGGTTTCTGCGCTGATGCGCTGGGCCACGGCGCGGATGTCGGCGTCCATGGCATCGCATTCGGCATCGCTGGCGTTGCGCAGGTCGATGCTGAACTTGACCTGGCCGGGGATGACGTTGCGGCTGTTGGGGTGCACCTGCACCATGCCCACGGTGCCGCGCCCGTGCGGGGGGTGGCGGTGGGCGCAGGCCACCACTTCCTGCATCAGCCGGGTGGCCACTTGCAGCGCGTCTTTGCGCAGGGCCATGGGGGTGGGGCCGGCGTGCGCTTCCATGCCGGTGACGGTGCAGTCGTACCAGCGGATGCCCAGCACGCCGCTGACCACGCCAATGGTTTTGCCGTTGTCTTCCAGCACGGGGCCTTGTTCGATGTGGGCCTCAAAGTACGCGCCGATGGGGTGATCGCCCGGCTCTTCATCGCCCACGTAGCCGATGCGCTCCAACTCGCCCTTGACGGTCTTGCCCTCGGTGTCGGTGGCGGCGTAGGCGTGTTCCAGCGTGAAGGCTTTGGCAAACACGCCTGAGCCCATCATGACGGGCACGAAGCGCGAGCCTTCTTCGTTGGTCCAGAAGGCCACTTCAATGGGCGCTTCGGTTTCGATGCCGTGGTCGTTGAGGGTGCGCACCACTTCCAGCCCGGCCAGCACGCCGTAGTTGCCGTCAAACTTGCCGCCGGTGGGCTGGGTGTCGATGTGGCTGCCGGTCATGATGGGCGGCAGGCTGTTGTTGCGCCCGGGGCGGCGCATGAAGCCGTTGCCGATTTTGTCGATGGTCACGCTCATGCCCGCTTCGCGCGCCCAGCGGGTGACCAGATCGCGCCCTTGCTTGTCCAGATCGGTCAGGGTGAGGCGGCACACGCCGCCTTTGGGGGTGGCGCCAATCTGGGCCAGCTCCATCAGCGAATCCCACAGGCGCTGGCCGTTGATGCGCAGGGTGTCGGTCGGTGAGGTCATGGTGTTTCTCCTGAAATGGGGATTAGCCGCGCGCCACGGCGGTGGGGGCGGTGGCTTGCAGGCGCTTTTCAGCGGCGGCAAATTGCGGGCCGAAGGCGGGGCGCTTGATGTAGCGGCCCGCGCCCTGCTGGGCGCGCAAGTCGCCCTGGGCGTACACCACGCGGCCCTGGCTGATGGTATGGCTGGGCACGCCGCGCACGGTGCGGCCTTCGAAGATGTTGAAGTCGCCCTTGGAGTGCTGGGTTTTGACCGAGAGGGTTTTGCTGCCCTGCGGGTCCCACAGCACCAGGTCGGCGTCGGCGCCGGGGGTGACGCAGCCTTTGCGCGGGTAGATGTTGAACAGCTTGGCGGTGTTGGCCGAGGTGATGGCGACGAACTCGCTGGGCGTGAGGCGCCCGGTGTTCACCCCCGCATCCCAGATGACGGCCAGGCGCTCTTCCACGCCGCCGGTGCCGTTGGGGATTTGGGTGAAGCTGCCCCGCCCCATGGCTTTTTGCCCGGCGCAGAAGGTGCAGTGGTCGGTGGCGGTGGTGTGCAGCTGGCCCGATTGCAGGCCGCGCCACAGCGCCTCCTGGTGCTGGCGGGGGCGGAAGGGCGGGCTCATCACGTACGCGGCGGCGGTGGCGAAGTCAGGGTCGCGGTACACGCTGTCGTCAATCACCAGGTGCCCGGCCAGCACCTCGCCATACACGCGCTGGCCGCGCGCGCGGGCGCGGGCAATGGCCTCGGCCGCTTCGATGCAGCTGACGTGCACCACGTAAATGGGCACGCCCAGCACGTCGGCAATGGCGATGGCGCGGTTGGCGGCTTCGCCTTCCACCATGGGCGGGCGCGAGAGGGGGTGGCCTTCGGGGCCGGTGATGCCCATCTTCACCACCTCTTGTTGCAGCAGGTAGACCAGCTCGCCGTTTTCGGCGTGCACGGTGGGCATGGCGCCCAGCTCCAGCGCGCGGCGGAAGCTGTTCACCAGGGTTTCGTCGTCGCACATGATGGCGTTTTTGTAGGCCATGAAGTGCTTGAAGGAGTTGACGCCTTCTTCCTTGACCAGCGTGCCCATGTCGGCATGCACGCTGTCGCCCCACCAGGTGATGGCCACGTGAAAGCTGTAGTCGCTGGCGGCTTTTTCGGCCCAGCCGCGCCAGGTGCGGTAGGCGTCCATCAGCGGCTCTTGCGGGTTGGGAATGACGAAGTCGATGATGCTGGTGGTGCCCCCGGCCAAGGCGGCGGCGGTGCCGGTGAAAAAGTCGTCTGCCGTGACGGTGCCCATGAAGGGCAGCTGCATGTGCGTGTGCGGGTCAATGCCGCCGGGCATGACGTACTGGCCGCCAGCGTCCAGCGTCTGCGCGCCAGCGGGCGCCTGCGCCGCCGCATCGGGGCCGACAGCGGCAATGCGCCCGTCCACGCACAGCACGTCGGCACGCTCTTCGCGGTCGGCGTTGACGACGGTGCCGCCACGGATGAGGATGGCTTGGGTCATGGGTTTTTCTCCTTGCTGCAAAAAGACGGCTCAACGCCGGCGCGACATGACGATGAAGTAATAGGTGCCGGCCACGGCCAGGCTGAAGAACCAGCCAAAGTCAAACAACTGCACCAGCGCGGGCGGCACGCTGTCTTTGGCCACCAGGCCCGCCACCACCAGGTAGCCCGGCAGGCAGGGCAGCACGCCCAGGGCGCAGCCAATGAGCGCGTGCGGGTTCCAGCCGCTGGCGTATTCGTACGCGCCGCCGCGGCGGTACAGGTCATCCACCACCAGCTGGCCGCGGCGCAGCAGGTAGTAGTCGGTCAGCAGCACCCCGGCAATGCCGCCCAGCAAGGTGCCATAGCCGCCCAGCCAGATGAACAGGTAATTGCCCGAGGTGGCCAGCAGCTTCCAGGGCATGAACAGCAGGCCAATCAGCGCGGCAATCAGCCCGCCCATGCGAAAGCTGATCTTCGAGGGCGCGACCTGGCTGAAGTCGTACGAGGGCGACACCAGGTTGGCCGCCACGTTGGTGGTGAGGTTGGCCAGCAAGATGACCAGCAGGCCCACGCCAGAGGCCACGCTGCCCATTTGCGTGAGCAGCCCGTCAGGAAACAGCTGTGCCTTGCCATACAGGATGGCCGAGGCGGAAAAGCCAATCACCCCCACCATGGAGAACAAGGCCATGGGAATGGGCAGGCCAATGGCCTGGCCCAGCATCTGGTCTTTTTGCGAACGGGCAAAGCGCGTGAAGTCCGGAATGTTCAGCGCCAGCGTGGCCCAAAAGCCCACCAGCCCGGTCAGCGCGGCCCAGGTCTTGGGGCCGCCTTCGACCACCTTGGCGGGCAAGTCAAACAGTTGCGCGGGCGGCACCTTCATCAGCAGGTACGCCACCAGCACCACGCTGGCGCCAATCATCAGCGGCGCGGCCACCACTTCCAGCTTGCGGATGGATTCGGGCCCGTGCCAGATGAACCAGATGTGCACGGCCCAGAAAGCCAGAAAGCACATGAACTGCGAGGTGCTGATGGTTTGCCCGTCGGCCGGGCCGGCCAGGTTGAAGCCGATGATGTTGAGAAAACCGTGCAGCGCCAGCGCACCAAAGTAGCAGTTGATGGAAAACCAGCCGCAGCCCACCAGCCCGCGCAGCACGGCGGGCAGGTTGGCGCCCAGCACGCCGAATGACGCGCGCGCCAGCACCGGAAACGGAATGCCGTACTTGGGCCCCACGCGCCCGATCAGCACCATGGGCACCAGCACGATGCAGTTGGCCAGAAGCACCAGCCACACCGCCATGCGCCAGGTAAAGCCCTGGTCGAGCATGGAGCTGGCCATGGTGTAGGTGGGCACGCACACCACCATGCCGATCCACAGCGCGGTGTAGTCGCGCCAGTTCCAGTGCCGCGCGATCTGCGGCGTGGGCAGCAGGTCTTCGTTGGCCAGCGAGCCGTGGTGGTGGCTGCTGCGGTAAGTGCTCATGAAAATCTCCAGAGGGGCTGGCTTGGGCGCGCGGGGCGGCGCAGCCATCGGGCCGCGCGCCCACGCTTAGTTAAGCGGCGCGGGGCGCTTTCAGGCCGTCACGCGCTGCGGGTTGTTGGGGTGCGTGGTCCAGTTGGCGTATTCGCCGCTGACGGGCTGGCCCGTGCGCTTATCCACCTCGCCCGGCGCCAGGGTGCGCAGGGTGATGCACTCGGGCACGGGGCAGATGGACACGCACAGGTTGCAGCCCACGCACTCGGCCTCGTTCACCTCAAAGCGGCGCTGCCCGTTGTCGTGGTGGTAGAAGATGGCCTGGTGCGAGGTGTCTTCGCACACCACGTGGCAGCGGCCGCACTGGATGCAGGCTTCCTGGTGGATGACGGCCTTGACCGTGTGGTTGAGGTTGAGCTGCTTCCAGTCTTTCACCGTGGGCACGGCGCGGCCACGGAAGTCGTCCAGCGTGGCGTAGCCGTGCGCGTCCATGAAGTTGGACAGGCCGTCGCACATGTCCTGCACGATCTTGAAGCCGTACACCATGGCCGCCGTGCACACCTGCACCGTGCCGCAGCCCAGGGCAATGAACTCGGCCGCGTCGCGCCAGGTGGTGACGCCGCCAATGCCGCTGATGGGCAGGCCCGCCGTTTCCGCGTCGCGCGCGATTTCGGCCACCATGTTCAGCGCAATGGGCTTGACGGCCGGGCCGCAGTAGCCGCCGTGCGAGCCCCAGCCGTCGGTGTGGGGCGACATGGCCATGGCCTCCAGATCCACCCCCATGACGGAGTTGATGGTGTTGATGAGGCTGACCGCATCGGCCCCGCCCGCCTTGGCCGCGCGCGCGGGAAAGCGCACGTCGGTGATGTTGGGCGTGAGCTTGACGATGACCGGCAGGCGCGAATAGTGCTTGCACCAGGCGGTGACCATCTGGATGTATTCAGGCACCTGGCCCACGGCCGCGCCCATGCCGCGCTCGCTCATGCCGTGGGGGCAGCCAAAGTTCAGCTCCACCGCGTCGGCGCCGGTGTCTTCCACCATGGGCAGGATGCGCTTCCAGCTCTCTTCCACGCAGGGCACCATGAGCGAGACGATCATGGCCCGGTCGGGCCAGGCGCGCTTGACGCGGCGAATCTCCTCCAGGTTCGTGGCCAGGGGGCGGTCGGTAATCAGCTCGATGTTGTTCAGCCCGATCACGCGCCGGTCCTGCGACAGCAAGGTGCTGTAGCGCGGGCCGCTGACGTTGACCACGTGCGGGTCTTCGCCCAGGGTCTTCCACACCACGCCGCCCCAGCCCGCTTCAAACGCGCGGGTGACGTTGATCTCCTTGTCCGTGGGCGGGGCCGATGCCAGCCAGAACGGGTTGGGGCTGCGAATGCCCAGGAAGTTGCTGCGAATGTCTGCCATGTCGTGTTCTCCTTCGCTTGGCGGGGCTGATCAAGCGGTGTGCGCCGCTGGGGTGGACAGCGCGGCATGTATGGAAGCCGCCGCGAGCTTGCCGCCTTCAACGGCTTCCACCGTCAAATCGCGCCGGCCCGCGCAGCAGTCGCCCCCGGCCCACACGCGGGGCACGCTGGTGTGGCCTTCGGCGTCAATGGCGATGCGCCCGCCTTCCAGCCGGATGGCCGCACCCGCCGGCTCGAGCTGGTAGCTCTGGCCAATGGCCTTGAGCACCATGTCCGCATCCAGCTCAAAGGTTTCGCCCGTTTCCACCAGCTTGCCGCCTTGCAGGGCCGTGGTGGCAAAGCGCATGCCGCGCACACGGCCGCCCTCGCACAGCACTTCGCGCGGCGCGGCCCAGGTGCGCAAGCTCACACCATTGGTCTGCGCCCAGGCTTGCTCAACATGGGACGCGGGCATGCTCTCTTGCCCGCGCCGGTACACGATGCTCACCTGCTCGGCCCCCAGCTTGCGCGCCTGCACGGCGGCATCCACCGCCGTCATGCCGCCGCCAATGACCAGCACGCGCCGGCCCACGGGCACGCGGTCAAACGCGCCCGTGGCGGCCGCCTCGCGCAGCTCGGCAATGAAGGCCACCGCATCGCGCAGGCCCTCGGCCTTGGGCTCGGCCACGCCCAGCGCATTCACCCCCGCCAGGCCCAGGCCCAGAAACACCGCGTCATGGCTGGCCAGCAGGCCATCGAGCGTGATGTCGCGCCCCAGCTGCTGGTTGCAGTGCGGCGTGATGCCGCCCACCGACAGCAGCCAGTCCACCTCCTGCTGGGCAAAGCCGCCCGTGGTCTTGTACGTGGCCAGGCCGTATTCGTTCAGCCCGCCCAGCTTGGGCTTGGCGTCGTACAGGCTCACCTCATGCCCGCGCACGGCCAGCCCGTGCGCGCACGCCAGCCCCGCCGGCCCCGCGCCCACCACGGCCACGCGCTTGCCCGTGGGCGCCGCACGGGTAAACAGCGGCTGCCCCCCATGCGCAAAAAACGCATCCGTGGCATGGCGCTGCAACAGGCCGATTTCCACCGGCTTGTCCTCGTTGGTGTTGCGCACGCAAGCTTGCTCGCACAGCTCTTCGGTCGGGCACACGCGCGCGCACATGCCGCCCAGCGGGTTGGCCTGCAAGATGGCCTGTGCCGCGCCGCGCGTGTTGCCCTGCGCAATGCGGGCAATGAAGCTGGGCACGTCAATGCCCGTGGGGCAGGCGTTGGTGCAGGGGGCGTCGTAGCAGTAGTAGCAGCGCTCGGCTTCAATCAGGGCCTGCGCCTGCGTCAGCGGCGGGTGCGCGTCGGCAAACTGCGCGGCGTAGCCAGCGGCATCGCGGCGCCCGGCGGCCAGGCCGTCGGCGCCCGTGGCGAAAGCGTCCATCTTCTCGTCTCCATCGTAGGTTGCACAGCGAACAAAGCACCACAGCCCCCAGGGGCGGCCTGGCACATGGGGTGAAACGTCAGAAACTGGCTACTGCATGGACGCGAAAGACGCTTCATCGTGGGTCTTCGCGCGGGCAAAGCTCGTGGGCCTTGCCTTCATTCAATAGTGGTCAATTTACTGGTTGGTAAAAAAATCACCCATCCGTGAATTCCCTGAGAGCAAGCCACATGCCAGCTTGCAGCCGCTACAGTGACCACCGTCATGCCCCAAGATTTGCCCCCACCCCGCCAGCCCACCGCCGCCCGCTTGCAAAAAGAGCAGCGCATCGTGCAAGCGGCTGAAAAGCAGTTCGCGCAATTTGGTTTTGAAGGCGCCTCGCTCGAAGCCATTGCCAGCGACGCGGGCTTAAGCCGCCACAACCTGCTGTATTACTTTCCCAGCAAAGAGGCGCTGTACCTGCGCGTGCTGGACGAGGTGCTGGACCACTGGCTGCAAGGCATGGACACGCTCACCCACAGCGACTCGCCACGCCAGGCCCTGCACACCTACATCCAGGCCAAGCTGCGCTCTTCGCGCGAGCACCCCGATGGTGCAAAAGTGTTTGCCAAGGAGATCATTGCCGGTGCGCCGCGCTATGGGCGCACCATCCGGGCGCGCGTCGGCCCCATGCTGCGCGCGCAAGTGCACACGCTGCAACGCTGGGCCGACGAAGGCCTCATCCGCCGCGTGGACTTCCGGCACCTGATGTTCGTGCTGTGGTCCGTCACCCAGGCCTATGCCGAGCAGCAAGCCCAGTTTGCCCTGCTGCTGGGCAAACCCCGCCTGTCCGCGCGCGACTACGAGCAAGCGGCTGAGCTGATCACGCAGCTGGTGTGCGATGGCTTGCTATTGGATAAATAGCTGTTGCCACGCTCTACAAAAGACTTTCAGGCCAAAGTGGTTCAAATCCGGCATCTGGCGGTGTCTGGCTGAATTTTTGAAGGCGCATCATGTTCATCCTCTTCGCTCTTTTGCACGACCCCTCGAACAGCGTTGACAACGATTCGCTCATTCGTGACCTGAGACAAAAATTTCCTTGGATAAGGGAATACACCATTTCCACCGAAACTCTGACATTTCCCTTGGCGACGCTGGTTGTGATGGAAAAAGAGAACTGGAAGATTGAGTTTGAGATACGCGAGCAAGAAGACATGACGATCAGCCTGACCGAGCTGCAAAAAATTCTAAAAAAGAAAACCACCTTGCCCGAGAACTTCCTGTCTTACAACAAGGAGCTGGCCATCGGTTTTGGCGACGATCCAGATCGCCGGTTTACCGACGAAATCATCAACATCGGTGAATTCGTGCGAGAGAGCTATCCGGGGGTGGTGATTTACGACCAGTACAACGAAGACGTTTGGTAACGGCGCGCCCTGTGCTGAGGGGCGCACGCCTTCCGTACCAGTAACAAAAGCCCGCCTTCTGCCCAAGGCGGGCTCTTGTTTGGGGCGACGCGCTTGACGACGAAGCAGTTCGTCTGAAGCACCCGGCTTGGGGCAGGTAGGTAGTTTCACCAATTGGTAGTCATACCAGCTGGCAATCCTACGGATGTGCATGGCGTTCTTATTTTGATCCAATGGCTTGGCACAGTAGCCGCATGGGTTTCGCGTGCCGCTCGCTCAACTTCAAAAGGTATTGGGTCATGCCACCTTCCATTTCTCATGTCACTCGCGGCGCAGATAACGCATTGCAAGCCGCTGCCGGGCTTTCGGACGAAGCCCAGGATCTGCTTGACACGGCCAGTCATCTGGGTGTCCCCAATACGCATTACTTGACGCAGGAGCTGGCCAAGATTGCCGACCCTGACAAGCGGACGGCTTTGCTCAACGAAATAGCCCCTGCCTTGGAGAGCCATCAGGCGGCAGACGTTAGCGCGGGCCTGCAAAAAATGGGCAAACCCGCCCCTTTGGATGAAGACATGGCCGCCCAAGCCGGCAAAAAGGACGGCATTGATGGCGAACTGATTGCCGATCTGACTCAGATGGGTTTGGATTTGACGGGTATTTTTGACCCAACCCCCATTTCCGACGGCACCAACGCCCTGATTTCTTTGTTCCGGGGAGACTTGCTGGGCGCTGGGCTGAGTGCGCTCAGTACCGTGCCTTATGTGGGGGACGCCGCAAAACTCGGCAAATTGGGCAAATGGGCAGAAACCGTGGCCAAATCTATAGATGCCGCGAAGTCCAATCCCGCTGTATGGGCACAGCTCCGCCCGGCCATGGATACCCTTCAAGCAACGCTGGACAAATTGCCCCTTGACAAGCTTCCAGAGTCCATGCGCAAGCCCTTGCAGGACATTAAGAGCCAGGTCGATGAGTTTGGGACAATCGGCAAGGGCATTGATTTCGGCAACATTCCATCGCAGCACCATGCACGCTACGAACGCTACTTGAACAGGGTGGCCGCAGAAGGCAAAGAGCCTTTGCCCCCGGATGCCTGGATGAAAAAGGCAGAAACCATTTGGGCCAACAACCGGGCTGGCAACTCGTTTGAGAGCACAGTACGTGAGGCCTTGGAACTGCCTATGGGACCAGGCTCCAAACCTGTTGCCATTGATGGATACCTTCCCGACTTTCCTGTGGGCAAGAAATGGGGAGTCACAGATGTGAAAAATGTCCAGAACCTGACCGCCAGTCCACAGCTGGATGCTTTTTACAAATATGCCAAGGAAAATAACCTAGAATTTAGTATCGTGATTGGCCCGAACACAAAAACTGTGTCTGCGCCGTTGATTGAAAAAATTCTGGAAACTGGTGGCTCCGTGAAGCAAATGAAAGATGGTAAACTGGTAGCTATTCCAATCACATCCGGCCAGCGGCTGGAGCTTTGAAGGCATATCATGTTTACCCTTTTTGCTCTTTTGCATGATCCATCAAATAGCATCGACAACGAGTCGCTGATTCGCGATCTAAGCCAGAAGTTTCCGTGGATCAAGGAATACACCGTGTCTACGGAGACGCTGGAATTCCCGGCCATCACGCGAGTTATCTTGGAAAGGGAAGGCTGGCGAGTGCGCTTCAACATCAGGGAGCAAGAAGACATGACGCTCAGCCTGAGCGAGCTGCAAAAAATTCTAAAAAAGAAGACCACCTTGCCCGAGAACTTCCTGTCTTACAACAAGGAGCTGGCCATCGGTTTTGGCGACGATCCAGATCGCCGGTTTACCGACGAAGTCATCAACATCGGTGAGTTCGTGCGTGAAAACTATCCGGGCGTGGTCATCTTTGACCAGTACAACAAAGACGTTTGGTAAGAGCGCCTTTGCCCGCGCTTTCAGCAGCAAAAAAGCCCCCCCTTCGGCCGAAGGCGGGGCTTTTTTGCTGCTGAAAGCGCGGGCGTGGGTTTAAAGCACCCCGTGCCGATGCCCCAGCTCAGCGGTTAGACGGAAAGCTGAACACCGCCCCTTCGCGCACGCCCGCGCTGGGCCAGCGCTGGGTGATGGTTTTGCGCTTGGTGTAAAAGCGCACGGCGTCTGGCCCATAGGCGTGCAAATCGCCAAACAGGCTGCGCTTCCAGCCGCCGAAGCTGTGGTACGCCACGGGTACGGGCAGGGGCACGTTCACACCCACCATGCCGACCAGGATGTGGTCGCTGAAGTGGCGCGCGGCCTCGCCGTCGCGGGTGAAGATGCAGGTGCCGTTGCCGTATTCGTGCGCGTTGATGAGCTGCATGGCCTCGGCCAGCGTGTTCACGCGAACGATGCCCAGCACGGGGCCGAAGATTTCTTCCTGGTAAATCACCATGCCGGGCTTGACGTGGTCGAACAGGCAGGGGCCTAGAAAATAGCCGCCTTCGTGCCCAGGCACTTTCAGCCCGCGCCCGTCCACCAGCAGCGTGGCGCCTTCTTTCACGCCCTGGTCCACGTAGCCTTTTACTTTTTCGTAGTGCGCTTGCGTGATGAGCGGGCCCATGTCGTTGCCCGCGTCGGTGCCGGGGCCGACTTTCATTTTGGCAATCTCGGTTTTCAGCCCGGCGATCATGGCGTCGGCCACCGCGTCGCCCACGCACACGATCAGGGGCACGGCCATGCAGCGTTCGCCGCAAGAGCCGTAGGCCGCGCCCATCATGGCGCTGACGGCGTTGGCGATGTCGGCATCGGGCATGACCACGGCGTGGTTCTTGGCCCCGCCCAGGGCTTGCACGCGCTTGCCTCTCTTGCAGCCTTCGGCGTAGATGTATTCGGCAATGGGGGTGGAGCCGACAAAGCTGACGGCTTTCACGCGCTCGTCGTGCAGCAGCGCGTCCACGGCTTCCTTGTCGCCGTTGACGACGTTGAGCACGCCGGGCGGCAGGCCCGCTTGCAGCGCAAGCTGGGCGATGAACAGGGCGCTGCTGGGGTCGCGCTCAGAGGGTTTGAGCACGAAGGTGTTGCCGCAGACTAAGGCCATGGGCCACATCCACAGCGGCACCATGGCGGGGAAGTTGAAGGGGGTGATGCCGGCGCACACGCCCAGGGCCTGGAATTCGCTCCACGAGTCGATGCCGGGGCCGACTTGGCGGCTGTGTTCGCCCTTGAGCAGCTCGGGCGCGTAGCTGGCGTATTCCACGTTTTCGATGCCGCGTTGCAGCTCGCCATGCGCATCGGGCAGCACCTTGCCGTGCTCGGCGGTGATCATGGCGACGATCTTGTCGGCGTTTTCTTCCAGCAGGGTTTTCAGCTTGCCCATGACCCGCGCGCGCTTGAGCGGCGGGGTGTCGCGCCAGGCGGGGTAGGCTTTTTCGGCGCTGGCAATGGCCTGCTGCACCGTGGCCTGGCTGGCCAGCGCCACCTGGGCGCTGACCTGGCCGGTGGCGGGGTTGTACACGGGCTGCGTGCGGGCGCTGTCTGAGATCACTTGGCCGTCGATCAGGTGGCCGATGGTGGCAGGGATTGCTTGGCTCATAGGGGCGGTGTGATGAAAAAAAGACCTAAAAAGGCTGTTTGCGCGCTTCTGGCGCGTGCAAGCAGCTATCAAAAAAGGAGTTTTCAGGCACCCTGAACGCCGCGCAGCCAGCCCGGCCTTCAGGGTTTCAGGGTGTTGGCCGGGCGCTTCAGGCCGTGGCGTTCAGCGCCTCGCCCACGGCATTGACCAGCCGGTCCAGCTCTGCCGGGGTGCTGATGAAGGGCGGGGCCAGCTGAATGGTGTCGCCGCCGTAGCGCACGTAAAAGCCGTTTTTCCAGCAGTGCATGGCCACTTCATACGGGCGCTTGGCCGGCTCGCCCGGCACGGGGGCCACGGTGATGCCGGCGGCCAGGCCAAAGTTGCGGATGTCGGCCACGTGCTTGGCGGTTTTCAGGCCGTGCACGGCGGCCTCAAAGTGGGCGCTGAGCGCCTTGACGCGGCCCACGCCGTCTTCGCGCTCCAGCAAGTCCAGCGCGGCCAGCCCGGCGGCGCAGGCGATGGGGTGGGCGCTGTAGGTGTAGCCGTGGGCAAACTCCAGCATGTAATCGGGCCCGCCAGCGGCCATGAAGGTGTCGTAAATGGCCTTGCTGGCCACCACGCCGCCCAGGGGCTGCACGCCGTTGGTGACCTGTTTGGCAAAGGTCATGATGTCGGGCGTCACGCCAAAGGCTTGCGCGCCGGTCATGGCGCCGCAGCGGCCAAAGCCGGTGATGACCTCGTCAAAGATCAGCAGGATGTCGTGCTGGGTGCAAATCTCGCGCAGGCGCTGCAAGTAGCCCACAGGCGGAATGACCACGCCGGCCGAGCCGCTGAAAGGCTCCACGATGACGGCGGCGATGTTGCTGGCGTCGTGCAGGGCAATCAGGTCCAGCAGGCGGTCGGCCAGGGCTTTGCCGCCATCGGCGGGCTGGCCCTTGGCAAAGGTGCCGGCCGGCGGCTGGGTGTGGGGCAGGTGGTCGCACTCAATGCCCTGGCCAAACAGCTTGCGGTTGCCCACGATGCCGCCCACGGAGATGCCGCCGAAGTTGACGCCGTGGTAGCCCTTTTCGCGCCCGATCAAGCGCGTTTTGCCCGCCTGGCCCTTGGCGCGCCAGTAGGCGCGGGCCATTTTCAGCGCGGTGTCGGCCGCTTCTGATCCGCTGGCGGTAAAGAACACGTAATCCAGCCCATCGGGTGTCAGAGCCTTGATGCGGTTGGCCAGCTCAAACGACAGGGGGTGGCCGAACTGGAACGCGGGCGCGTAGTCCAGCTGCGCGGCCTGCTTGCCCACGGCTTCGGCAATCTCGCGCCGGCCGTGGCCCAAGCCGCTGCACCACAGGCCCGAGAGGCCGTCAAACACCTGGCGGCCATCGGCGTCGGTGTAGTAGGCGCCTTGCGCGGCCACGATCATGCGCGGGTCGCGCTTGAACTGGCGGTTGGCGGTAAAGGGCATCCAGTGCGCGTCCAGCCAGGCGGCGTCGCGGCGGTCGGTGGTGCTGGCGTTGGGCTGGGTGGCAGTGCTCACGCTCATGGCTTATCTCCTAGGGGCAAGGGGTGCGGCAAAAAACCGGCTGCCATTGTGAGGCGGCAGCTTAATGGGTTAAATACGCAAATATCCAAGTTCATTTGCCTTTCCATGCAAGCAAGAAAAACCCCTTTTCCCCCTACCGCCCCGCGTGCCCGTGCGGTGCTGGGGCAGCTGAGCGACATGGACTTGCGCCTGCTGCAAGTGTTCAAGGCCGTGGCTGACTGCGGCGGGCTGTCGGCGGCCGAACTGGAGCTGAACATTGGCACCAGCACCGTCAGCCGCCACCTGAAGGATCTGGAAACCCGCCTGGGCCTGACGCTGTGCCGCCGCGGGCGCGCGGGCTTTGCACTGACGGCCGAGGGCCAGCGCGTGTATGAAGAAACGCTGCGGCTGCTGGCGGCAGTGGAGGGGTTTCGCAGCGGCATCGACGACATTCACCAGCGCATGGGCGGGCAGCTGGAGGTGGCGCTGTTTGACAAGACCGCCAGCAACCCGGCCGCGCATGTGGGCCAGGCCATCGCCCTGTTCACCCGCGAGGCGCCCGACGTGCAGCTGCATCTGCACGTGGCCAGCATCACCACCATCGAGCGCGGGCTGATGGACGGCAGCCTGCACGTAGGCATCATCCCCGCGCACCGCGAGTCGCCCAGCCTGCTGTACACGCGGCTGTTTGGCGAGCACATGTACCTGTACTGCGGCGCGCACCACCCGCTGTTCGGGCAAGACCACGCGCAGCTGGACTGGGCCGCGCTGCGCCGCTGGCCGTTTGCGGGGCTGGGCTATCACTCGCCCAACATGGCGCTGAGCCACCGCGAGCGCCTGCCACGCAAGGCCACGGGCTTTGACCAGGAGGCCATTGCCACGCTCATCCTCTCGGGCCAGTACCTGGGCTTTTTGCCCGACCACTACGCCCACGGCTTCGAGCAGCAGCGGCACATGCAGCGCGTGCGCCCGTCACTGTTTCACTACCATTGCGATTTCGTCAGCGCGCTGCGCCGCTCTCCCCAGCCGCCCCGCGCGGCACTGGCCTTTGCGCGCTGTCTGGCGCAGGCGCACGGCACCTAGGTTGGCCGCACGGGAGCCGCCATAAAAAATATGCCAATTGCGCGCATCCCATAAGGGTTTTTAGCTATATTAAAAATAGCAAATTACCTCTTCCCGCCTGGCCATGCGGCCCGCACCGCGTCACCTGCGGCATTTGCAATCCGGCATGCCATCGCGCAGACTTCCGGCATGCCGCTGCCACGCGGCTCTGCCCTTTTCCCCAACCCCTTCCCACCATTTGCCCCGCCCGCCATGACCGCACTGGATACCTCTGCCGCCTTTGCCGCCCGCCACATTGGCCTGACCCCGGATGACGAGCGCCACATGCTCAGTGTGCTGGGCATGGCCTCGCGCCAGGCACTGGTCGATGCCATCGTGCCGCGCAGCATTGCCCGCACCGAACCCATGCCCCTGCCTGCCGCCGTGGACGAAGCCGCCGCGCTGGCCGAGCTCAAAGCCATCGCCAGCCGCAACGCCTGGCAGATGAAAAGCTTTATCGGCCAGGGCTACTACGGCTGCCACACGCCGGGGGTCATTCTGCGCAACATTCTGGAAAACCCCGCCTGGTACACCGCCTACACGCCGTACCAGGCCGAAATCAGCCAGGGCCGCATGGAGGCGCTGCTGAACTTTCAGACCATGGTGTGCGACCTCACGGGCATGGACATTGCCAACGCCTCCATGCTCGATGAAGCCACCGCCGCCGCCGAAGCCATGACGCTGGCCAAGCGCAGCGTCAAGGCCAAGGGCCAGACCATCGTGGTGTTTGGCGACGCGCACCCGCAAACCATCGAGGTCATGCAAACCCGCGCCGCGCCGCTGGGCCTCAACCTCAAGATCGCCAACGACCAGGCCGAGTGGGATGCGGCGCTGGCCGCCGACGACTACTTCGCCATCCTCATCCAATACCCTGCCAGCAGCGGCTGGCTGGCCGACTGGTCAACGGCCAGCGAGATCGCCCACGCCAAAGGCGCAGCAGTGATTTTTGCGGCCGACCTGCTGGCCCTCACCCTGCTCAAAACCCCGGGCGAAATGGGCGCCGACATCGTGGTGGGCAGCACCCAGCGCCTGGGCATGCCCATGGGCGCGGGCGGCCCGCACGCCGCCTACATGGCCTGCAAAGACGCCTTCAAGCGCAGCCTGCCCGGCCGCCTGGTGGGCGTGAGCGTGGACGCGCACGGCAACCCCGCCCTGCGCCTGGCGCTGCAAACGCGCGAGCAGCACATCCGCCGCGAAAAAGCCACCAGCAACATCTGCACCGCGCAGGTGCTGCCCGCCGTGGTGGCCAGCATGTACGCCGTCTACCACGGGCCGCAGGGCTTGAAAGCCATCGCCGAGCGCGTGAGCCGCCTGGCCAGCATCTTCACGCAGGGCATGAAACAGCTGGGCTTTAACGCCATGCACCATGAATCGGGTTTTGACACCGTCAGCTTCAAAACCGACGCCGCTACCGATTCCATAGCTGCTCGCGCAGTTCAGGCGGGCGCCAACCTGCGAAAAGCCTGGAAAGATTACCTGTGCGTGTCGTTTGACGAAACCCACGGCCGTGACGACGTCGAGCTGCTCTGGTCCATCTTTGCCAATGGCCAGCCGCTGCCCGACTTTGCCGCGCTTGAGGCCACGGCCCCGGCGCTGTTGCCGTCTGAACTGCGCCGCACCAGCGCCTATCTGACGCACCCGGTGTTCAACACCCACCACAGCGAAACCGCCATGCTGCGCTACATCCGCAGCTTGAGCGACAAAGACCTGGCGCTGGACCGCAGCATGATCCCCTTGGGCAGCTGCACCATGAAGCTCAACGCCACCAGCGAGATGATCCCCATCACCTGGCCCGAGTTTGCCCACGTCCACCCCTTCGCCCCCGCCGATCAGTTGGCCGGCTACGCCGAGCTGAACCAGCAGCTGTGCGCCTGGCTGGCCAGCATCACCGGCTACGCCGGCGTCAGCCTGCAACCCAACGCCGGAAGCCAAGGCGAATACGCCGGCCTGCTGGCCATCCGCGCCTGGCAGCAAGCGCGCGGCCAGGGCCAGCGCGACGTCTGCCTCATCCCCGCCAGCGCCCACGGCACCAACCCCGCCAGCGCGCACATGGCGGGGCTGAAAGTCGTCGTCACCGCCACCGACGCGCAAGGCAACGTGGACATGGCCGACCTGCAAGCCAAATGCGAGCAATACAGCGAGCAGCTCGCCTGCGTCATGATCACCTACCCCAGCACCCACGGCGTGTTTGAAGCGCAAGTCAAAGACCTGTGCGCCCTGGTGCACCAGCACGGCGGCCGCGTGTACGTGGACGGCGCCAACATGAACGCCCTGGTCGGCCTGGCCGCGCCCGGCCAGTTCGGCGGCGACGTCAGCCACCTGAACCTGCACAAAACCTTCTGCATCCCCCACGGCGGCGGCGGCCCCGGCGTCGGCCCCGTCTGCGTGGCCCAAGACCTCGTGCCCTACCTGCCCGGCCACGCCACGGGGGGTGATGCGCGCGAGGCAGGGAGCGTGGGGGCCGCAAGCGCAGCGCGATCCGCCGCAGGGCCGTCCCAAGGCGGATCAGCCCCCTCGGGGGGCAGCGAACCACGCGCAGCGGGGAGCGTGGGGGCCATCAGCGCGGCCCCCTACGGCAACGCCAGCGTCCTGCCTATTTCATGGATGTACATCCGCATGATGGGCGCGGCGGGCCTGACCCACGCCACGCAAGCGGCCATCCTCAGCGCCAACTACATCAGCCAGCGCCTCAAAGACCACTACCCCACCCTCTACGCCAGCGCCAGCGGCCACGTCGCGCACGAATGCATCCTGGACTTGCGCCACTTCAAAGACAGCTGCGGCGTCATGGCCGAAGACGTGGCCAAGCGCCTGGCCGACTATGGCTTTCACGCCCCCACCCTGTCCTTTCCCGTGCCCAACACGCTCATGGTCGAGCCCACCGAAAGCGAACCCCTGGCCGAGCTGGACCGCTTCATCGACGCCATGATCGCCATCCGCGCCGAAATCGCCCGCGTGGAAAGCGGCGAATGGCCACGCGAGGACAACCCCCTGAAAAACGCCCCCCACACCGCCGCCAGCCTGCTGCGCGCCGACTGGCCCCACCCCTACACCCGCGAAGTCGCCGCCGCCCTGCCCCCAGCGCAACTGGGCCGCAAATACTGGCCCCCCATCGGCCGCGTAGACAACGTGCACGGCGACCGGCACCTGTTTTGCAGCTGTGTGCCGGTGGGGGAGCTGACCGACTAAGACCCAACCCACCCCATGCCCCTGACCGATCTCAAGCAAGACAAGCTGGCCGTCCTCATCGACGCGGACAACACCTCGGCCGCCACTGCGCAGGCTTTGTTTGAAGAAATCGCCAAATACGGCACCGCCAGCGTCAAGCGCATCTATGGCGACTGGAGCAGCCACCTGCTGGGTGGCTGGCGCGAGATCTTGCTCAAGCACGCCCTCACACCCGTGCAGCAATTTGCCTACACCAAGGGCAAAGATGCGACTGACATGGGGTTGATCATCGATGCCATGGATTTGCTCTACAGCGGCAACTTCGGCGGCTTTTGCTTAGTTTCCAGCGACAGCGACTTCACCCCCCTGGCCTCGCGCATCCGCGCCTCTGGCCTGGTGGTTTATGGTTTTGGTCGCGCCACAACCCCCGAGGCGTTTCGCCAGGCTTGCGACCGCTTCATCTACGTGGAAAACCTGGGTGAAGCCAGCAAGGGCGATACAGCCAGCACCGCAGCGCTTGCCAGTAAAGATGCCGCCGCTATTGCTGACGGCCCT
>JAUNHQ010000031.1:31680-34986 GCA_030535425.1 Pseudomonadota bacterium | reverse complement strand
AGGCGCCAGGGCTTGAAGGCGGCGTGGTCGTAGTGGGCGGGGTCTTCCACGTGGATTTGCACGCCGGCGCACAGCTGGCCCACGTGTTTGTGAAAGGTGGGTTCAAACCAGCATTCGCGCAGCACGCAGCCTTGCAGCCACTCGGGCGCAAGCTGGCGCATGTCGGCCAGCAGGCGGCCAGTGTCGATGTTGGGCGCGCCAAACAGCTCCAGCGGGCGGGTGGTGCCGCGGCCTTCGCTCAAGGTGGTGCCTTCCAGCATGACGGTGCCCGCATAGGCGCGGGCCATGCTCAGGTTGGGCGCGTTGGGGCTGGGGTTGAGCCAGGTGCGCCAATCGTGCGGGCCTTGGGGCCAGCCAAAGCCGGGGGCGGCCTCGGGCTGCCAGCCTTGCATTTCAATCACGCGGTATTCCAGTTGCAGGCCCAGCAGGGCGATGAACCAGTGGCCCAGCTCGCCCAGGGTGAGGCCGTGGCGCATGGGCAGGGGGCCGGCGCCGACAAAGCTTTCCCAGCCGGGGCGCAGGGCCAGGCCCTCCACGGGGCGGCCGGCGGGGTTGGGGCGGTCAAGCACCCACACGGCTTTGCCGTGGGCGGCGGCGGCTTCCAGCACGTAGCGTAAGGTGGTGATGAAGGTGTAGATGCGGCAGCCCAGGTCTTGCAGGTCTACCAGCAGCACGTCAAAGCTGGCCATCATCGTGTCGGTGGGGCGGCGCACCTGGCCGTAGAGGCTGAAGACGGGTATGCCCAGACGCGGGTCGGTGTAGTCGGGCGACTCGATCATGTTGTCTTGCTTGTCGCCGCGCAGGCCGTGCTGGGGGCCGAAGGCGGCGGCCAGGCGCACGTCGGGCAGGGCGGCCAGGGCATCAAGCGCGTGCGTCAGGTCGCGGGTGACGGAGGCAGGGTGCGCCAGCAGGGCGACGCGGCGGCCCGCCAGCGGGGCGCGCAAGGCGGGGTCTTGGATGAAACGTTCGAGGCCGGTGTGCATTTGCTATTACTTGTGTAGCTTAAATCGCTTTGCTGTTGCGCGCGAATGGCTTGTTGGGTTAAAGGCTTGATGGCGGTGCAGGCAAGCTGGCGGTCCAGCCCTGGCGCGCGTGAAAGTCGGGCTGCGGTCGGGGGTGTGCCAGTGCAAAGTAGCTCAGGCGGCCATCGGCGCTTTCGATGACGGCGCTCAGCCCCAGCGGCCAAGGCTGGCCAGGTGCTGCCAGGGGCAGGGCGGCCAGGGGCAGCTCGGCGGTCAGGGTCAGCGTGTCGCCTGCGGTGGCGCAGGTGATGCGCGGGGCAGGCGGCTGCGCACGCGCCGTGTGGCGCACGCGCTCGGCGGCAAAGGCATAGGCCGCCCAGCAGCCAGAGGGACTGAAGTTGAACTCATGGTAGCCAGCGCCGGTGGGAGCGCCGATGAAGGCTTCCAGACAGGTGTGTTGCCACAGCCCGTCGGCCGCGCAGGGCCGGGACGCAGGGGCGGGCAGGCGCAGGTGTGCCAGCTCGCCCGTGAGGGTGTAGCGCAGGTGCAGCGTGTGGGCATTGGGCCAGCTGGCCTGTGCGTGCAGCACGCGCAGGGCGGGGCAGGGGGTGGCAGGGTGGGCAAGCAGGGCGTGCGGCGGTGCGGGCATGGGCGCATTGTGTCAGTGCGGGGCAGGGGCAAACACAGGGTGAACACGCCCTGGCACATGTATAGCTGTGAAATGGGTAGACACGGGCAGGGCGGGCAGGTGTGGCACAGTCATGGGGTGTCACGAAACCTTCATTTTTCCGACATGGGTGCGACATGAGCGATGGCGAGCATTCCCCGGATGACAAGACCGACCAGGAGCGCAAGCCCGTGAAAGATGTGTCCACGCCACGTGAGTTGTCTTCGTTCAGCGTGCATGCGGGCCATGCGCCTGACAGGCCGGATGAGGCGCTGCTGCCGCACGGGCATGTGCCCGCTGCTGGCGGCATTGAGGTGGGCTGGGCCAGGCATCTGGACGAGGTGCGCGCTGCGCAGCGCCTGCGCTACCAGGTGTTCGCAGGGGAGATGGGGGCGCGCCTGGACACTTCCGTGCCTGGGCACGATGTGGACTTGTTCGACGATTTTTGCGAGCACCTGCTGGTACGCGACGAAGCCACGCAGGAGGTGATTGGCACCTACCGCGTGCTGACCCCTGAGCAGGCCGGGCGTGTGGGCAGCACCTACAGCGATACCGAGTTTGACCTGACGCGCCTGCGCATGCTGCGCCCGCGCATGCGGGAGCTGGGGCGCAGCTGCGTGCATCCGGCGCACCGCCACGGCGGTGTGATCATGGCGCTGTGGAAGGCGCTGGGCGAGTTCATGGTGCGCAACCAGCTCGACACCATGCTGGGCTGCGCCAGCATTCCCATGCTGCACAACGGGGTGGTCAGCGGCGACGTGGCCGCCAGCATCTGGCGGCAGGTGCGCGAAAAGCACATGGCGCCCATCGAATACCACGTGCGCCCGCGCCTGCCGCTGCCCGTGGAAAACCTCAACGACCAGCTGGCGGTGGAGCCGCCCGCGCTCATCAAGGGCTATTTGCGCCTGGGCACCAAGGTGCTGGGCCCGCCGGCGTGGGACCCGGACTTCAACTCTGCCGACCTGCCCATGCTCATGCGCCTGGCGGACTTGCCCGCGCGTTACCGCAAGCATTTTCTGGGCGAGTGACGCCCGGTTGACATGGCCATGCCCGGTGGCCTGCGCGGGCCGGATTGCCTGCGGTAAGCTGCCGCCACCATGCCACTTTCTCACGCTGACTCTCCCGCTGCCGCTGGCTCGCAGGCACTGCTGCAGCGCTATCCGCTGCTGGACCGCGATGCCAGCATCCTGGCCTTCAACCGCCGCGTGCTGCACTGGGCCGAGCGGGCCGACGTGCCGCTGCTGGAGCGGCTGCGCTACCTGTGCATCGTCTCGTCCAACCTGGATGAGTTTTTTGAAGTGCGGGCCGAGCCGCACGTGGCCGCCTGGCGCGCCGGGGCCGACAGCGGCGGCCTGCGCCAGCTGATGGGCGCGGCGCACGCGCTGGTGCAAAGCCAGTACGACGTGTTCAACCACGCCCTGCTGCCGGCCATGGCCCAGCAGGGCATGCGCATCGTCTCGCACCTGGACCGCACGCCCGCGCAGCGGCAGTGGGTGCGCGAGTATTTCCTGCGCGAGGTCAAGCCCCTGCTGGTGCCCGTGGCGCTGGATCCGGCGCACCCCTTTCCCATGGTGGCCAACAAGTCGCTCAACTTCATCGTGCAGCTCAAGGGCAAGGACGCCTTTGGCCGCGCCAACGAAGTGGCGATCGTGAAAGTGCCGCGCGTGCTGCCGCGCG
>JAUNHQ010000031.1:0-31670 GCA_030535425.1 Pseudomonadota bacterium | reverse complement strand
CGTTCCCGCCGTCACGGGAACACCGGGAAGGACGCCGAGCGCGTCAGCGGCGGCGAAATGCTGTTCGTCATGCTCTCCAGCGTCATCCGCGCGCACCTGCCCGATCTGTTTCCGGGGCGCGAGGTGGGCGACTTTTCGCACTTTCGCGTCACGCGCGATTCCGATTTGTCCGTGGACGAGCAAGAGGTCAAGAACCTGCGCACCGCCTTGCGGCAAGAGCTGCACCAGCGCCACTACGGCCTGGCCATGCGGGTGGAAGTGTCCTCTGCCTGCCCTGACACGCTGGCCGGCTTTTTGCTGCAACAGTTTCACCTGCCGCCCGAGGCGCTGTTCAAGGTGCAAGGCCCGGTCAACCTGGTGCGCTTGCAGCAGCTGATCGATCTGGCGCAGCGGCCCGATTGGCTGTTTGCCCCCTACCGCCCCAGCTACCCCGTGCAGCTGCGCCAGGGCGCCTCGGTGTTCGAGCGGCTGAAAGAAGGCGATGTGCTGATGCACCTGCCTTTCGAGAGCTTTGACGGCGTGATCGACTTTCTGCGCGAAGCCGTGCACGACCCGCAGGTGCTGGCCATCAAGCAAACCATCTACCGCACCGGCAACGACAGCCGCATGATGGACCTGCTGATCGAGGCGCAGCGCCGCGGCAAGGAAGTCACCGCCGTGGTCGAGCTCAAGGCCCGCTTTGACGAAGAGGCCAACATCAACTGGGCCGAGCGCCTGGAGCGCGCCGGCGCGCAAGTGGTGTACGGCGTGGTGGGCCTGAAAACCCACGCCAAGATGCTGCTCGTCACCCGCCGCGAAGGTCGCCAGCTGCGCCGCTACGGCCACCTGTCCACCGGCAACTACAACCCGCGCACGGCGGCGCTGTACACCGACCTGAGCTACCTGACCGCCGACGCGCAGCTGACCGCCGACATGGACCAGCTCTTCGTGCACCTGGCCAGCCACAGCCGCCTGCCGCGCATGCGCCGCATGTGGCTGGCGCCCTTCACGCTGCACCGGCAAATGCTGGGGCGCATCCACGCCGTCACCCAGGCCGCCCGCCGGGGGCAGGACGCACGCATCATCGCCAAGATGAACGCGCTGACCGACCAGCCCCTGATCGAAGCCCTGCTGCGCGCAGGCGACGCGGGCGCGCGCATCGACCTGATCGTGCGCGGCGCCTGCATGCTGCCCGCGCAGCTGACGGCCAACATCCGCGTGCGCAGCGTCATTGGCCGCTTTCTGGAACATTCGCGCGTGTTTTACTTTCGCGCCGGCGCCGACGAGCAGCTGTGGCTGTCCTCAGCCGACTGGATGAACCGCAACATGCTGCGCCGCGTGGAAACCGCCTGGCCCGTGACCGACCCGCAGCTGCGCCAGCGCATTCTGGACGAGTGCCTGAGCGCCTACCTGCACGACGCGCGCGACGCCTGGCTGATGGGCGAGGGCGGGCAGTACCACCTTGTCACCGCGCCCGGCCAGCCCCCCGGCCCCGGCGCGCAGCAGGCGCTGATGAACCGCTACGCCGCCCACTGAGCCAGCCTGCCAAACGCCAAACGCCGCCTTTCCACCCCACACCCGATCCCTGCATGACAGACCGCACCCCCCAAGGCATGGACCTGATTCTGTGGCGCCACGCCGAGGCGCAAGAACCCACAGGTGCCATGACCGACATGGACCGCCCCCTCACCCCGCGCGGCGACAAGCAGGCCGAGCGCATGGCCGCTTGGCTCAAGCGCCACCTGCCGCCGCACACCCGCATCCTGTGCAGCCCCGCCATCCGCACCGAACAAACCGTGCTGGCCCTGGGCCGCCAATACAAGCTGCACGACGCGCTGGCCCCCGGCGCCAGCCCGCAGGCGCTGCTGCAAGCGGCGGGCTGGCCACAGGCGGGCGCGCCCGTGCTCATCGTCGGCCACCAGCCCACGCTGGGCGCCACCGTGGCGCAGCTGCTGGGCATTGGCGCGGGCGAATGCGCCGTCAAAAAAGGCGCCGTCTGGTGGCTGCGCCAGCGGGTGCGCCACGGACAGCCGCAAACCGTGCTTGTGGCCGTGCAGCAGGCCGACAAGCTGTGAACGCATGTGCTGGCCAGGGGTAAGCTACCAATAGCTATGTTTTATATAGCTAAAAACCCTTATAAATAAAGCGCAAATGGCCTTTTTGAAGGGTGATCTTTTGGGTGGGCTGCCGCCCTAAGCCTGCCACGCCTTTTGCACCCACAGCGCGGGCTGGATGTGGGCAAAGCGCTTGTTGCGCCGGCCGGCCAAGGCGTCGGGCGGGTTGACCTCGCCGTGAAAGATGACGATGCGCGCATCGGCCGGGGGCACGGGCTCTTGCCAGTAATTGCGCGGCCAGGGCGGGATGCAGTGGTATTTGAAGCTGGGGCACCAGCGGGCGGGCCAGTAGCCCAGCTTGCCCTGGCGGTGCAGAAAGTGTGAGAGGTATTCCTGCTCGTTGCGGTACTGGCGCTGCACCTCGTCCATGTGGGCGCGAAAGTGTGCCAGCACGTCGGCGTGTGCGCCCAGCTCAAAACGGTACACCGAGGAGTTGCCCACGATGCGCTGGCCCAGGCGCCAAAAGCGCGGGTAGTCGTGGATGATGAGAAATTCGCCCGGCTGGGTAAAAAACCCCTCCAGGCTGCCAACGATCACCACGTCCAGATCGAGAAACAGCGCCGTGCCGCGCAACCCGTGCAGGTCGGCCTCGAAGGTGGTGAGCTTTTTCCACGCGCCGTCACGCTGGCCGGGCTTGAGCTGCAAGTTCAGCGGCGGAATGGGCAGGCAGCGCACCTCGGGGCGAATGCCCTGGCTGTCGTCGGTGAGGCAGATGAAGTCAAACTCGCCAGGCAGATGGCGGCGCACCATGCCGTAGAGACGGTTGACGTATTCGGGGCCGTACTTGGTGCCCCACTTCATGCAAAGAATATGCCTTTTGCGCGCGTCTGACACGGGTTTTCAGCTTCTTTTTATGTAGCAATTGCCGCTTCAGTCGGCGCGGCCTTTTTTGAGCGATTTTTGCTTGGGCGCGGCTTTTTTCAGCTTGCCGCCGGGCGTCAGGCGCTGGTTGCCCAGCACGCGCACCACGCGCACTTCGGGGCGCTGGCCGCCGCGTTTGCTGTACTTGAGCACTTTCACGTCCTTGGGGCCGGCCATGCGGTCTTCGTCAACCGCTTTGTCTTTTTTGGGCTTGGGGCGCCACAGCACCAGCAGCTTGCCAATGTGCTGAATGGGCGCGGCGTTCAGCGCGTCGGCCAGTTGCTGGTACATGGCCTCGCGCGCGGCGCGGTCGTCGCCCAGCACGCGGATTTTGATCAGGCCGTGGGCGTTCAGGGCCGCATCGGTTTCTTTCATGACGGCGGGCGTGAGGCCGTCGCCGCCGATCATGACCACGGGGTCGAGGTGGTGCGCCTCGGCGCGGTGCGCCTTGCGTTCGGCAGGGGTGAGTTCAATATGCGGCATGGGCGTGATTATCGGCGCCCTGTCAAGGGCTGCCGCGGGTGGCCGCCATCCAGGCACCCAGGGCCATCAGTACGCCGCCGAACAGGCGGTCGATCGTTTGGCGCCAAGCCAGCAGGCGCTGCCGTATCACCCCGGCCGACAGGCCCGTGGCGACCAAGCTGAACCAGGCCAGGTGCGCCAACGAGATGAAGGCGCCGTAGGCCAGCGGCACCGTCCAGGGCGTTTGTGGCTCAAGCACTTGCATGAACAGGCTGACGATGAACACCGTGGTCTTGGGGTTGAGCGCATTGGTCAGAAAGCCCATGCGCAGCGCCTGCCAGGACGACACCGGAGTCAGCTCGGCGGCGGGCGGCGCGCTGGACGCTGAGCGCAGCATGCGCCAGCCCAGGTACACCAGATAGCCTGCGCCCAGCAGCTTGGCGGTGTGAAACAGCCAGATGGATTCGCGCATCAGCATCCCCACGCCCAGCAGGGTGTAGCCCACGTGAACCCAGACCCCCAGGGCGATGCCCAGCGCCGTCAGCCAGCCGGCGCGGCGCGACAGCACCAGCGTGTTGCGTGTGACCATGGCGAAATCAGGCCCGGGGCTGATGACAGCCAGCGTGGTGATGGTGATAACAGTTAACCAATGCGTCATGCTGAAAAACCGGAGGAGTTGGCTCAAGATGGCAAAATCCTAGGCGTATTCTTCCGCACAGACCAACGATGAAATCTGTCCAAATTGGTGAACTAAATGCACCAATTGGCACGGCAGGCAGCGCCCGCCTGCCTTCGCTCAACGCCCTGCGCTGCTTTGAGGCTGCGGCACGTCACCAGCACTTTGGGCGCGCTGGCGATGAACTGCATGTGACGCACGGCGCCATCAGCCGCGCCGTGGCGGTGCTGGAGGCCGATTTGGGCCTGCCCCTGTTCGAGCGCCGTCAGCGCCGGGTTTACCTGACGGATGCGGGGCGGCTGCTGGCGCGTTCGGTGGGCGAGGCCCTGCACGGCATCCGTCGCACGGCCGACGAGTTGCGCGCCCAGGCTCGCCAGCCGAGCGCGTTCACCCTGTCTTGTGAGCCCACCTTGCTCATGCGCTGGCTGCTGCCGCGCTGGCCGGCGTTTCAGGCTGGGCTGGAGGGCGCGCACTTTCGCCTGCTGGCCGGCGGCGGCACCGGCTCGCTGAACGACTCGGCCATTGACCTGGCCGTGCGCCGCGATGACTTTGAGTGGCCCGCGCGCTACCAGTGCGAACCACTGTTTGATGAATACATTGGCCTGGTGTGCCGCCCCGCGCAGGCGGGCCGCTGGTTTGACGGCGAGCGGCTGCTGCCCCAGGCGCCGCGTTTGCACACCCGTACCCGCGCCAGCGCGTGGGACGACTGGTCCCGCTGCGCCGGCCAGGCGCTGCCGGCGGCGCCAGCCCAGGTGTTTGAGCATTTCTATCTGAGCCTGCAAGCGGCGGTTGCTGGGCTGGGCGTGGCCGTGGGGCCGTGGCACTTGGTGCGTGACGACATCGCCAGCGGCCTGCTGGTGTCGCCCACCGGCTTCGTGCCCGACGGCTCGCGCTACGGGCTGCTGGCCCTGGCCAGCGTGCCTGCGCAGCTTAGGCAGGCGCTGCGCGACTGGCTGCGCGCGCAAGCCGCCGATGCCCCGACAATAGGCGCATGAAGGTCAAAACCAAGAGCAAAAAGGTCAACAAGGCCTGGCTGGCCGACCACATCAACGATCCGTATGTGAAGCTGGCGCAAAAAGACGGCTACCGCGCGCGCGCGGCCTACAAGCTCAAAGAGATTGATGAGGCGCTGGGCCTGATCCGGCCCGGCTGCCGCGTGGTGGATTTGGGCTCGGCCCCCGGCGCATGGAGCCAGTACCTGCGCCGGCGCCTGGCGCCCGAGGGCGCGGCGGCGGGGCAGCTCAACGGCACCATCGTGGCGCTGGACATTCTGCCCATGGAGCCGGTGGAAGGGGTCACGTTCTTGCAAGGCGACTTTCGCGAAGACGCTGTGCTGGCGCGCCTGCACGACGCAGTGGGCGGGCAGCCGCTGGATGTGGTGGTGTCGGACATGGCGCCCAACCTGTCGGGGATTGAAAGCAGCGACGCCGCGCGCATCAGCCACCTGGTGGAGCTGGCGCTGGACTTTGCCCAGGGGCACCTCAAGCCCGAAGGCGCGCTGGTGGTCAAGCTGTTTCACGGCAGCGGCTACAGCCAGCTGGTCAAGCTGTTCAAGGACAGGTTCAAGACGGTCAAGCCCATCAAGCCCAAGGCTTCGCGCGACCGCTCGGCCGAGACGTTTTTGGTGGGCATGGGGCTCAAGCACCCGCACGTGCAGGGTGAGGCACGGGCAAGCACCGGGTAAGGCCAGGTATCCATCCATGCCCTGCGCGCAGTGCCTGGCCGTAGGGCGCCCGCCCGTTGTTTGGGGTTAAAAAGGCTGTTTGCGCTTGTTTGACAAGGAGCTTTTGCTATCAAAATGGGTGCATTGCCTTGCCTGCGGCCTGGCAGGCAAGGCACGGCCGTCGGCTGCGGGGCGGTGTCAGTTGGACGGCTTGCGCGCGGCGATGGCCTTTTCGGCGGCGTTGACCAAGTCGGCGCCGATCTGGGGTTTCCACTTGTCGTACACCGGGCGCGTGGCCTTGACGAAGGCGGCGCGTTCATCGGGGCTGAGGCGAGTGATGCTCACGCCCAGCCCTTCGATTTCCTTCATCAGCGGCTGGCCGGCTTCGGCCAGGCCCTTGCGGGCGATGGCGATCTGCTCTTTGCCGGCTTCCACGGCGGCCTGGCGCACCAGCTCGCGGTCGGCCGGGCTCCAGCTGTTCCAGATGTCTTTGTTGACGACAAAGATCAGCGGGTCGGCCATGTAGCCCCACAGGGTCAGGTTCTTCTGGCCCACGGTGTGCAGCTTGGCGGCGGTGAAGATGCTCATGGGGTTTTCCTGCCCGTCCACGGCGCCGCTGGCCAGCGCGGGCTGGGCGTCGGCCCAGCTCATTTGCGTGGGGTTGGCGCCTAAGGCGGTGAAGGTGTCCAGAAACAGCGGCGAGCCGACGACGCGGATCTTCATGCCTTTCAGGTCTGCCGGGCTGCGCACGGTTTTCTTGGAGTTGGTCAGCTCGCGGTAGCCGTTTTCACCCCAGGCCAGGGGCACGACGCCGGCTTTTTCCAGCGTGGTGAAGATTTGCTTGCCTACATCGCCTTGCGTGAGCGCGTCAATGGCGGCGTAGTCGGGCATGAGAAAGGGCAGCGAGAACAGGTTGAGCGCGCGTACCTGGGGCGACCAGTTGATGGTGGAGCCCACGGCCATGTCGATCACGCCCTGGCGCAGCGCACTGAATTCGCGCGTCTGGTCGCCCTGGATCAGCGAGACGCCGGGGTAGAGCTTGATGTTGATGCGGCCATTGGTTTTCTCGCGCACCTTGTTGGCCCAGATTTCGCCGCCCTTGCCCCAGGGGAAGGCGGGGCCGACGACCAGGGACATGCGGTATTCGGATTTGTAGTTCTGCGCGGCGGCAGGCAGCGCAGCGCCCAGGGCCAGCGCGGCGCCCGCGGCCAGGGCAAGCAGGTTGCGGCGAAGTGTCATGGGAAGTCTCCTTGCGGTTGTTGATTAAAAAAGATAGCTAAAAACATAGGCAGAATGCGCGCAAACAGCCTGAAATGCTTGGCTCAATACCCCAGCGCGCGCGGCAGCCACAGCGCCAGTGACGGCCACACGATGACGGCCAGCAGCACGGCACCCATGCACAGCACCAGCGGCAGCACCCAGCGCACGGTCTGCTCCATGCCCACGCCGGCGATGCGGCACGAAACCATCAGGTTCACCGCCATGGGCGGGGTGAACTGGCCGATGGCCACCATCAGCGTCAGCAGCACGCCAAACCACACCACGTCCCACTGGTAGTGCTGCATCAGCGGCCACATCAGCGGCACGAAGATCAGGAAGATGGAGATGCCGTCCAGGAACATGCCCACCACGATCAGCAGCGCAATGATGAGCGCCAGCACGCCCCATTCGCCCAGGCCCGATTCGACGATGGCGCGCGTGATGGGGTCGATCACCCCCAGCGTGGACAGCGAGAACGCGAAGATGCCCGCCAGCGACACCACGATCAGGATCACCGCCGACAGCTCGCCTGCCTCGCGCAGGATGGGAAACACATCGCGCGGCCGGATGGTGCGGTGCACCACCATGCCCACGAACAGGCCGTAGAACACGGCCACCACCGCCGCCTCGGTGGGGGTGAACCAGCCTGCGCGCATGCCGCCCAGGATGAGCACCGGCGCGGCCAGCCCCCAGGCCGCTTCGCGCAGGCTGCGCCAGAACGGCGGGCGGGGCAAGGTGGCCTCGGCCTGGCCCATGCGGTGGCGGCGCGCCATCCACACCGCCGGCACGATCAGCGCCAGCCCGGCTAGCACACCCGGCACCATGCCCGCTGCAAACAGCGCGGGCACCGACGCGCCGGGCACCAGCACCGAATACACGATGAAGGCCACCGAGGGCGGGATCAGAATGTCCGTGGCCGCCGCCGCGCCCACCACGCTGGCCGAATACGGCGCGGGGTAGCCCGCGCGCGCCATGGCCGCGATCATCACTGCCCCCACCGCCGCCGCCGTGGCCGGCCCCGAGCCGGAAATGCCGCCCATGAACATGGCCACGCCAATGGCCACCAGCGGCAGCATGCCCGGCCCCCGGCCCACAATGGCGGTGGCAAAGTTCACCAGCCGCGCGGCCACGCCGGAGCGGTCGAAGATGCTGCCCACCAGCACGAACATGGGAATGGCCAGCAGCGGGTACTTGCCCAGCCCGGCGTAGAAGTTCTGCGGCACGGCCAGCAGGCCGAACCAGGGCGTTTCGGCATTGGCCAGCGCAATGGCCGCCGCACCCGCCAGGCCCAGCGCCGCGCCAATGGGCACGCCCGCCAGCATCAGCACCACAAAGGCGGCAAACAGCAAGGCGGCGATCATGATGAGGCTCCCCCCTGAGCCGCCTGCGGCGTCATCCCCCCAGGGGGACAACGCCAATGGTCGGGGAAACCCCGGCCACGGCGTTCTGGCATGGGCCAGCTCCGCGGCCAGCGGCGGGGCTTGCTGCGCAGCCCCTGCGGGCAGCGGGACAGATGAGTGCGTGCCGCAGCGGTCATGCGCCCTCCTGGCTGCCGGCAGCCGGCGGGGTATGCGGTGTCTGCGGGGCCCGGCCCAGGCGGATGAACAGGCCCAGCGCGCGCAGGGTGATGGCGATGGACAGGGCGGGCATCCACATCGTGTACCACCACTGCGGCACGCCAATGCCGGGCGAGGTTTCGCCAAAGCGGATGTCGTCCCACAGCACGCGGGCTGAGAGCACGGCCATCAGCGTGAACAGCAGCGCCACCGCCGCCGCCCCCAGGCGCGAAAAACCCCGCCGCCGCGCGGCGCTGCCGCGCTCGGCAAAGTAGTCGATGCGGATGTGCCGCCCGCGCGCCACCGCCGCCGACGCGGCTACCATGGCCAGCAGAATCATCAGGAAGATAGAGATCTCCTCCGTCCACGCAAACGAGTGGCTGGTGAAGTAGCGCACCAGCACGTTGGCAAAGGTGATGCACGCCAGCAGCGCCATGATGATGGCCGTGGCCCAGTCCTCCAGCGCCAGCGGCACACGCGTGGCATCGTCAGCGCAACTGGGGTCGTGCAGCTCTGGCGCAGGCTGCGGGTGTTCGGGCAGGGGAGAGTCGGAAAGTGCAGACATGAAAAAGCAACCAAACCAGGCCGCGCAGCAGCAAAAGCCAAAACAGCCCGCCTGCGCCAGACGCGGACGGGGCGGCATCTTGCCATAGCGGGCAGGCGCTACCGAGTGCCCTTGCCTTGGGGTTGACCCGCATAAGGGGCTGTGTGCTCTGAAGGTGTGTGCTATATAAAATATAGCTTTCTTTGGCGCAGATAAAGCGCAAATGGCCTTTTTCTTTTGGCAATCTGCACCGCTGCATATGCGTGCGGTGGCGGTCAATTTGACGAACATCAAGTAAACCTGTGCCATGTCAAGGCGATGCGGCGCAGGCTTTTCTATAGTGCGAAGCCTGTGCCCTGGCGGGTGTGCCTGGGCGCTTTGGCGGTTAGCAACATGCTTGTCACAAGGAGAGCGGCGCATGACGCGAAAACATGCCTCGGGCGGGAACAGGGCGGTTGACAGCACTGCGGCGCTGGGCCAGGCGCCGCGCTGAAAGCGGCTTGGGCTGCATACGGGCCGCATACGGGTTTCATACAAGGTTTATGTCCAGCACACTGTTTCACTACGCCGCGCCCAAGCGCCTGCACGCGCTGGCTGGGCGCTGGGTGCGGCCTTGCCTGTGGCTGGCGCTGGCGCTGCTGCTGCCGGGGCTGTGGCTGGCGCTGGTGGCCACGCCGGCCGATGCGGTGCAGGGCGAGGGCTACCGCATGCTGTATGTGCATGTGCCTGCGGCGTGGATGTCGATGTGGATTTACGCCGTCATCGCGTTCTGGAGCTTTGTGGGCCTGGTCTGGCGCACGCGCGCTTCTTTTTTGATGGCGCACGCGCTGGCGCCCACGGGGGCGGTGTTTGCGTTTTTGTCGTTGGCCACCGGCGCGCTGTGGGGCAAGCCCATGTGGGGCACGTGGTGGGTGTGGGATGCGCGGCTGACCACGTCGCTGCTGCTGCTGCTGGTGTATCTGGGCTATCTGGCGCTGTTGCGTGCGCATGAGGGGCGGGCCAGTGCCGACCGGCCCTGCGCCGTGCTGGGGCTGCTGGGGGCGCTGAATCTGCCGGTTATTTATTTCTCGGTGCATTGGTGGAACACGCTGCACCAGGGCGCCAGCATCACCCCGTCAGGCGCCAGCATGCCGGGGGCCACGCTGGCCGGGCTGCTGCTGATGACGGGCGCGGCCTGGGCCTGGACGGTGGCGGTGTCCTTCAAGCGCGTGCAGCGCCTGATCGAGCGGCGCGAGGCCCATGCGCAGTGGCTTCATCACCTGGCAGCGCAGGCCGATTCAGCGCAAGCAGCTATGCAAACAGGAGCGGCCCATGCCTGACTGGCTGACGCAGGCGCTGACCCCCTGGTGGCCCAGCGTGGCTGCCTTTTTGCGCATGGGCAAGCACGGCGTTTATGTGTGGTCGGCCTATGGCCTGTGCGCGCTGGCGCTGGCGCTGGAGTGGTGGCGCCTGTCGCGCGCCGCAGGCGATGCGCCGGCTGGCGAAACCGATGAAGGGTCCCAAGACCTATGAGTGACTCTGCTGCCCCATCCCCGCTGGGCGCTGCGCCCGCCCGCGCCTGGACGCCGCGCCGCCGCCGCCTGGCTGCGCTGGCTGCCGTGCTGCTGACCGCCAGCGTGTCGGTGGCGCTGGTGCTGCGCGCGTTCAGCGACAACCTGGTGTTTTTTCTCACCCCCACGCAGGTGGCCGAGGGCCAGGCCCAGGGCCGCAGCAGCGTGCGCGTGGGCGGCATGGTGCAGGCCGGCTCCATCCAGCGCGAGGCGGGCAGCCTGCAAGTGCGCTTTGTGCTGACCGACTACGCGCACAGCGTGCCGGTGACGTATGAAGGCGTGCTGCCCGATCTGTTTGTGGAGGGCAAGGGCGCCGTGGCGCAGGGGCAGCTCAATGCGCAGGGGCACCTGACGGCCAGCGAGGTGCTGGCCAAGCATGACGAGAACTACACCGCGCCGGGGATGGAGGGGCATCCGGCTAAGATGACTGCCTTACCTGCCAATGAAAAGTAAGGAAATGCCATGCAGGAATCGACCCTGACGCAAAAAGGCCAGACCACGGTGCCGCAGCCCGTGCGCGATGCGCTGCACGTGCAGCCCGGCGCGCGGCTGTGCTGGCACCTTATGCCCGATGGTGCGGTCATTGTGCGGGCCAAAAGCCGCTCCATTCTTGACATGGCGGGCATGCTGCGCGCGCCAGCGGGCAAGAAAACCAGGGTGGCCGACATGAACGCCTGGCCAGGGCCGGAGTGCTGAAAGGCCGTGGCGGCGCTGGATACCAATGTGCTGGTGCGCTACCTGGTGCGTGACGACGCGCGCCAGCTTGAGACAGCGCGGGCGCTGATGGCCGCCGCCGTGCAGCGCGGCGAAGTGCTGTGGGTGCCCATCAGCGTGATGCTGGAGCTGGAATGGGTGCTGCGTGCCCGTTATGGCTTTGCCAAGGACGATGTGCTGGGCGCACTGGGCGCCTTGCTGGGGGCGGTGGAGCTGGCGTTCCAAAACGAATCGGCGCTGGAAGTGGCGCTGGCGCTGTACCGGCAAGGTCGGGCAGACTTTTCTGACTGCGTGCACGTGGCCCTGGCGCACCAGGCCGGGCAGGCGCCGCTGTGGACGTTTGACAAAGCCGCCGCCAAGCTAGAGGGCGCGCGTTGGCTGACCCCAGGCGCGCCGGGCCTGTGACGCACGGACTTCAAACGGTTTTTTGGCACATGCTCCCTGAAATTGCCCACCTGCTGCTCATCCTGGCCTTTGTGGCCGCTGCCGCCCAGGCCTGGGCCGGGCTGGGGCCGCGCGCGCAGCCCAAGCTGGCGCGGGTGGCGCTGGCCTGGCAGGTGGCGGGCATTGCGGGGGCGTTCGTGCTGCTGGGCCATGCCTTTGTGACGGACGATTTTTCCGTCACCTACGTGGTGCAGCACGGCAACAGCCAGCTGCCGCTGCTGTACAAGGTATCGGCCATCTGGGGCGGGCATGAAGGCTCGCTGCTGCTGTGGGTGCTGCTGCTGGCGCTGTGGTCGGTGGCGGCGGCGTGGCGGCTGCGGGGTATGGATGATTCAAAAAACATAGCTTCTGCCACTCGTCTGGCGGGCGCTGGGGCCGGTTTTGAGGCACAAACTGCCTACGCCACCCGCGTGCTGGGCATGCTGGCGCTGGTGTCGCTGGCCATGCTGGCCTTTGTGCTGTTCACCTCCAACCCCTTCATGCGCCTGCTGCCCGCCGCCGAAGACGGGCAAAGCCTGAACCCGCTGCTGCAAGACCCTGGCCTGGCGCTGCACCCGCCACTGCTGTACGTGGGCTACGTGGGCACGGCCGTGCCCTTTGCCATGGTGCTGGCGGTGCTGGCCTGGGGCGCGCCGGCGGGGCAGGGCAGCTGGGTCAGGGCCATGCGGCCTTTCGTGCTGTGGGCCTGGGCCTTTTTGTCGCTGGGCATCGGGCTGGGCTCGTGGTGGGCGTATTACGAGCTGGGCTGGGGCGGCTGGTGGTTTTGGGATCCGGTGGAAAACGCCTCTTTCATGCCCTGGCTGGTGCTGGCCGCGCTGGCGCACACCCTGGCCGCGCGCGAAGGGCGGCGCAGCCTGCCGCACTGGACGGCCATTTTGGCCATCGGCGCCTTTGTGCTGGCGCTGCTGGGGCTGTTTCTGGTGCGCTCGGGTGTCATCACCTCGGTGCACGCCTTTGCCACCGACCCGCGCCGGGGCGTGTTTCTGCTGGGGTTGATGGCCGCTTTTCTGCTGGGCAGCATGAGCCTGTACGCCCGCCACGCCAGCCGCCTGCTGGCGGCGCAGGCGCCGCTGCCCACGGCGCTGGCTTCGCGCGAGACGGCCATCTTGCTCAACAACCTGTTGCTCACGGTGGCCTGCGCCAGCGTGCTGCTGGGCACGCTGTACCCGCTGGCGCTGGATGCGCTGACGGGCAGCAAGATCAGCGTGGGCCCGCCGTATTTCAACGCCGTCATCGGCCCGCTGTTCGTGGCCCTGCTGGCGCTGCTGATGCCCGCAGCCAGCCTGCGCTGGGGGCAGGGCCTGACACCCGCGCAGCGGCGCGTCTATGCCGCAGCGGCGCTGGCCGTGGCAGCGGTGGCGGCGGCCGCCTGGCTGACGCTGCGCGCGCAGCATGGGCGCGGCAGCGTGCCGGTGGCGCTGACCCTGGCGCTGGCCGCCGGCGTGGCCGTGGCCACGCTGCGCTGGGCCGCGCCGCGCTGGCGGCAGATGACGGCGCAGCAATGGGGCATGTGCGTGGCCCACCTGGGCGTGGCCGTGTTTGCCGCCGGCGTGGCCATGGTGGGCGGCTACGGCGTGGAGCGCGACGTGCGCCTGGCCCCGGCGGCCACGGCAGCGGGCGCAGGCGCGGGCGAAGCTGCGGTGAGCGATCACCGCATTGGCGGCTGCGCCCTGCGCTTTGACAAAGTGCAGCCCAGCCGCGGCCCCAACTACGCCGCGTTGGCCGGGCACTTCACGCTGCAATGCCCGGGCGAGGCGGCCCGCGCGCTGGTGGCCGAAAAGCGCGACTACCCCGGCAGCAGCATGCCCATGACCGAAAGCGCCATCCGCTGGGGCCTGCTGCGCGACATTTACGTGGCCCTGGGCGAGCCGCTGGAAGGCAGCCCCTACGGCGCCTGGAGCGTGCGCGTGCAGCACAAACCCTTCATGCGCTGGGTGTGGGGCGGCGTGGTGCTGATGGCCCTGGGCGCGCTGCTGGCGGCGGGTGGGCGGCGTTACCGGCAGGCGCGGCGGGTGGCGGACGTAGGGGCTGTGGCGGATATGGCTGTGGTGCCAGGGGCGGTGGCGGCGGCAGGTGCTGGTGGTTATGCGCGCCATGGCTGATGTGCGTTGCGGCCTGGCAGCCTGGGGTGAAGGCGCTGTGCGGCGGCTGGCGCCTTTCCCGGCTGCGGGAAACTGGCCGTTGCGGTTTGCCAGCCGCAGCGGCCGGGATGTGCGCCCGGCAGCGCACCTGCTTTTCTTTGCGCCGCCAAAGAAAAGCAGGCAAAAGAAAGGCGGCCCCACTGCCCGTGTCCTGCCCGTGTCCCTTCGCTGCGCTGCGGGCAGCCTGCGATGCTCAGACCTGGTGCGGCGCTGCGGAACTCGCTTTGTTCACTGCGTTCACGCCGCTCAAACAACCGCAGCGAGTCAGAGCACGAAGCAGCCCCATGCTTCGCTGGGCCTGCCCGCCCCAGGCCCTGCGCTTCCCGGCACGGGCAAAGGGGAGGGGGAACAGCCCCTTCGGGCCATCGCTGCCCGTCCCTCTTTCAGAAGGAGAGGGGCAGGATCGGTTGGCATTGGGCGGCTGCTGGCACCTTCCCCCGCTGGGGGAAGGCAGGGATGGGGGCAAGCGGCAGCTCGCACAAGCCATCCTGCCATTCACCATCCCCTGCCTTTGCCCCCTCTGGGGCTGGGGGCGGGCACCGAGGGCCAAGCGCAGCAATGCAATGGCCTGAACCCATCAGACTATCAAAACCATAGCTGCTACCACGCACCAGACGCGCGCAAATGCCCTTTTTCATCATCAACCCTCAGCCATAGCCCCCGGCCTTTTGGCCTGCGATGAAGCCGCTGTCCCCCATCACCATGCCCGATCGTCCCTCCACCCCCCGCCGCCGCTGGCCCCTGTGGGCCGCCTTTGCCGCCGTGGCCGCCTTGCTGGCCCTGCTGGCCGTGGGCTTGACGCGCGATCCGCGCCAGCTGCCCAGCGCCCTCATCGGCCAGCCCTGGCCGCAGCGCGCGCTGCCCCTGCTCGAATCGCCCGAACACCGCATGGGCCCGCCGCAGTGGCAGGGCAAGGCGCGCGTGGTCAACCTGTGGGCCTCGTGGTGCGTCACCTGCCAGCAAGAGCACCCCGTGCTCATGCGCCTGGCTGCCGATTTGCAAGCCGCAGGCCATGCCGACCAGCTCATCGGCCTGAACTACAAAGACCAGCGCCCCGCCGCCCTGGCCTGGCTGGGGCGGCTGGGCAACCCGTTCTACGCCTCGCTGCAAGACACGGATGGCCGCCTGGGGCTGGATTTGGGCGTGTACGGTGCGCCCGAAACCTTTGTGGTCGATGCGCAAGGCATCATCCGCGCCAAGTACGTGGGCGCGCTCACCGACGAGATCGTGCGCACCCAGATCCAACCCTTGCTGGAGCAACAGCGATGAAACGCCTGTCCCTGCCCTTCAAGACAGACTTTGCTGACCAGCCTTTCAGGCCGTTTGCGCGCATCTGGCGCGTGGCAGCAGCTATGCTTTTGATATCAGGCATGGCCCTGTCAACAGCCTGGGCGCAAACCCCGCCCGCGCCTGCACCTGCTGCCGCTGCCGATCCGCTGGCCGACCGCATGCACCGCCTCACGCAAGACCTGCGCTGCCTGGTTTGCCAAAACGAATCACTGGCCGACTCGCACGCGCCACTGGCCATGGACTTGAAGCGCGAAATCCGCAGCCTGATGGCCCAGGGCCAAAGCGACGCGCAAATCCGCGACTTTCTCACCCAGCGTTATGGCGACTTCGTCAACTACCAGCCGCCCCTGCGCGCCGGCACCTTGCTGCTGTGGGCCGGGCCGCTGCTGCTGTTGGCCGCCGGCGGCTGGCTGGTGTGGCGCACTGTGCGCGCCAGCCAGCGCACGCAAAGCCACGCGCCCGGCCAAGCCGGCGCTCCGCCCCAGGCCGCCAGCGTGGGCGACGGCCCATCGGCCAGCCCGCACCTGACCGAGCCCAGCGAACAAGCCCCTGCCGAACCCGGCGCCAATACCAGCGCGACTACAGGTGCGAATACAGGTGCGAATTCCGGCGCAGATACCGGCGCAGCCAGTCATGGCGGCGGCGATGGCGGCGATGGTGGCGGCGGTGGAGGAGGGGACTGAACACACCATGAGCACCTGGCAAATGCTGCGCGCAGCCGACTGGCTGTGGCCTTTTCTTCTGCTGGGCATGGCCCTGGCCGGGCTGCTGGCCGCCAGCCTGGTGTGGGCCAGCGGCGCGCCCGCCGCGCGGCCTGCGGCTGCGCGCGCCAATGAGGCCGATGTGATGGATGCGGCCAATGCGGCCGATGCGGCTGATACGGCCCATGCCGGAAGCCGCCCCCGCAGCGGCGGCAGGCTGCCCGCCTGGCTCATCACCTTGGCGGCGCCCTTGCTCGTGGTGGCCTTGTACGCCGCCTTGGGCAACCCGCGCGCCATCAACCCGCTGGCGCGCCAGCCCGTGCCCGACGAAGCCGCTGAAACCATGGTCAGCCAACTGGCCGCGCGCTTGCAGGTCGAGCCAGGCAACCTGCAAGGCTGGCTCATGCTCGCGCGCTCGTACAAAGTGCTGGGCCGCTACGCCGAATCCGCCGACGCCTGGGAACACGCCAAAGACCTGGTGTGGAACGACGCCGACAGCCTGGCCGAATGGACCGAGGCGCGCATCCTGGCCCACGGCCAGCGCTTTGACCGCCGCAGCCAGGAACTGCTGGCCCGCGCCATGAGCCTGGCGCCCGAACACCCCGGCGTGCTGCTGCTGCGCGGCCTGGCCGCGCTGGACCGGGGCGATGCCGCCGCCGCGCAAAAAGCCTTCACCACCTTGCGCGACCAATACCCCGACGCCAGCCCCGACCGCAACGCGCTGGACGCCGCCCTGGCCCAAATCACCGCCGGGCAAGACCCGCGCCCGCAGCGCCCCGCCGCCTCTGAAAGTCAAGCACCCAAAACGCCTCTAGCGCCCAACCAGAGCGTGGTGCCAGCTATACAAAAAGAAGCAACGGTAGCGCCTGAAAAAACGCCCGCTCAGGTGTCAGCCCCAATGCCTGCCGAGGCGTCAGCCCAACCGCCCCCCCAACCGCCCGCCCACCCCCCCCGCCCCGCCCCGCCATGATCGACCCCCGCCGCCGCCTGTTTTTGCGTGGCCGCGTGGCCCAGGCCGCCGCGCCGCAAGCGCCTGCTGCGGCGCAGCGCCCGCCTTGGGCGCTGGCCGAAGACGCCTTCACCGCCTGCTGCACCCGCTGCCACGCCTGCGTGCCCGCCTGCCCGCGCCAAGTCATCGCCGTGGGCGACGGCGGCTTTCCCGTCATGGACTTTGCCCGCCAGGGCTGCGATCTGTGCGCGGGCCAGCCCGCCTGCGCCGCCGCTTGCGAGCCGGGCGCTTTGCAAGGCGCTTTGCCGGACGGCGATGGCCACGCCCCCTGGCCCGGCTGGCACCTGCACGTCAGCGCCCACTGCCTGGCCCAGCGCCGGGTGGAATGCCGCGCTTGCGCCGACGTGTGCGAGCCGCGCGCCATCCGCTTTCGCCCCGCCCCCGGCGGCATCGCGCAAATGCACATCGACACCGCCGCCTGCACCGGCTGTGGTGAATGCGTGGGCGTGTGCCCCGTAGGGGCGGCCGGCATGACCAAGGCGGTGCCATCTTGATGCCGTGCAGATCTGCAATCAGGGACACCATTCTTTGCTATCTCGATTCGCAGGATTTCTCGTTTCTTTCAGATCCGCGTCAAGAGTCTCAGGAGAGAAGCCGTCTCTTGGCAGCATTGCGGCATCTCTCCAGGTCGCGTCAAGTTCAGTTCGTTATTTCGGCATTCATCGTTGCTGAAGCTGCACCGCTTTCCCGAGATGTTGCGGACTTGTCAGCGAGGAGAGCCGATTTGATCGGTGAGCTGTGCGACTCTGCCTTGGTTTCACCCGATCGACTGGTCAAAGCTGAAATAACGGCGCTCGCATCAGGGAATGGAAAACCAGACTCAATGATTGATCCGGAAGGGCGCTGGCATCCCGAGATTCCAGTTGACTCAATGGCAAAGCAACCCCACTATTGGGTACGTGAATACATAACAGACGAACTGCGTGCGGTTGGTTGTGACCGAAAAGAAGTGCGGAGAAGGTTGAGAGAATTTTTCAAAGGCAATGAGCCAACCCTGAAACTAAAAACTCTTTTGCGAAGCAGAGAAAAGGAATTTCGTGATGCACTTTTGGCTACGTTTCCGATCGGTCCGCAATACAGTGAGATAATGATTAAATATTGTTTTTGTGAAGCGACGGAGCATCAATTTATTGAGGCACTGAACCGCAGTCTTGCTGATCCTCGTTGGATGGCGATTTGGCTGGATTCTAGCTCTGGAGTTATGCATCCGATTGCTGAAATCGTGCGAAAGCCGGGGCGCGATATTGCGGCTCAATTAGGAGAATTGATGAAAATCGCGCAGAGCTATGCGAAATTGCTTTTGGAGGGAGGTGCAACAACCTCAAAGGCTGCTGTGCGCGCTGAGATTGCAAAAGTTTGGAACGAGCAAAAATCTCGGCAGCTTGTCAACTTGGTGAAATCACTTGCGATTCAAGCGAATGTCAGGCTGCAGAATATAGACGATAATAAAATCGAGGAATGCTGTGCAGGACTCCGTGCGTGCGTAAAATCCTTATATTCCTCAATATGGGATAACGTGAGTGGTGAGCGGAAGAAAAGCATTTCTCCTAGTCAACCTGTGGATGCGCTGCATGCGCTCTATGCGCCCTACGTTGATGTTTTCCGTGCGTATCGATATATGTCCCCGCATATACAGAGGCAGGTTGCGCGAGATAAAACGACGGTGGTTCCGCTTCTCACCGAACTGGTAGGTGTTTTGCAAGATAGATTGAAATAGTGCCATGCAAGTATTCGGTCCCGTCCACGTCTACCTGGGCGAAAAATCCGGCAAATACCCCGACGGCAACCAAGTCATCGTGCAAGGCGCCGACATGCGCGTGGCCTTTGACACGCCCCAGGTCGCCAACCGCCTGGGCGATGTGCTGGCCGGTGTCGATCTGATCGTGCTGGGCCACGTGCACGAAGACCACATGGCCGGCCTGCACCTGCTGCCGCACACCCCCGTGCAGGTGCATGAAAGCGACGTGGCCGCCGCGCAGTCATGGCAAGGCCTGGCCGCGCACTTTGGCTATGCACCCGATGTGCTGGCCCAGCTGCGCCCCTACATCGAGCGTGAGTTCCACTACCAGCCCCGGCCCGATGCCACCGCCTATGCCGACGGTGCCGAATGGGCACTGGGCGGGGGTGTGCGCATCCGTGCCCACCATCTGCCCGGCCACACGGCGGGCCACTGCGCCCTGGTGGAAGAAAGCCAGGGCGTGGCCTTCATTGGCGACATCGACCTCTCAGGCTTTGGCCCGTACTACGGCGACGCCACCTCAGACCTGAACGCTTTTGAGCGCAGCCTGGCGCGCGTGCGCGAGCTGGACGCGCGCGTGTGGATCACCTCGCACCACCGCGCCGTGCTGACCGAGCGCGGCGCGTTTGAGCAGGCGCTGGATGCCTTTAGCGCCAAGATCGCCCAGCGCGACGAACGCCTGCTGGCCTGGCTGCGCGATCGCCCCCATACCCTGGACGAGCTGGCCGCGCGCGGTCTGCTGTACCCGCCCGGCACCGCCTTGCCCTGGGCGGCACATGCCGAGCGCCGCACCATCGCCCAGCACCTGAGCAGGCTGCTGGCGCAAGGCGAGGTGGTGCAGCAAGAGGGAAGATACGGCGTTATTGCTACTAAATAAGTAGCTTAAAACCCTTGTGTATTGCGCGCAAATGGCCATTTTCATGCATGATCTTGGCGCCACTGCCATTCACGGGTGCCACTTGGACACCACCGCTGGCGTGTGGTCGCTGCGGCTGCCTGCCAGTGCATAAGACAACTGGTTGGCCGCCGCCATCACGGTCTTGGCATGCTTTTCCAGCTTGGCCTTGGTCAGCCGCGCGCTGGGGCCAGAGATGCACATGGAGCCCAGCAGCCGCCAGTTGAGCGAAAAAACCGGCGCGGCCACGCTGGACACATCGGCTTCGCGCTCGCCCAGCGACAGGTGGTAGCCGCGCCGGCGAATGGCCTCATACGGCTCGCCCTGCGCGCCGCTGAACGCCAGAATCACCCGGCCGGGCGCGCCCTTGTCCAGCGGCAGCCGCTCGCCAATGCGCACATGGTGCCGGATGGACTGCGGCCCTTCCACGCGTGAGACGCAGGCGCGTATGTCACCCTCGCGCACATAGAACGAGGCACTCTCTCCCGTGGCCGCCACCAGCGCGCGCAGCGTGGGCTCCACCACGTTGTTCACGTCAAAGCCCGACTGATAGCGCGCCCCCAGCCAGCCCGCCGCCGGCCCCAGGCGCCACGCACCCGCCTCGGTCTGCACCATGTAATGCGATGCGGCCAGCGTGCGCGCCAGCCGCAGCACCGTGGTCTTGTGCAGGCCCGTGCGGCGGGCCAGCTCGGCCAGGGGCAGGGCCGGCTCGCCCACGGCAAAAGACTCCATCAGCGCCAGCGCCCGCGTGACCGCAGTCACGCCAGTTTCGGCGCTTGCATCGGCGCCTGTTTCGGCGCCTGCATCGGGGGTGGTTTGCGCACCGGCTTTCGCACTTGCTTTCATGCCCGCTTTGGCCCTTTGGGACGGGGTTGGCAATGGGTTTTTCAAGATGCACCTCGTTGCGTTAAGTGAAACTAAATTGTATGAAACGCAACGCTTGTCTAGCATGCGGGCACTTGTCATTCACACAACCCCAAGGAGACTTTCTCTCATGCTTATCACGCGCCGCGCTGCCTGCGCTTTTGCCGCTGCCGCCCTGGCCTCTGCCGCTGTCCACGCCCAAACCGCTCCCGCCTGGCCGGCCAAGCCGGTGCGGCTGATCGTGCCTTTTCCCGCAGGCGGCGGCACCGATGCCATTGCGCGCGAGCTGGCCAATACCTTGTCCACCACGGCGGGCTACACCTTCGTGATGGAAAACAAGCCCGGCTCCGGCGGCAACCTGGGGGTGGATGCCGCCGCCAAGGCCGCGCCCGATGGCTACACCTTCGTGCTGGGCCAGACCAGCAACCTGGCCATCAACCCCACGCTTTACAGCAAGCTGCCGTACGACCCGCGCAAAGACCTCACCCCCGTCAGCCTGGTCGCCAGCGCGCCGCTGGCGCTGGTGGTGGCGGCCAACTCGCCCTTCAAAACCCTGGACGACATCATCCAGGCCGCCAAGGCCAAGCCCGGCAGCGTCAACTACGCCACCTCCGGCAACGGCACCGTGGCCCACCTGACGGCCGAGCTGCTGCAAAAAGAAGCCGGCGTGCAAATGACCCACGTGCCCTACAAGGGCGCAGCGCAAGGCGCCACCGACGTCATTGGCGGGCTGGTGCAGGTGTACGTGTCCTCCATTCCCACGCTGATGGGCTACATCAAGAACGGCAAGATGCGCCCCATTGCCGTGACCTCGGCCAAGCGCGCCGACGACCTGCCGCAAGTGCCCACGGTGGCCGAATCGGGCTACAAGGGCTTTGAGGCCGTGACCTGGTTTGGCGTGCTCGGCCCCGCACAGCTGCCCGCGCCCATCGTCGCCAAATTCAACGCCGACATCCAAAAAGCCCTGCAAGACCCCAAACTGCGCGAGCGCCTGGGCAGCCAGGGCGCTGAAGTGACCGGCAGCACCGCCGCGCAGTTTGGCCAGCTGATCCAAGGCGACCTGACCCGCTGGGCCGGCATCGTCAAGGCATCGGGCGCGAAGGTGGAATAAGCCACTGGCCCTCACGCCATCCGCCCGGTGGCACTGTCCCATGCGGGTTGCCTGAGCGCCTGGTTCCGTCAGCGCGCGTATCGCGGGTGACACCTTGGGACGGCAGCGGGATGAAGCGCGGCGCGGCCCTATGACCCCTTGTTCTTTTTTCTTCCCATGCAGGGCACCCCACCATGACCTCACCCGACATCATCAAAGACTTCGAGCGCGTATCGCCTGAACTGGTCGCGCAGGCTGCGCAGTACCAGCCGGCGATCTTTTCCGACATCAATGGCCGCCAGGGCGCGCTGCATGGCCGCATTCGCGCGCTGCGCCCGCGCATGAAAGTGGCCGGCTCCGCCCTCACGGTAGAAGTGCGCCCCGGCGACAACCTCATGATCCATGCCGCCATTGCGCTGGCCAGGCCGGGCGATGTGCTGGTGATCGACGGCAAGGGCGATCAGACCAGCGCCCTGATGGGCACCATCATGATGAACGCCTGCCGCCAGGTGGGCATTGCCGGGGTGGTGATGGATGGCGCCGTGCGCGACAGCCTGGACATCGATGAGATGGACTACCCCGTTTTTTCCGTCGGCACCAACCCCAATGGACCCACCAAGAACATTGGCGGGCGCATCGGCCACGCCATCAGCGTGGGTGGTGTGAGCGTGAGCGCCGGTGACTTCATCATTGGCGATGCCGATGGCGTGGTCGTCGTCGCCCGCGAAAAGCTGGCCAGCCTGCTGCCCCAGGCGGCGCACAAAGTGGCGGCCGAAGCCAAGCGCATCGAGCAGATCCAGCAAGGCAACACTGCCGCACCTTGGCTGGCGGCGGCGCTGGTGGCTGCGGGTGTGCTGAAAGAAGGAGAGTCGCTGTGAGCCAACGCACCGTTCTCATCACGGGCGCGGATCTGGCGCCCCAGGCGCTGGAATTGCTCAAGGACTTTGCAGTCGTCTACGCCGGCAAAACCCCCACGGAGCAAGACCTCATTGCGCTGTGCCAGCAGCACAACCCCGTGGCCATCATCGTGCGCTACGGCAAGGTGGGCGCAGCGGTGATGGACGCAGCCCCCGCGCTGAAAGTCATCTCCAAGCACGGCAGCGGCACCGACACCATCGACAAAGTGGCGGCCAAAGCGCGCGGCATTGAAGTGGTGGCCGCCGTGGGCGCCAACGCCGCCGCCGTGGCCGAGCAGGCCCTGGCGCTGATGTTGGCCTGCGCCAAATCGGTGGTGCAACTGGACCAGCGCATGCACGCCGGCCACTGGGACAAGGCCACGCACAAAAGCCTGGAGCTGAACGGCCGCACCGTGGGCCTGATCGGCCTGGGCGCCATCGGCCTGCGCTTTGCCCGCATGTGCGAGGCGCTGAACATGCGCGTGCTGGCCTACGACCCCTGGGCCAAGGACGTGCCTGCGTTTGTGCAGCGCGTGGAGCTGGAGAACATTTGGCGCGAAGCCGATGTCATCTCCCTGCACTGCCCGCTGACCGACGACAACCGCGGCCTCATCAGCGCCGATGTGCTGGCCCAGTGCAAGCGCGGCGTGATCGTGGTCAACACCGCGCGCGGCGGCCTGGTGGACGAAGCCGCGCTGCTGGCCGCCGTGCAAAGCGGGCAGGTCATGGCTGCGGGCCTGGACAGCTTTGCCGTCGAGCCCATGACCGCGCCCCACCCCTTCCACGGGCAAGAGCGCATAGTCCTCAGCCCCCACATCGGCGGCGTCACGGGCGATGCCTACGTCCACATGGGCGTGGGCGCGGCCAAGAACCTGCTGGCCGTGCTGGCGGCCAGCGCCTGAGCTTGACTGTCTGAGAGGTGCCGCAGGGATGTGCCCCAGCCATGCAGCATGAAAAATGCCGTTCGCGCGCGTCCCTGTTCATTTTTAGCTATATAAAAAATAGCAAAAATGACGGAGATGAACGCGCCGTTTTTAAGCCACTGGTGCTGGGCGCCGCCGTGCTGCTGGTGGGCCTGCACGTGCAAAGCGTGTGCGGCCAGGCTTTTGCCCAGCAGTTGCTGCGCGAGGTGCAGGACTTCCGCCGCATGGCCCAGGCACTGAACATGCAGCCCGAATAAGCCGCCCACGCTGCGGCAGTCCTTTTCTTTTTTTGCCCCGTTTTTTGAGGAGACAAGCCATGACTTTTACTCGCCGTGCTCTGCTGGCTGCGTGCGTCGCATGCACCTTGGGTGTTGCCCATGCCGCCTGGCCTGAGCGCCCCGTCACCCTCGTGGTGCCTTATGCGCCCGGCGGCGCGGCCGATGCGGTGGCCCGCGTGCTGGCCACCAAGCTGGGGGAGAAACTGGGCACCAGCGTGGTGGTGGACAACAAAGCGGGTGCCAGCGGCACCATTGGCGAGGCGCATGTGGCCAAGGCCAAGGCCGACGGGTACACGCTGCTGTACACCGCCACGCCGTATGCCATCAATCCGCACGTCATGCCCAAGATGCCCTACAAGCCGGGCGATCTTCAGCCGCTGACGCTGCTGCTGAACATTCCGCAGGTGATCGTGGTCAAGGCCGACGCACCCTACAAAACCGTGCAGGACCTGGTAGACCACGCCAAAAAAGAGCCCGGCAAGGTGAACTTTGCCTCTGGCGGCAGCGGCACCGTGCAGCGGCTGGCGGGCGAGCTTTTCCGCCAGCAACTGGGGCTGGACATGGTGCACGTGGGCTACAAAAGCGGCGGCCCCGCCATTACCGACGTGGCGGGCGGGCAGGTGGACTTCATGTTCGGCTCGGTCACGGCCACGCAGCCCTTGATCCAGGGCGGCAAGCTGCGCGCGCTGGCCGCGTCCTCGCCCCAACGCAGCCCGCGCCTGCCCGATGTGCCCACGCTGGCCGAAACCGTGGCCCCCGGCTTTGAGGTGTACGAATGGAACGGCCTGATGCTGCCTGCCGGCGTGCCAGCCGACATCACGCAGAAGCTGCACAAGGCCGTGATCGACGTGCTGCAAGACACCGAAGTCAGGCAGCGCCTGGCCGACATGGGCGCGCAGCCCGTGGGCTCTGCCCCCGCCGCCTTTGGCGAATTCCTGAGCAAGGAAAACGCCAAGTGGGGCGAGGTGGTGCGCAAGGGCAAGATCACGCAGGACTGAGGGCAAAGGCCCGCCATGCCAGACCAGCCATCCGCCGTGCCCCATTCCAGCGGCAGCGCCCGCCCCGGCTGGACGCTGCCCGCATGGGCGTGCGACAGCCACATGCACATCTTTGATGCGCGCTTTGCCAAGTCGCCCCACTGGCCGCGCACACCGCCCGATGCGCCCGTGGCTGCCTACCGCCAGTTGCAAGCCCGGCTGGGCACCGCGCGCGCGGTGGTGGTCACGCCCTCCACCTACGGCGTGGACAACCGCTGCACGCTGGATGCGCTGGCCCAGCTCAACGCCGGGGGCGATGCCGCCCGCGGCGTGGCCGTGGCAAGCGTCGACGTGAGCGATGCCGAGCTGGCCGAGCTGGCGCGGCACAAGGTGTGCGGCCTGCGCGTGAACTTCGTCAGCCCCCAGTCCTGGGGCGAAACCACACCAGAGATGCTGCAAACCCTGGCCGCCAAAGTGGCGCCGCTGGGCTGGCACATCCAGGTGTTCATGCACCCTGAGCAGATCCTGGCGATGGAGCCCTTGCTGGCCGCGCTGCCCGTGCCGCTGGTCATCGACCACATGGGCCGCGCTGATCCCGCCCAGGGCGACACAGCCCCCGTTCTGGCGGCCATGCAGCGGCTGCTGGCGCGCGGGCGCACCTGGGTCAAGCTCTCGGGCGCCTACATGCGCTCGGCCAGCGGCGGCCCCTGCTATGCCGACACCCTGCCGCTGGGCCGCGCCCGAGCGCCTGGTGTGGGGCAGCGACTGGCCCCACACCACTGAGGCACCGGGCACCGTGGACGATGCCGCCCTGCTTGATCTGCTGGCCGCCTGGTGCGGGCAGGACGAGCGCCTGCTGCACGCCATCCTGGTGGACAACCCGGCGCGGCTGTATGGTTTCCCCTTCCGTTGACACACAGACCTTTTCCCCCATTCCTGCCAAGCCATGTACCTGCTGCAAGCCCCTCAAGTGCGTGAATTCACGCGCTACAGTGCCATGCCCCAGCATCTGCGCCGCCCCGAGCGCAGCGCCTGGGCCGATGCCAACCGCGCGGGCCTTCCGACCGATTCTTTTCTGGAAGGCCCGGTGTTCGACGAGGCAGGCTGCTTGTACGTCTGCGACATCCCCTGGGGCCGCATCTTCCGCGTGGAAGGCGACACCTGGACGCTGGTGGCTGAATACGACGGCGAGCCCAACGGCCTGAAGTTTCTGGATGCCAGAACCCTGCTCATCACCGACTACAAAAACGGCTTGATGCAGCTGGATGTGGCCAGCGGTCGTGTCAGCCCCTTCCTGCAGCGGCGCAACAGCGAATGCTTTCGTGGGGTGAACGATTTGACCTTTGATGCCCAGGGCCATCTTTACTTCACCGACCAGGGCCAAAGCGGCCTGCACGACCCCAGCGGGCGCCTGTATCGCCTCAGCCCCGATGGCCGGCTGGATCTGCTGCTCGATCACATCCCCAGTCCCAACGGCCTGGTGCTGTCACCCGATGGCAAGGTGCTGTTCTTGGCCGTCACGCGGGGCAACTGCGTGTGGCGCGTGCCGTTGATGGCCGACGGCAGCGTGACCAAGGTGGGCCAGTTCTTCACATCCCATGGCCCCAGCGGCCCTGACGGCCTGGCCATGGACGAATCGGGGCGGCTGATCGTGGCCAACCCCGGCCTGGGCCGCGTGTGGGTGCTCAACATGCAGGGTGAGCCCGACGAAGTGCTGCTGGGCCCACGCGGCGCATCGCTGACCAACGTGGCCTTTGGCGGCCCGGACAGAAAAACGCTGTTTTGCACCGACGCCACGCATGGCGAGGTGCTGATGTGCCAGATGCCGGTGGCCGGCCAGCCCGTGCGCATGAGAGGTGCGCAAGGCCGCAGCGGGCTTTGATAGTCTTTGCAGGGCAGCGCGGGTGATCCTGTGCTGCGTGGCGTGCTCGACCGTTCAGGCGGATTTGGTGCATCTGGATCCACCGGCACAATGGCTGAGTTGGATGCATGGAGGCTGTCTTGATGACCGATCTGGAGATTGCCCGCCGCGCCACGCTGCAACGCATTGCCGACGTGGCGCGCGAGCGGCTGGGGGTGGACGAGGCCCACCTGCTGCCCTATGGCGCGCACAAGGCCAAGATTGCGCTGCCTTATCTGCAATCGCTGCACGCGCGGCCCGATGGGCATCTGATTCTGGTCACGGCCACCAACCCCACTTCGGCGGGCGAGGGCAAGACCACCACCTCCATCGGCCTGGCCGATGCGCTGGGCCGGCTGGGGCGCAAGGCGGTGCTGGCGCTGCGCCAGCCTTCGCTGGGGCCGGTGTTTGGCGTCAAGGGTGGCGCCACGGGCGGCGGCCACGCGCAGGTGCTGCCCATGGAAGACATCAACCTGCACTTCACGGGCGACTTTCATGCCGTGGCCATGGCGCACAACCTGCTGGCGGCCATGATCGACAACCACGTGCACCACGGCAATGCGCTGGACATTGACCTGCGCCGTGTGCACTGGCGCCGCGTGATGGACATGAACGACCGCGCGCTGCGCCAACTGACCCTGGGGCTGGGCGGGCCGGCCAATGGCTTTGTGCGCGAGGGGGGCTTTGACATCGTGGCCGCCTCCGAGGTGATGGCGGTGCTGTGCCTGGCTACGTCGCTGGCCGATTTGAAGGCCCGCCTGGGCCGCATCGTGGTGGCTGAAACGCGCCAGCGCCGCCCCGTGACGGCGGCCGATCTGCGCGCCCACGGCGCCATGGCGGTGCTGCTGAAAGACGCGCTGGCGCCCAACCTGGTGCAAACGCTGGAAGGCACCCCTGCGCTGCTGCACGGCGGGCCTTTTGGCAACATCGCCCACGGCTGCAACTCGGTCATTGCCACGCGCGCGGCGCTCAAGCTGGGCGAGTTTGCCGTGACCGAAGCGGGCTTTGGCGCCGACTTGGGGGCTGAGAAGTTCATCGACATCAAATGCCGCGCTGCGGGCTTTGCGCCCAGCGTGGCCGTGCTGGTGACCACCGTGCGCGCGCTCAAGATGCACGGCGGCGTGCCCAAGGACGCGCTGGCGCAAGAGAACCTGCCCGCCCTGACGGCGGGCATGGCCAACCTGCAACGCCACCTGCACCATTTGCGCGAGCTGGCGGGCCTGCCCTGCGTGGTCGCCGTCAACCACTTTGCCGCCGACACCGAGGCCGAGCACGCCCTGCTGCGCCAGCACGTGCAGGGCTGGGGCGTGCCCTGCGTGCTGGCTCGCCACTGGCAAGACGGCGGCGCCGGCGCGCTGGATCTGGCGCGCGAAGTGGTGGCCCTGTGCCCGCCTGCGCCCCCGGCGCTGCGCTTTGCCTACGACGCGCAAGACAGCCTTTGGGACAAGATGCGCCTGCTGGCCGAGCGCATTTACGGCGCGGCCGGCATCAGCGCTAGCCCGGCCGTGCGTGCGCGCATCGACCAGCTGCAAGCCCAGGGCCACGGCCACCTGCCGGTGTGCGTGGCCAAGACCCAGTACAGCTTTGCTACCGACCCCACGCTGCTGGGCGCGCCCAGCGGCCACACCGTGCACGTGCGCGATGTGCGCCTGGCCGCAGGGGCGGGCTTTGTCGTCATGCTGTGCGGCGACGTGATGACCATGCCCGGCCTGCCCGCGCACCCGGCGGCTGAGCAGATCGACGTGGATGAACAGGGGCAGGTCAGCGGCTTGTTCTGATGACAGATGGCACTCGAGATAAGAGTGAAAAACGCCATTTGCGCGCGTATTTAAATGGTTTTAAGCTATATATAAAATAGCAAATACCTTCGCCCCTTCGTGCTCTATGCGGCTGGGGTGAGGTTGATGGTTGGACTGGAGCTTTGCCTATGACCGCTTTTTCCGCCCCCCTTGCCACCCCCGCCGACGTGCTGGCTTTCTGGCTGGGGGCTTATCCCCTGAGCCTTGAGGCCATGCAACGCGTGCAAGGGCAGTGGTTTCGCAAGGACGAGGCTTTTGACGCCCGTCTGCGCGAGCACTTTGCGCCTACGCTGGCGGCTGCCCTGCGCGGTGAACTGGATGCCTGGGTCACCCAGCCTGAGGGGCGCTTGGCCTTGCTGATCGTGCTCGACCAATTCACCCGCAACGCCTTTCGCGGCCAGCCCGGCAGTTTTGCGGGCGACGCCCGTGCGCTGGCGCTGGCGCAAGAGGGGTTGGCCCTGGGGCATGACCAGCACGTGCCGCCCATGGCGCGCATCTTCTGCTATCTGCCGCTGGAACATGCGGAAGACTTGGCTTGCCAGGCGCGCAGCGTGGCGTTGTTTGCTGCCTTGGCCGCTGATCCGCAGGCGCAGCCACGCGCTTTTTTTGAAGCCACGCTGGACTATGCCCGCCGGCATGAAGAGGTGATTCGCCGCTTTGGCCGCTTTCCGCACCGCAATGCCATCTTGCGGCGCGACAGCAGCGCCGAAGAGCGCGCCTATCTGGCACAGCCAGGCAGTGGTTTCTGATGCCCGATGCGGCCAAGAGGCTTGTAAATGCTATTGAAATAAAAGCATAAAACCATTTACTAAAGCGCGGAAATGGCATTTTTCAGCATGTCTCTGCGGAGCCTTGCAAGCACCAAGGCGTTTCATATGCCAGACGTGCGGTCAGCAACGGCCAGCATCACCGTGTAAACCCTGGTGTGTCGCCTATAGGCCATGACCGCAAGGACAACTGCCAATAATGGCGGACATGACGCCAACCGCTGCTTCCCCTGAACCGGTGCCCCAAATGCGGCACTACCAGCGCTGGCTGCGCGACACGCGCGGCCTGGTGTTTGATGACTATGAGGCTTTGTGGCGCTGGTCCACCACAGAGCTGGATGCGTTCTGGCAGAGCATCTGGGACTACTTCCAGATCGAGTCGCCCACGCCGCACACCGCCGCGCTGGCCCGCAACGTGATGCCGGGGGCGGTGTGGTTTCCGGGTGCGCAGGTGAACTACGCGCGCCAGGTGCTGCGCCATGTGGCGCCCGCGCATGCCGCCGGGGTGCCCGCCATCGTGAGCGACAACGAGCACGGCCAGGCGCGCGAGCTGAGCTGGCCCGATCTCAAGCGCCAGGTGGCGGCGCTGGCGCTGCACCTGCGCGCGCAAGGCGTGCAGCCGGGCGACCGCGTGGCAGCCTGGCTGCCCAACGTGCCGGAAACCATCGTGGCCTTTCTGGCCACGGCCAGCATTGGCGCGGTATGGAGCCTGTGCGCGCCCGATATGGGCACAGGCGCCGTGCTGGACCGTTTTGCGCAGATCGAGCCCAAGGTGCTGATCGGCTGCGACGGCGTGCGCTGGGGCGGCAAGGACATGCCGCGCCTGGGCATGCTGGCCGAGCTGCGGGCCGCCCTGCCCAGCGTGCGCCATGTGCTCGTGCTGCGCAACCTGGGCACGGCAGATACCTTGCCTGACAGCACGGAATGGGACCGCGCCCTTGCCCGCGATGACGCGCAGGTGCAGGCGTTCGAGCCGATGTGGCTGTCGTTCGATCATCCGCTGTGGGTGGTGTATTCCAGCGGCACCACGGGCCTGCCCAAGCCTATCGTGCATGGCCACGGCGGCATGGTGCTGGTGATGCAGATGCTGGGTGTGCTGCACAACGACATCGGGTGCAGCTATGCGCCGGCTACCCTGGGCGAGCGCTACCACTGGTACAGCAGCACCGGCTGGGTGATGTGGAATGCCCAAGTGGCGGGCCTGCTGGCTGGCACCACCTGCGTCATCTACGACGGCAGCCCCTCTGGCTCCAAGCAAGCGCCTGACTGGGGCGTGCTGTGGCGCTTTGCGGCACGCCACCGCGTGAGTTTTTTCGGGGCCGGGGCAGCGTTTTACGCCGGCTGCATGAAGGCGGGGCTGGACTTGGCCGCGTGCGGTGACCTTTCGCGCATACGGGCGCTGGGCAGCACCGGCTCGCCCCTGGCGGCCGACGTGCAGGCGTGGGGCTCGCAACAGTTTGCCCGCATGGGCCAGCCGGACATCTGGTGGGCCAACATCAGCGGCGGCACGGATTTTTGCGGTGCCTTCATCGGTGGCCATCGCGAACTGCCGCAGCGTCCCGGCATGATGCAGTGCCGCATGCTGGGGGCGGCGGTTCAAGCCTGGGACGACGCGGGGCAGCCCGTCATTGGTCAAGTGGGGGAGCTGGTGTGCACCCAACCCATTCCCTCCATGCCGCTGTACCTTCTGGGCGATACAGACGGAGCGCGTTACCGTGCCAGCTATTTCGAGATGTACCCGCCAGGGCTGGGCCGAAAGCCCGGCGGGGGTGACTGGGGGCCAGAGGCGGGCAGCGTGTGGCGCCACGGCGACTGGCTGCGCGTGGGTGATGAAAACGGCCAGGGGCAATGGTGCGTGATCTTTGGCCGATCAGATGCCACCATCAACCGTCATGGCCTGCGCATGGGCACCAGCGAAATCTACAGCGCAGTGGAAAGCGTGCCCGAAGTCCTGGACGCCATGGTGGTTGACCTGGAATACCTGGGGCGAGACAGCTATATGCCCTTGTTCGTGGTGTTGCGCCCTGGTGTGGCACTGGACGAGGCACTGCGTCAGCGCCTGCAGGCGGCCATTCGCCAGCGGCTCAGTCCGCGCTTTGTGCCCGACGACATCGTGCATGTGGCCGACATTCCGCGCACGCTATCGGGCAAGAAACAGGAACTGCCCATCAAGAAGCTGCTGCTGGGCCACCCGCTGGAAAAAGTGGTGAACAAGGATGCCATGGCCAACCCGGACTGCCTGGACTGGTATCAGGCATTTGCCCAGGCGCACGTGGCGCGGCAGGCCGGGCGGACCTGATGCGGCCAAGCCGCCGGGGCCAGACCACATCCATGGGACGGCCCTGGCAAGAGATGCTGGGTTTGTCCGCTGATGAAAAGCGGTATTTGCGCGTGATCTATAAGGGGTGGAAGCTATTTGAGGGGGTAGCTTGCAGGCGGCTTGTCCCAAGGGGATGGCGCGCAAGCTGAAGAAAAAAGAAAACGGGTTATGCAATCGCTTGCATAACCCGTTGATTTTTTGGCGGAGTGGACGGGACTCGAACCCGCGACCCCCGGCGTGACAGGCCGGTATTCTAACC
>JAUNHQ010000030.1:31144-35272 GCA_030535425.1 Pseudomonadota bacterium | reverse complement strand
CCCGTGTGAAAGTAGGACATCGTCAGGCTATTAACAGCAGCAAACGCCCAGTCTTTAGTGACTGGGCGTTTTGCTTTTTGGCGATCCGTATTTCACCCGCATTTCACTAGCCCACGCCATGCCCGCTGGTATATGCGTTTGCCAAAGTGCGGGCAGCGTGGGGCCGCCTACAATGCAGCCCATGAATGCCAAAAATGTGATGCTGGAGCGCTTGCGCATTGCCGATGATTTGCTGCTGTCGCCCTTCGGGTTGACGCAGGCGGATTTGAGCCGAACCTTGGCCTTGATTGCCGAGCACCGGGTGGACGATGCCGATCTGTATTTCCAGTACACGCGGGCTGAGGGCTGGAGTCTGGAAGAGGGCATTGTCAAAACAGGCAGTTTCTCGATTGACCAAGGCGTGGGTGTGCGGGCCGTGGTGGGGGAGAAAACGGCGTTTGCGTACTCAGACGATCTTTCCTTGGCTTCGCTGACCGATGCGGCAAGTACGGTGCGCGCCATTGCGGCGGCGGGCCGCCAGGGGCGTGTGAAGGTGCCTGGGCAGAAGCTGGCCAAGGGCCGTTTGCTGTATCAGGGGCTAGATCCGATTGCATCGCTGGACAGCACGGCCAAGGTGGCTTTGCTGGAGCGGGTGGAGCAACTGGCGCGCGCCAAAGACCCGCGCATCGTGCAGGTGATGGCGGGCCTGGCCAGCGAATACGACGTGGTGCTGGTGGCACGGCTGGATGGCACGCTGGCCGCCGATGTGCGTCCGCTGGTGCGCTTGTCGGTGACCGCCATTGCCGAGCAAAACGGGCGCCGCGAAGTGGGCTCTTTTGGTGGGGGCGGGCGCTTTGGCTTGGCCTACTTTGACGATGCCATGCTGCAAAGCTACGTGGATGAAGCGGTGGGCGCGGCCTTGACCAACCTGGAATCGCGCCCTGCACCCGCAGGCGAAATGACTGTGGTGCTGGGCCCTGGCTGGCCGGGTGTGCTGTTGCACGAGGCGGTGGGGCATGGCCTGGAAGGTGATTTCAATCGCAAGGGCTCCAGCGCCTTCAGCGGCCGCATCGGCCAGCGCGTGGCGGCCAAGGGGGTGACGGTGCTGGACGATGGCACGATCGAAGGCCGCCGCGGCAGCCTGAACGTGGACGATGAAGGCCAGCCCACGCAGCGCAACGTGCTGATTGAAGACGGCATTCTGAAAGGCTACATCCAGGACGCACTGAATGCGCGCCTGATGAACGTGCGCCCCACCGGCAACGGCCGGCGCGAAAGCTACGCCCACATCCCCATGCCGCGCATGACCAACACCTACATGCTGGGCGGTGACAAAGACCCGCGCGAAATCGTCGCCAGCATCAAGAAAGGCTTGTACGCCACCAATTTTGGCGGCGGGCAGGTGGACATCACCAGCGGCAAGTTCGTGTTTTCCGCCAGCGAGGCGTTTTGGGTAGAAAACGGCAAGATCCAGTACCCCGTGAAGGGCGCCACCATCGTGGGCAGCGGGCCGGAGTCCTTGAAAAAAATCACGCTGATCGGCAACGACATGCGCTTGGACTCTGGCGTGGGCACCTGCGGCAAAGAAGGCCAAAGCGTGCCGGTCGGGGTGGGCCAGCCCACGCTGCGCATTGATGGGCTGACCGTGGGCGGCACGGCCTGATGGAAAAGGGCCGGGCGCGGCACGTGCCCTGGCAAAGCCAGGCGATCACAGCGTCCACAGCACTGCGTGATTTTTGATGGCTCATTCAGGCCATTTGCGCTTGTTTGGTGGGTGCTTCTCGCTATCAAAACAAAAGCATTCAAGCGTTTGAATGGACAGGCGAAGCAGCGCGCCCGCCCCCTTGGGCCGGGCAAGGCCCAAGCGGTGTGCTACAGTGCGTTCGTCATGAACAAGCGCGTTGTGTTTGGCTTTTACTTTTGGTTCTCGGTCCCCGGCGGACGAGAGGCGAGGGTGTAGGCCAGCAAAACCTGCAACGCAGCTTCCCAGCAAAACCGCCGCAGCGCTCGCCGCCCGGCGGTTTTTTCATGCCCCTTCTCCTTTTTTCAACTTGCCAAAGAAAGACCTCCCATGAACGCCCAAGCCGTGCAGTCCATGATCCCGCGCCCCGCCCAGCCCGAGCGCACCAGCGAAACCGACGATGCCCGCATCCGCGACATCACCGTGCTGCCCCCGCCTGACCACCTGATTCGCTTCTTCCCCATTCGCGGCACGGCGATCGAGGCGCTGATTGCCGACACCCGCCAGCGCATCCGCCGCATCATCAACGGCCAGGACGACCGTCTGCTCGTCGTCATCGGCCCCTGCTCCATCCACGACCCTGCCGCCGCCATGGACTACGCCCGGCGCCTGCAAGCCCTGCGCACGCACTACCAGGACACGCTGGAAGTCGTCATGCGCGTGTACTTCGAAAAACCCCGCACCACCGTCGGCTGGAAAGGCCTGATCAACGACCCCTACCTCGACGAAAGCTACCGCATCGACGAGGGCCTGCGCATCGCCCGCCAGCTGCTCATTGACATCAACCGCCTGGGCCTGCCCGCCGGCAGCGAGTTTCTGGACGTCATCTCTCCCCAATACATTGGCGACCTCATCAGCTGGGGCGCCATCGGCGCGCGCACCACCGAAAGCCAGGTCCACCGCGAACTGGCCAGCGGCTTGTCTGCTCCCATCGGCTTCAAAAACGGCACCGACGGCAACATCCGCATCGCCACCGACGCCATCCAGGCCGCCGCGCGCGGCCACCACTTCCTCTCCGTGCACAAAAACGGCCAAGTCGCCATCGTCCACACCGAAGGCAACCAAGACTGCCACGTCATCCTGCGTGGCGGCAAAGCCCCCAACTACGACAGCGCCAGCGTCCAGGCCGCCTGCGCTGACCTGACCGCCGCCAAGCTGCCCGCCACCCTCATGGTCGATTGCAGCCACGCCAACAGCAGCAAGCAGCACGAAAAACAGCTCGACGTTGCCCGTGACGTGGCCGCGCAAATCAGCCAAGGCTCGCGCAGCGTCTTCGGCCTCATGGTCGAAAGCCACATCCACGCCGGCGCCCAAAAATTCACCCCCGGCAAAGACGACGTGGGCGCACTCGAATACGGCAAAAGCATCACCGACGCCTGCCTGGGCTGGGACGGCTCCCAAACCCTGCTGCAAGTGCTCTCCGACGCCGTGCGCGCACGCCGCCAAGGCGCCGCCGGAAAAAAAGATAAACCCCGCCGCCGGCCCGCGCCCCCGCCTGCCCGCCACCCCCGCGCGGCGGCAGGCGCCCCCTTCGCGCCACGCCCCCATCGCAGGGGGCAAAAAAGCGGCCTGCATCCGTCACAATGTGTGTTTTTTGACCCAGGGTGCGCCCCACGCACGCCCTGGCTGTGGAACCTAACGGAGACAACACCCCATGCGCAGTGAAATCCGCGTCATCGCCGACAACGGCCAGGAATTCAAATTCGACCTGGACCACACCCCGCCCATGCCCAACCAGGCCGCACGCGACTGGCTCGACGCCGAATTCACCCGCATGGAATGCGAGCCCCTGCGCCCCAGCGGCAAACTGCTGCTGGCCGACAAAGTGCTGGTCGTTGCCCAAGCCGCCGGCGCCGCCCTGCTGGCCGATGCCGCCTGGGGCCCGCAATTTGCCAACGCCGTCAGCGCCGCCCTGGGCAAACCCACCGCCTTGGTCGATGTGCCCGCCATGAGCGTGTCTTTCTGAACCCAAGTCTTGCCCATGAGGCGGCAGCTTCTTTTTTGATAGCTGCTGCCACCTTCTGCCAGGCGTTTTTGGGTCGATTGGAGGCTGAAGAGAGAGGCTGCACCAGCACTACTGCAAACTGCTGATGAGTACCCCTCAGCATTGGGGCGGGCTTCTCGTGGCGAGAGAAGATAGAAGATGCGTCAATGCCCTCGTTGGCCCGTTCTATGAGCCAAGTACAGCGTGCGATCTGGCGTGCCCGGCATCTATCTATAGCAACGCCTAGCCTTCGGACGCGTCGTGAGCCTGTCCGGGCGAGAGTGAGCGCGTTACGGTGACTTGAGCATCTGTGGCAATCAGATGAATCATGGTATTCCAGCCGCCTCGAGACTTGTCAATGATCTGTAGCCCGTTTTTTGAGAGCATCCATGCTGTCCGGGTGCGCCTGGACGCGGGGGGGGGG
>JAUNHQ010000030.1:0-31123 GCA_030535425.1 Pseudomonadota bacterium | reverse complement strand
CCCACGATATGGCTTCGATCCTGATACGTAAGATTTGCCCCCTTCGCACTTCCTCGGACATGCAATTAAACGCACTGACCTTGGCTCAGCGGTTCTTGCGGGTGGATGGTGTACCAGTTGCCGAAATGAGTGAATTTGACAGACGTTGCCACGTTGTGTCGGCATGCTGTGTTCGATCAGGGTGAACTTCAGCGGTGATTTCCATGTCCTGCAGTTTGCTTTCGTGAAAGCTGTGATCAATGACATATGCTCTGGCGAAATTCAAATTATTTACCTATATTGTCTTGTTTTTTCCTTTTGAATTATGTGAGGTGCCGAGGGTAATAATAATAAAAATACCAAGAAATATAAAGGATGTTATTGCTATAATAGAAAGTGATGAGAGATGGACTTGTAGAGAAGGCTCGCGGAGTTTAATCAAAAGAAATCCAAAGAAAAATCCTAAAAAACAAGATGGGGCAATGGCTGCTTTCCGAGCGAGCAAGGAGGTGCAATCATGTGCTTTGTTTTTACAAGAAGAATAAAAAAGTAACAATAAAACTGAACCGTAAATTACTACGAAAGCCAATCCATATTTATCCACAATGGCCTCAGTGGTGAAAAGTAAAGACGGGTAGCAATAGGTTGCAAGTGTTAAAATAAAACTAACTAGCATGAAAGACAGGATGGTTTTGAGGATTTTTTTCATTTTGATCGAGGATTGCGATGTTTTGTTTTGGCGTTTTTTTTACAATGGCTGATAGGTTATGGTGTAGAAGAAAAGTAATTGGCTTTGTTGGATGTTTGGTATTTTCTTTTATTTCTGATTGGTGAACATTTATTAATTTAGTCTTTAAATTTCTAGGATTATAGCTAAAATGCGCATTTGCGCGCACCAGACGCGTGCGAGAAGCTATAGTTTTTGAAGTGCTTCCAGCAGCCGCCCATGCACGCCGCCAAAGCCGCCGTTGCTCATGCACAGCAGGTGGTCGCCGGGGCGGGCGGCTTGCATGACCTGCTGAATCAGGGTGTCCAGCTCTGCCGCAGTGTGGGCGCGGACGCCCATGGGGGCCAGGGCGGCGGCGGCGTCCCAGTCCAGGCCGGCGGTGTGGCAAAAGGCCAGGTCGGCTTGCTCCAGCGCCCAGGGCAGCTGGCTTTTCATGGTGCCCAGCTTCATGGTGTTGCTGCGCGGCTCAAAGATGGCAAGGATGCGCTCACTGCTCTTGCCCGCCGCGTTGAGCTGGCGGCGCAGGCCGTCCACGGTGGTGCGGATGGCGGTGGGGTGGTGGGCGAAGTCGTCGTACACGGTCACTTGCCCGCCGCCTAAGGGGGCGGTGCCGCGCACTTCCATGCGGCGGCGCACGTTTTGAAAGGCGGACAAGGCTTCGCACGCCTGCGCGGGGGGCACGCCCACGTGTTCGGCGGCGGCGATGGCGGCCAGGGCGTTGAGCTGGTTGTGGGTGCCGCTCAAGGCCCAGCGCACGCGGCCTGTGGGCTGTCCACGCAGTTGCACTTCAAAGTCACTGGCTTCGCCGTGGGCGGTGAAGTCACTCACGGCGCTGCCAAAGCCGCGCCGCTCGCTCCAGCAGCCCTGGGCCAGCACGCGGGTCAGGCTTTCTTCCAGATCGTTGACGACGATGCGGCCCGCAGCGGGCACGGTGCGCACCAGGTGATGAAATTGCCGCTCGATGGCGGGCAGATCGTCAAAGATGTCGGCGTGATCGAACTCCAGGTTGTTCAGCACCGCCGTGCGCGGGCGGTAATGCACGAACTTGCTGCGCTTGTCGAAAAAGGCGGTGTCGTACTCGTCGGCTTCGATGACGAAAAGGGGTTTTTCGGCCACTTTGCGGCCCAATCGGGCCGAGATGCCAAAGTTCAGCGGCACGCCGCCCACCAGAAAACCGGGGGCCAGGCCCGCGTGCTCCAGCACCCAGGCAAGCATGGAGGTGGTGGTGGTTTTGCCGTGCGTGCCGGCCACGGCCAGCACGTGGCGGCCTTGCAGCACGTGCTCGGCCAGCCACTGGGGGCCGCTGGTGTAGGGCGCGCCCGCGTCCAAAATGGCTTCCATCAGCGGGTATTTGGGCGTGCCATCGGGCAGCCGCGCGCGGCTGACCACGTTGCCGATGACGAACATGTCGGGCTTGAGCGCCATTTGCCCGGCGTCGTAGCCTTCGATCAGGTCAATGCCCAGCGCGCGCAGCTGATCGCTCATGGGCGGGTACACGCCCGCGTCGCAGCCGGTCACGCGGTGGCCGCTTTCGCGCGCCAGCGCGGCCACGCCGCCCATGAAGGTGCCGCAAATACCCAGAATATGTATGTGCATGGCGGGCGATTGTAGGGTTTTTGTCTGCCCTAATATGCCGCTTGCGCTTGTCTAGCAAGCGCAAGGCGCTTCATTTTTTGTAGTTTTTGTGCAGCCCCTGCCGCCGCAAGGCAGAATGCGCCCCATGCAAAGCTTGACGCAGGAAATGGCCGCCCACGCCGCGCGCCTGGTGGTGGAAGAAGGGCTGGACTATGGCGCCGCCAAGCGCCGCGCCCACAAGCTGCTGGGCGCGCCGCCGCGCGCGGCCTTGCCGGACAACGACTTGCTCGAAGCCGAGGTGCGCGCCTACATCGCCCTGTTTTGCGCCGACACCCAGCCCGCCGAGCTGGCCGCGCTGCGCCGCCTGGCGCTGGTGTGGATGGAGCGGCTGGCCGCGTTTCGCCCCCACCTCACCGGCGCGGTGTGGAACGGCACGGCCACGCGCCTGTCCGACATTTACCTGCAATTGTTTTGTGACGACCCCAAATCGGCCGAAATTGCCCTGATTGACCACCGCGTGGACTACGAGGCGCGCACCGTCACCGGCTTCAACGGCGCGGCGGTAGAGGCGCTGAGCTTTTCCAGCCCCTGCCCTGAGCTGGGCGAACCCATTGGCGTGCACCTGATGATTCATGACCATGACGACGTGCGCGGCGCCCTCAAGCCCGGTGCCCATGGCCGCCCCCCGCGCGGCGATGCCCAGGCCCTGCGCCAGCGCATGCAGCAAGACGAGGCCGGGGCATGAGCGGCGCGCCTGGCCAGCCCCCCGCCAGCCCCGCCAGCGCTGCCGCCCACCCCGCCACCCGCCGCTGGACCCTGGCCGCCGTGGCCGTGCTGGCCGCAGCCGCCGGGGCCGGTGTGGCCTGGCGGCGCCTGGGGCTGCATGCGCCGCCCGCCGGGGCGCAGGTGGAAGGCTTTTGGCAGCACAGCTTTGCTACGCCGGCAGGCGATACCCTGGCGCTGGCCAGCCTGCGCGGGCGCCCGCTGCTGGTCAACTTCTGGGCCACCTGGTGCCCGCCGTGTGTGCAAGAGCTGCCGCTATTGAGCCGCTTTTATGACGAAAACAAGGCCAACGGCTGGCAACTGCTGGGATTGGCCGTGGACAAGCCTGAGGCCGTGCAGCGTTTTCTGGCCCGCACGCCGGTCAGCTTTCCGGTAGCGCTGGCCGGGCTGGCGGGCACCGATGTGGGCCGTTTGCTGGGCAATACCGCTGGCGGGCTGCCTTTTAGCGTGCTTTTCGATGCAGATGGGCAATTGCGCCAGCGCAAGCTGGGGCAGCTGCACGCTGCCGACCTGGCGCAATGGCGCAAGATTGCCCCCGGTTGAATCAAGATCAACGAAAAAGCGATGATTTTGGGTTAAATTCGCCCGGTTTTACATTCAAAGACACTCTGGCATGGACCTGCGCAAACTCAAAACCCTGATCGACCTCGTGTCGGAATCCAACGTCTCGGAGCTCGAGATCACCGAAGCCGAAGGCAAGGTGCGCATCGTCAAGGCCAGCCCCGCCGCCGTGCAAACCGTGTACGCACCCGTGGCCGCCCCTGTGGCTGCACCCGCTGCCGTGCCCGCCGCTGGCGCCGCACCGGCCCAGCCCGCTGCCGTGGCCGCCCCGGCCCCGGCCGCCGAAGAAGCGGCGGCCAAGGGCTTTGTCGTGGCCTCGCCCATGGTCGGCACCTTCTACCGCGCCGCCAGCCCGGGCGCCAAGCCCTTTGTCGAAGTGGGCCAGCAGGTCAAGGAAGGCGACACGCTGTGCATCATCGAGGCGATGAAAATCCTCAACGAAATCGAGGCCGAGAAAGCCGGCACCATCACCCAGGTGCTGGGCGAAAACGGCCAGGCCGTGGAATACGGCCAGCCCCTGTTCGTCATCGAATAATGAGCTTGGCCCCGGCTGACACCTGCGGCAGCTGCCCCCTGGGGCTGCGGGCGATGGGGCCCCACAACAACCCGGCCACGGCTTGCGTGCCTGGCCTGCTTTCGTGGCCCTTGCACGCCCTGGCGTGCGATGCGAAGCAGGTGGCGATGGGGGCGGCGCTGCGGCGCAAGGGATAACGGAACATGTTCAAGAAAATACTGGTGGCCAACCGTGGCGAGATTGCCCTGCGCATCCAGCGCGCCTGCCGCGAGCTGGGCGTGAAGGCGGTGATGGTCTATTCCGAAGCCGACAAAGAAGCCAAATACGTCAAGCTGGCCGACGAGGCCGTATGCATTGGCCCCGCGCCTTCGGGGCAGAGCTACCTCAACATGCCCGCCATCATCTCGGCGGCCGAGGTGACGGACGCCGAAGCCATTCACCCCGGCTACGGCTTTTTGAGCGAAAACGCCGCCTTTGCCGAGCGGGTGGAAAAAAGCGGCTTTCAGTTCATCGGCCCCACGCCCGAATCCATCCGCATCATGGGCGACAAGGTGGCGGCCAAGCAGGCCATGATCAAAGCCGGCGTGCCCTGCGTGCCCGGCTCTGACGGCGAGCTGCCCGACGATGCCACCGCCATCAAGCGCATGGCGCGGCAAATCGGCTACCCCGTCATCATCAAAGCCGCTGGCGGCGGCGGCGGGCGCGGCATGCGCGTGGTGCACACCGAAGCGGCCTTGCTGGGCGCCGTGCAAACCACCAAGTCCGAAGCGCAAGCGGCCTTCAACAACCCGGCCGTGTACATGGAGAAATTCCTCCAGAACCCGCGCCACATCGAAATCCAGGTGCTGGCCGACAAGCACCGCAACGCCGTGTATCTGGGCGAGCGCGACTGCTCCATGCAGCGGCGCCACCAGAAGGTGATCGAAGAAGCCCCCGCCCCCGGCATCCCGCGCCGCCTGATCGAGCGCATTGGCGAGCGCTGCGTGGCCGCGTGCAAAAAAATCGGCTACCGCGGCGCAGGCACCTTTGAGTTTCTGTACGAAAAAGGCGAGTTCTATTTCATTGAAATGAACACCCGCGTGCAGGTGGAACACCCCGTGACCGAGCTGGTCACCGGCGTGGACATCGTGCGCACCCAAATCATGGTGGCCGCAGGCGAGAAGCTGCCCTTTACCCAGCGCCAGATCCAGATGCGCGGCCACGCCATCGAGTGCCGCATCAACGCCGAAGACCCGTTCAAGTTCACCCCCTCGCCCGGGCGCATCACCGCCTGGCACGCCCCCGGCGGCCCCGGCGTGCGCGTGGACTCGCACGTGTATGCCAACTACTTCGTGCCCTCCAACTACGACAGCATGATCGGCAAACTCATCGTCCACGGCGACACGCGCGAGCAAGCCATTGCCCGCATGCAAACCGCCCTGGCCGAAACCGTGGTCGAAGGCATCAAAAGCAACATCCCCCTGCACCGCGAGCTGATGGTGGATGCCCGCTTTCGCGAAGGCGGCACCAACATCCATTACCTGGAAAAGTGGCTCAGCGAACACCAGCGCTGACCCCGTGCTGAAAGGCGCTGCCGCAGCCCCTGGGGTTTTTCCCTAGGGTTTTTTATAAGCCAAAAAGGCCGTTTGCGCGCTTCCAGAGCGTGCGAGCAGCTATTAAAACAATAGTGACCAATGTTTGAGCTGCGCCTGATCTGCCCTGAAGACCGCGTTGAGCCCCTGTCCGACGCCCTGGAGGTGCTGGACGCGCTCAGCGTCTCGGTCGAAGACGCCGACTCCGGCACCGACGCTGAACGCGCCCTGTTTGGCGAACCCGGCATGCCCGCCCCCGCCCAAAGCTGGGCGCGCTCGCGCATCGTTGCCCTGTTCACCCAAGAAGCCGCCGCCCGCGAAGCCGCGCAACTGCTCGCCTGCCAGGACTTCTGGGGCCCAGACTGCGCCGTGCAGGCCATCGCCCCCGTGCCCGAACAAGACTGGGTGCGCCTGACCCAGTCGCAATTCGAGCCCGTGCCCATCACCGCCGACTTCTGGATCGTGCCCACCTGGCACGACGTGCCCGCCCAGGCGCGCACCGCCATCCGGCTGGACCCCGGCCTGGCCTTTGGCACCGGCACCCACCCCACCACCCGCATGTGCCTGTGCTGGATCGCCGCCCACCCCCCCGCAGGCCAGCGCGTGCTCGACTACGGCTGCGGCTCCGGCATCCTGGCCATTGCCGCCGCCCTGCACGGCGCCGCCCACGTCGATGCCGTGGACATTGACGAAGCCGCCGTGCAATCCACCCGCGACAACGCCGCCGCCAACCGCGTGCCCGCCCCCACGCTGGCCGCCGGCCTGCCCGACATGGCCCAAGGCCACTACGCCACCGTGCTGGCCAACATCCTGGCCACCCCCCTCAAAGTGCTCGCCCCCCTGCTGTGCGGCCACGTCGCCCCTGGCGGCGCCCTGGTGCTGGCCGGCGTGCTGGCCCGCCAGACCGAAGAGCTGCAAGCCGCCTACGCCCCCTGGCTGCAACTGAGCGTGGCCGACACCGAAGACGGCTGGGTGCTGCTGACCGCCCGTCGCCCGGCTGCGGCCTGACCGCAGCCCTTTTCGGCGCCCTTGCACGCTTGGCCCCAAGGCGCGCGGGGCCGCGCCAAGAGCCTGATCGCACGCTGCCTACAATCGCCGCACCATGAGCCTGATCACGCGCTGCCCGGTTTGCTCGACGCTGTTCAAGGTCGTGCCCGATCAGTTGCGCATCTCTGGCGGCTGGGTGTGCTGCGGGCACTGCCGCGAAGTGTTCGACGCCAACGAACACCTGATGCCGCAAGAAACGGTGGACTCGGCACCCCCGCCTCCGCCTTCTTCTCCGCCGCCGCCACCACCGCCACCCCCTCCACCGGCGCTGGCGCCCGAGGAAGACGAGGTGGCCCTGCGCATTCCCGACGCGGCCAGCCTGCTGCGTCAGCCCGAAGGGGCGGCGCCTGCCCCTGGGGCGGCGTTGTGGAGTGCATCGGAATTGCAGCGCTGGCGCGAAGTGCGCGCCCAGTGGGCCGCGCAGCAAGACGAAGCCGCCCGCGCCCAGGCCGAAGCGCAAGCCTTGGCCCAGGCCCAGCTCCGGGCCGCCCGGGCGCAGGCCGCGCCCGAGCCGGCCCAGCCCCAGCCGCCAGCAGCTGCCCCCCGCACCCCCACGGTTGACCCCGCAGCCGAGGCCGCACCCGCACCGACAGCGGCGCCTGCCCTCCCAACACCAGCACCCACGCCCGTGCCTGCCGCCCCGGCGCCAGCGTTCACACACGCACCCGCGCCAGCGCCCACGCCCGCGCCCCCGGTGCCCGCCGCCGAACCGGCCCCACCCGCTGCCGCCCTGCCGCCAGCCGCAGTTCCTGCCGTGGCTGATGAACAAACCACGCCAGCTGCACCTGCCGTCACGCCGCCTGAGCCGCCTGAGCCGCCTGATGCTGTGCCACCGCTTGCTGCCCTGCTGGCTGAGGCCGCCACGCCGCCAGAGGCCGGGCCGCCACCCGCCATCACCGCAGCCAGCGACCAGCGTGTAGCGCCCGAAACCGACACGCCGCTGCCCCAGACGCCAGCTCAGACGCAGGAGCAAACGCAGGCGCCAGACACTGCCCCATCGGCTGCCTTGCCCGCGCCCGTGCCACCCGGCCCGCCCGCCCAAGACGCTGCGCCGCCCTCGCCCGCAGCGGATGCTGAGGACTTGGCGGCCCTGGCCCCCACGGTACCTGCCGCCCTGGACGCTCTGGACACCTTGGGCGCCTCGGACACCTCGGACACCTCGGACACGCTGGCCGCACCGCCGCCTGGCGTGCCCGCCGCTCGGGCCGAGGCCCATGCGCCCGGCGCAGCGCCAGAATCTGAGGCGCCCACCCGCGCCCAGCGCCGCCGCGCCGCGCTGTCGCAGCGCCATTCGTTTGCCTCCGTGCCCTCGTACTTCCCCCCAGAGGCAGCGCAGAACGAGCCGCTGGACGACCCGGTTTCGGGCTGGCACACCTTGTCGCCCCTGGGGGTCACGCCCACGTCCGGCACGCCGGTGGACTTCGTGCTCAGCGACATTGGCCGCTATGAGGACTTCAGCTATTCCGGCTACGAGGCGCCACGGCGGCCCCGGCCCAGCGCCAAGCCCCCGCCACGCGCCAAGCGCCCCAGCCGCACGGACAAGCCAGAGCCGCGCGCCAGCAAAGCCAGCCGCTCCGAGCGGGCCGCGCCCTCTTTCGTGGCCGCGGCGCGGCGGCGCGCCTTCTGGTCATCGCCCCCGGTGCGCCGGGGGCTGTGGGCGGCGCTGGCGCTGCTGACACTGACGCTGCTGGCGCAGGCGCTCATCAGCCAGCGCGACGGGCTGGCCGCGCGCCACCCGCAGCTGACGCCGCTGCTCAACGGGCTGTGCCAGCCGCTGGGCTGCCAGGTGCGGCCTTACCGCGACCTGGACGCCGTGGTCATCGACAGCTCCACCTTCCACCGCGCCGGCCCGGCGGCCTTTGCCTTCAGCGTCACCTTGCGCAACCGCGCCCGCTGGCCCGTGGCCACCCCGGCGCTGGAGCTGACCCTGACCAACGCCGCCGACCAGCCCGTGCTGCGGCGCGTCATCAGCGTCGAAGAAATGGACGCGCCCCAGGCGCTGCAAGCGCGCGGCGAATTCAACGCCACCCGCACCCTGGCCTTGCGCGGCGTGTCCGACACCGCGGCCATCGTCGGCTACCGGCTGGTGGCTTTTTATCCTTGATGATCTGCCCCGCACGCCTTGTGCAGCGCGTGGCAGGCGCTATGGTTTTTCAACCTGTTTTACCCCCACTGCAACATGGCCACTCTTATCTGCGGCTCTTTGGCTTTTGACACCATCATGGGTTTTGAAGGGCGCTTTGCCCAGCAAATCCTGCCCGAGCAGCTGCACATCCTGAACGTGTCTTTTCTGGTGCCCAGCCTGCGGCGCGACTTTGGCGGCTGCGCCGGCAACATCGCCTACGCCATGCGCCAGTTGGGCGGCACGCCTCTGCCCATGGCCGCGCTGGGCAGCGACGGCGCAGGCTACTTGCAGCGCCTGCGCGATCTGGGCATTGACACGGCCTTTGTCCGCACCATTGAAGACAGCTACACCGCGCAGGCCATGATCATGACCGACCGCGACAACAACCAGATCACCGCCTTTCACCCCGGCGCCATGGCGCAGGCGCACCTCACGCGCATCACTGCGCGCGAAGACATCCGCCTGGGCATCATCTCGCCCGACGGGCGCGACGCCATGCTGCAACACGCCGAGCAGTTCCACGCTGCGGGCATCCCCTTTGTCTTCGACCCCGGCCAGGGCCTGCCTATGTTCGGCGGCGACGAGCTGGCGCGCTTTGTCGAGCTGGCCACCTGGGTGGCCGTGAACGACTACGAAGGCCGCATGCTGTGCGAGCGCATGGGCGTGACGCTTGAGGCGCTGTCGCAGCGCGTGCGCGGCCTCATCGTCACCCTGGGCGGGCAAGGCTGCGACGTGTGGGAAAACGGCGCGCGCACCCACGTGCCCGCCGTGACCGCCACGCAAGTGGTGGACCCCACCGGCTGCGGCGACGCCTGGCGCGGCGCCTTGCTGTTCGGCCTGGAACAAGGCTGGGACCTGCCGCGCTGCGCCGCCCTGGGCAACCGCCTGGGCGCGCTGAAAATTGCCGCACGCGGCCCGCAAAACTACGTGGTGGACGAGGCCACGCGCGCCAGCGCCTAGGGTCTGTTCACACTGTTTTTGCCCGTGCGTTGCGCTGCCAAGGGGGCCGGGCCTGGGTGACAAACCTGGGTGAACAGAGCCGGGTTGTCTGTGCGGACCTCGGGCCTGAGGGTTTGCCTAACGTGGGACGTGGAAGGCAATAAAAAACCCGCGTGTAGACACTTCTGTCTGCACGCGGGCGGGCGCCTGTTTCAGGCGCTGGCATCAGGGCTTGGACGATGTGGGGAAGGGCCAAGCAGCCGTGGGTGCCAGGCGCGTCTTGGGTGCCGGGGCAGCAGGCTTGGCCGCCGCTTTTTTCACTGGTGCTTTCTTGCTGGCAGGCGCCTTCTTGGCGGGCGCGGCTTTTTTCGCAGGCGCAGCTTTTTTGGCGGGTGCGGCCTTCTTCGCTACAACGGCTTTTTTGGCGTGGGCAGCCTTCTTAGCTGGCGCTGCCGCTTTTTTTACGGGCGCTGCGGCTTTCTTGGCCGGTGTGACCGCTTTTTTGGCGGGTGCGGCCTTCTTCGCTACAACGGCTTTTTTGGCGGGGGCAGCCTTTTTGGCTGGCGCTGCCGCTTTCTTCGCGGGTGCCGCTGCGGCTTTCTTGGCCGGCGCTACCGCTTTTTTGGCGGGCGCGGCTTTTTTGGCGGGTGCAGCCTTCTTCGCTACAACGGCTTTCTTGGCGACCGGCGCTTTCTTGGCGGGGGCCTTTTTGGCGGCCGGTTTTTTTGCAGTTGCCATGGTGTTGATCTCCTAGATCCAAGTTGAACGTTCAACAGCAGGAAGCGCTTCGTGGTTTGTGTGGTGCACGAAGCGATTCATGGCACTGGAGATGAGTCCATCACCATGAACACGGTGGCGAGCCTTGCCCGGCATGGGCGGCAGCGCGCGGCTGCCTGGCAAAGATCGCGGATGGAGTGCCTGCCCGTTCATCTTGGTCTTGAGGGAGTGTGTGTTCAGTCCCAGGACAGGGCACCGCCTGATTGGTATTCGATCACGCGCGTTTCAAAGAAATTGCGCTCTTTCTTCAGATCGATCATTTCGCTCATCCACGGGAAGGGGTTTTCCTCGTTGGGGTAGAGCGGCTCCAGGCCGATCTGCGTGGCACGCCGGTTGGCGATGTAGCGCAGGTAGCCTTTGAACATGCTGGCGTTCAGGCCCAGCACGCCGCGCGGCATGGTGTCTTCGGCGTAGCGGTATTCCAGCTCGACGGCTTTTTCAAACAGGGCCTTGATGTCGGCCTTGAAGGCCGGGGTCCACAGGTGCGGGTTTTCCAGCTTGATCTGGTTGATGAGGTCGATGCCGAAGTTGCAGTGCATGGACTCATCGCGCAGGATGTACTGGTACTGCTCGGCCGCGCCGGTCATTTTGTTTTGCCGACCCAGCGCCAGGATTTGCGTGAAGCCGACGTAGAAGAACAGCCCTTCCATCAGGCAGGCAAAGACGATCAGGCTTTTGAGCAGGGTCTGGTCGGCTTCGGGGGTGCCGGTGACAAAGGCCGGGTCCATGATCGCGTCGATGAAGGGGATCAGGAACTCGTCCTTGTCGCGGATGGAGGCGACTTCGTGGTAGGCGTTGAAGATTTCCGATTCGTCCAGGCCCAGCGATTCGACGATGTACTGGTAGGCGTGGGTGTGGATGGCTTCCTCAAACGCCTGGCGCAGCAGGAACTGGCGGCACTCGGGCGCGGTGATGTGGCGGTAGGTGCCCAGCACGATGTTGTTGGCGGCCAGCGAGTCGGCGGTGACGAAGAAGCCGAGGTTGCGCTTGACGATGCGGCGCTCGTCTTCGGTCAGGCCCTGGGGGTCTTTCCACAGCGCGATGTCGCGCGTCATGTTCACTTCCTGCGGCATCCAGTGGTTGGCGCAGGTGGCCAGGTATTTTTCCCACGCCCATTTGTATTTGAAGGGCACGAGTTGGTTGACGTCGGTCTGGCCGTTGATGATGCGCTTGTCGGCCACGTTGACGCGGCGCTGACTGGCGCTGGCCGCGCCGTGAAAGGTGGTGGGGGCGGCAGTGACGGCGGTGGCCGCAGGGGCTGATACGGCAGGTGCCGCAGCAGGCGACAGTTCAGCCACCGGTTGCAGGCGCGGCATGGCGCGCGGCTGCACGGCGGTGGGGGTGGCGTCGTCGTCCCAGGTCAGCATGATTTTTCCAATGCTCCGATTATGGGAGCAACGTGATGAAATGCAAAGCACTCATGCACGCGGCTCGCGGGGTGGATGGGGGGATGTGTTGCAGCATGGCATCGCGCACGTGCGTGATGCGTGCGCGATGTCACGCATGCACGCGATGGGCTTTGGCAGGTGTCACTGGCAGGCTTCGCAGCCAGGGTCGTCGATGGCGCAGAACTTGATGTCGGTGGCGGGCACGCTGCGCTCGGCTTCGCTGATTTGCGCGTGCGCGGCGGCGGCTGCCGCATCCAGCGCGCTCATGCGGGCACTGCCCATGCCTGCGCCGGCTTGCGGCACGGCGTTCAGGCGGCCCGATTGCACGGTGGATTTTTCGGCCTGCGTGGCGCTGGTGGTGCGCAGGTAGTAGGTGGTTTTCAGCCCGCGCAGCCAGGCGAGCTTGTAGGTGTCGTCCAGCTTCTTACCGCTGGCACCTGCCATGTAGATGTTCAGGCTTTGTGCCTGGTCGATCCATTTCTGGCGGCGTGCGGCGGCTTCGACCAGCCAGTGCGGCTCGATCTCGAACGCGGTGGCGTACAGCTGCTTGATGTCTGGCGGCACGCGGTCGATGGGGGCGAGCGAGCCGTCGAAGTGCTTCAGGTCCATCACCATCACGTCGTCCCACAGGCCCAGGCGCTTGAGGTCTTGCACCAGGTGCTGGTTGATGACGGTGAATTCGCCCGAGAGGTTGCTTTTGACCGAGAGGTTGCCAAAGCAGGGCTCGATGGAGGCGTCCACGCCGACGATGTTGCTGATGGTGGCGGTGGGGGCGATGGCCACGCAGTTGCTGTTGCGCATGCCGTCGCGGGCGATTTTCTGGCGCAGCGCGTCCCAGTCGAGCGTGGTGCTGCGGTCGGCTTGCAGGTGGCCGCCGCGCGCCTGCGCCAGCAGATCCAAGGTGTCCAGCGGCAGCACGCCCTGGTCCCACAGCGAGCCTTTGTAGGACGAATAGCGCCCGCGTTCGGCGGCCAGTTCGGTGCTGGCCCAGTAGGCGTGGTAGCACAAAGCTTCCATGGACTGGTCGGCAAACTGCACGGCCGCCTCGGACGCATAGGGAATGCGCAGCGCATACAGCGCGTCCTGAAAGCCCATGACCCCCAGGCCCACGGGACGGTGGCGCAGGTTGGCGTCGCGCGCTTTCTTGACCGCGTAGTAGTTGATGTCGATCACGTTGTCGAGCATGCGCATGGCGGTGGCCACGGTTTTTTGCAGCTTGGCCTGGTCAATGGCACCGTCCTTGATGTGGCGCGGCAGGTTGACGCTGCCCAGGTTGCACACGGCGGTTTCGGTGTCGCTGGTGTTGAGGGTGATTTCGGTGCACAGGTTGCTGGAGTGCACGACCCCCACGTGCTGCTGCGGGCTGCGCACGTTGCAGGCGTCCTTGAAGGTGATCCAGGGGTGGCCCGTCTCGAACAGCATGGACAGCATCTTGCGCCACAGGTCCACGGCGGGCAGGGTTTTGCTGGGGCTGATTTCGCCGCGCGCGGCTTTTTCCTCGTAGGCGGTGTAGGCGGCCTCGAAGTCGGCACCGAACTTGTCGTGCAAATCGGGCACGCTGCTGGGCGAAAACAGCGTCCACTGGCCTTTTTCCATCACCCGCTTCATGAACAGGTCGGGAATCCAGTTGGCCGTATTCATGTCGTGCGTGCGGCGGCGGTCGTCGCCGGTGTTCTTGCGCAGCTCCAGAAACTCCTCGATGTCCAGGTGCCAGGTTTCCAGGTAGGTGCACACGGCGCCCTTGCGCTTGCCCCCTTGGTTGACGGCCACGGCCGTGTCGTTGACCACTTTCAGAAACGGCACCACGCCTTGCGACTGGCCGTTGGTGCCCTTGATGTGGCTGCCCAGGGCGCGCACGCGCGTCCAGTCGTTGCCCAGGCCGCCGGCAAACTTCGACAGCAGGGCGTTTTCCTTGATGCTTTCGTAGATGCCATCCAAGTCATCCGGCACGGTGGTGAGGTAGCAGGACGACAGTTGCGGGCGGCGCGTGCCGCTGTTGAACAGCGTGGGTGTGCTGCTCATGAAGTCAAAGGACGAGAGCACTTCGTAGAACTCGATGGCGCGCGCTTCGCGGTCGATCTCGTTGAGCGCCAGGCCCATGGCCACGCGCATGAAAAACGCCTGCGGCAGCTCGATGCGGCGCTTGCCCACGTGCAGAAAGTAGCGGTCGTACAGCGTTTGCAGGCCCAGGTAGTCGAACTGCATGTCGCGCTCGGGCTTGAGCGCCGCGCCCAGGCGCGCCAAGTCGTATTGCAGCAGGCGCTCGTCCAGCAGCTCGTGCGCCACGCCCTGCTTGATGAACTGGGGAAAGTATTGCGCGTAGCGCCCGGCCAGCGCGGTCAGGCTCACGGTTTCGCCCAGCACTTCCTTGGCCACGGTGTGCAGCAGCAGGCGCGCGGTGGCCCAGGTGTAGCCGGGGTCTTTCTCGATCAGCGTGCGCGCGGCCAGGATGGCGGCCTTGTACACCTCGTCCACCGGCACGCCGTCGTACAGGTTGCGCAGCGTTTCGGCCAGCACGGGCGCGCTTTTCACGTCGTCGCCCAGGCCGGCGCAGGCCTGCTCGCACAGCGCTTGCAGCGCCGCCATGTCCAGCGGCACGCGCTGGCCGGCGTCCAGCACGTGCAAAACGGGGGTGGCAGACGCTTCTTGCGGATGTTTTTGCTGCGCGCGCTCTTGTGCGCGGCGTTCGCGGTAGAGCACGTAGGCGCGGGCCACTTCGTGGTGGCCGCTGCGCATCAGGCCCAGCTCGACCTGGTCTTGCACGTCTTCAATGTGAAAGGTGCCGCCGCCCGGGCGCGAGCGCATGAGCGCGCGCACCACGCCGTGGGTGAGGCCGTCCACGGTTTCGCGCACGCTGGCCGAGGCCGCGCCCTGCGTGCCGTGTACGGCCAGAAAGGCCTTCATCATGGCCACGGCGATCTTGCTGGGCTCGAACATCACCACTGCACCGTTGCGGCGGATGATTTGGTAGTGCGCCCAGGCGCTGGCCTGGGGAGGCTGTGCGGAGGAGACATCGCCTGCGGCAAAAACGGGGGTGGCATCGGGCGTTTGGCCGCGGGCGGTGTGCATGGGAAATCCTCTCCTGATGGCTGTGTGACGGGTGGGGCGCGCGGTCTGTGGTGTTGCGCTGACGACCCCCCTGGCGGGGTGGAAAAGACCGGCGCGCGTGAAAACGACGGACACTATATCTAGTGTCTGTCTTTGCATCAATACGCTGCCGGTAGTGTGTAGGGGCTTTTTGCCTGTGTGTTGACAAACGCTGGCCGAAGACCTTTAGCGCAGCAGGCTTTGCATGGACTGGTACAGCTGGTCGGAGCCGAAGGCGGGGTTGGCCGGATCCAGCGCGAAGGGGTTGGGCGCAGCACCTGGGGGCGTGCCGTGCGAGGGTTGCCAGGGGTGCAGAAAAAACGACACCGAGCGTGCGCCATGTGCCTGGTGGCGCAGCAGCACATGGCGCAAGTCAGCGGCGCTCATGGCGCGCATGGGGTGAAACTCTGTCACCGCATAGCTGCGCTGGCCCGATCGGGTCAGCCAGGTGAAGAACGAATCGTCATACGTGGCTTCGCCATACAGGTTGATGCCCAGGCCCACATGGCCAAAGGGCCGCAGGGACTGCTCGGACGCAAAGCGGCTCGCATCCCACCCGGCGTTTTCGGCGGGGTAGATCTGCTGGGTGCGGCGCGGCACATCGGCCAGGCAGCTGTGTGCGAGCAGCTGGTCGAAGTGGCTCAGGTAGTTCACGACTTGCTGGTTGCGCCAGGCGTGCCACAGTGGGGCCAGCGGGTTGTAGAGCACGGTGCGCTCATCGGTGGGGGCGTCGATCCATTGATGGATCTGGAGGTCAGGCGCGCGCATGGGGGGCAGCGGCATGTGCATGGGCGCAGCACGGCCTGGCTGGCGGTTGATGACGCTGAAGTGGCGCGTGCCCAGATGCACCAAAGACGCGCCGGGGCGCTCCAGCGCCACGTCCAGGCGGTGGCGGCCCGCAGGCAGGTGGGCAAAGCGCAGGTCGTGGCGCCAGCCGACCTTGGCGGTGCCAAAGTCGGGGCGGGCGTCGGCCACGTCCTGCCGCATGAAATGTGCGGGCACGCGGGCCACGGGCTGGCCGTTGAGGTACACGCGCACCCAGCGCGTGGCGGGCTGGGTGGCGTCAAACACCCAGCCGCCCACGGCCAGGGTGCCGGCGGCGGCGTCGTCAAGGTGCTGCCAGAAGGGGATGGAAGGCTGCTGGAGGCTGTTGCCAGCGGGCGGCTCAATCTCGTCGAAGCGGGCAAAGGCGGTGCCCAGGTGGCGGTTGAGCGCCTCGATGCGTCCGCCAAAGCGTTCGCGCAAAAAGGCGCGAAAGCCCTCGCGCGATGCCGGGGAGTAGTCGGTGATGACATAGGGGCGCCCATAACCCATGCCTGATTCGAAATGGGGGTAGTGGTGGTGCACTTCACCCAGCAGGTTGATGCCGGCCAGACGCGCGCGCGCGCCGGGCGCGGCGCACAGCGCCTGCGCCAGCGCGTCAATGGCCTGTTCACGCCGCTGGGTCAGGGGGTTATCGGTGCGGGCAATGCTCCAGGGGTACAGGGGGCGGCCCATGTAGCGGTCCACAGGCAGCGGGCCGTGCGGTGTTTCGGCCAGGTTGCGTGGGTCTTGCGCCAGCACCGGCTCGATGGGGGCGCCTTCGGAAAAGTGGGTGGAAAACAGGTACAGCACGACGGGGCGCTGCACGTGCTGCACGGTGCGGGTGATGCGCTGCACGGCCTGCGTGTCAATGGCCCAGCCGCCGCCAGCCTGCGGCTCGAACAGGTTGAGCAAGGGCACGACCAGTGTGTAGCCCAGGGCAAAGCGCCCGTCGGCATTGCGCGGCGGGCCCAGGGCCGAGAGGGTTTTTTCCACGCGCTCGGCGGCTGAGCCGCTGGCGCCTTCGCACGCGGCTTCCAGCGCTTGTGCAGGGGGGGCCATGTCCAGGCAATCGTGCAGGCCGCCAATGGCGGGGGCCAGCAGCAGCGGCTGACGCCCGCTGTGCCACAGCCAGGCGCTGAAGGCCAGCAAGGCCGCGAGCAAGGCCAGTGCAAAGACGGCGCAGACACGGTCGGCGGCAGAGCGGGGGGAAGGTGAGGGTGAAGACATGGCCGTGGGGTGCGGGAGCAGGGCGTGGGTGGCATTGTCCTGAAATGCCTGGGGCGGGATGTATGCTATTTATTTAATAGCTGAAAACCCTTGCCAATTGCGCGCAAATGCCGTTTTTCTTTAATGGTTCTAGGCTTTGCTGCTGGGCCGTCAGCGTGCCGGGCGTTTGGGGCTGCGGCTGGTTTTGGGGGGGGCTGGGGGTGGGGCTGGGTTTTTGGCGGGGTTTTTGGCCGCAGGGCGGGCAGCGGGGGCGGCGGCTGGGGCCAGGGCTTGTTCCAGCCACATCAGGGCTTCGGCCTGGGTCATCAGGTGCGACAAGTAGGCGGGGGCGGTGTCGCGCATCAGGGCCAGGGCGCCGTGCAGCAGGCGCTGCGAGTTCATGGGGCCGGCCTGGGCGGGCAGCGCGGTTTGCGTTTGGGCCAGGCGCTGTTCGGCGCGCAGGCGCGCCCAGGTGGCGCGGTGCCGGGCCACGGCGTGCAGCTCGGGCAGCAAGGGGCCGCCGATGTGGGCCGTGTCCGGAAGGGCATAGGCGGTGTCGGCTGCCCCGGCGGCATCGGCCAGCGCGGCACCCGTGGGCAGGGGGCTGCCCGATGCGGCCATGGCGGCGGATGGGCGGGCGCTGAGGGCGGCTTGCAAGGCGTCGAGCAAGGGGCGCAGGGCGCTGGCGGCGGGCTGGGGGCCAAGAAGGCGGTCAGAAACGGGAGCGGGCGAAAGCGCAGGTGCGGCTGCGGGTGCGGCTGCGGGTGCGAGTTCGGGTGCGGGCGGCAGTGCGGCCAGCAAGCTGTGCAAGCGGGCGTGCAGCAGCTGGCGCACGGGGCCTTCGGGCTGGGCGCGGGTGCGCTCAGCCAGTGTGTGGATGCGCCGCCAAAACGCCGGGTGGGCGTGGGCTTGGCCGCTGGTCTGGGCCAGGTCCAGGGCGGCTTGCAGGCGCTCGTGCAGCGGCAGCTCAGCCATGCGTGGCCTCGCTGGCGGGGGCGGCGGGGGCGGCAGATGCCGGGGCCGCCGGGGCCGATGCGGCGGGGCGGGGCATGGGGGCGATTTCGACGCGGCGGTTGCGCGCGCGGCCTTCGGCGCTGGCGTTGGAGGCCACGGCCTGCTCGGAGCCAAAGGCGGCGGCAAAGATGGCGGAGGACGGGATGCCCGCGTCGATGAGCGCGCGGGTGACGGTGAGGGCGCGCTGGGCGGAAAGCTCCCAGTTGTCGGCAAAGGCCTTGCTGCCGCCGCGCACCAGGCGGTCGTCGGTAAAGCCGCTGACCATGAGGATTTCCTGGCGCGCTTGCAGGTAGCGCGTCAGCGGCGCGGCCAGGCTTTGCAGCAGGGCGCGGCCTTCGGGTTGCAGCTCGGCAGAGGACAGCTCGAACAGCACGCTGCCGCTGATGCCGATGCGCCCGCCTTCCAGGGTGACGCGGCCAGCGGCCAGGGGGCCGGCCAGGGCTTGCTCCAGCGTGTGCAGGCGCTGGGCGTCGGCCTGGCGCTGGGCGATTTCGTCTTGCAGGCGGGCCGTGAGCTCAAACTGCAGGCCCAGGGTGCACACCAGGATGAGCACAAAGGCGCCCAGCAGCCCGGCCATGAGGTCGCCAAAGGCGGTCCACACGGGCATGGCGGTGTCGCTGCTGCCGTCGCCGCTGTCGTCGGCCAGGGGGATCAGGTCGGCAGAGGTGGCGTTCATGCGGGGCGGCTTTCGTCGGTGGGCAGCGGCGCGCTGGCGCTGCGTTCGTGCGCCAGGCGATGCAGGTCGCTGACGACTTGCTGCTGCGCAGACAGGCTCAAATCAATCACTTCGCGCGCCTGGGCCACGTAGTAGGCCAGTTGCTCATCGCTGCGGGTGATGGACTGCGCCAGGGTGGCGTCCAGCTGCTGCAGGTGGGTTGCGAGCTGCGCGCTGGATTCGCCAAAGGCTTGCACGGCCTGGCCGAAGGTGTCGCCCAGGCTGGCGATTTCGGTGGCGCCCGCGCCCACATGGGCGGCGGCATCCAGCAGGCGGGCGCTGCCTTCTTCGGTGCGCTGGGCAAACTGGGCGGCCAGCTGATCGAGCCGCTCGCTCGTGCTGGCCAGCAGCTTGTCGATGGCCTGGCGCTGCTGGTCGCTGGTGTGGGTGAGGGTGTCGGCCAGACTGCCCAAGGTTTGCAGCAGGCGGGCGCGCTCGTCGAGCATGGCGTTGTCGCGCGCCATGCTGTCGCTGAGTTTGCCGCGCAGCTCATCCATGACTTCGGCGGCGGCGCGCGGGGCGGCGGCGGCGGCGTCCATGAGGCGGGTGATTTCGGCCACGGCGGCTTGCTGCTGGCTGGCCGCTTCGGCGCCGATGCGCTGGGCGGTGGCGGCCAGGGTGTCACAGATGGCTTGCTGCTGGCGGGCTTGCTCGGCGGCGGTGTGCTGCCATTGCTCGTGCAACTGGCGGCTCATGTGGGCCAGGCTGTCGTGCCAGGCGCTCAGGCGCTGGCTGTCTTGCGCGGCCAATTGTTCGCGCAAGGCGGTGTGGGCCTGGGCGGTGCTGTCGGTCAGGGCGCTGGCCTGGGCGGCCAGGGCGGCAGTGGCGGCGGCCAGGGCCTGGCTGGCGCTGGCGCTGTGCTGCTGGCTGGCCTGGGTGTGTGCGGCCAGCAGGTCTTGCCAGGCGTTGCGCTGCTGGTTGTCGCGCTCGGCGGCGGCGCTTTGCAAGGCGGTGTGGGCCTGGGCCACGCTGCGCTGCAGGGTTTGGGCGTGCTGCTCAAAGTGCTGGGCGGCGCTTTGCAGGGTGTGCTGGGCTTGCTGGGTCAGGGTGTGGGCGGTGTGGGCGTGTTCGGCCAGGGCGTCTTTCCATGCGGCCAGTTGCTGCGCGTCGCGCTCGGCGGCCTGGGCCTGGGTGTGGGCCAGGGTTTGCTGCGCGCCTTCCAGCCAGGCGGCGGTTTGGGCGGCCAGGGCGGTGGCGGCGGCGGTCAGGGCCTGTTGGGTGTTGCTGCTGTGCTGCTGGCTGGCCTGGGTGTGCGCGGCCAGCAGGTCTTGCCAGGCGCTGCGCTGCTGGGCGTCGCGCTCGGCGGCGGCAGCTTGCAGGGCGGTGTGGGCCTGGGCCACGCTGCCTTGCAGGGTTTGGGTGTGTTGCTCAAAACGCTGGGCGGTGCCTTCCAGGCTCTGGCGGACGCCATCGACCAGCGTGGCGGTGCGCTGCTCAAAGCGGGTGATGAAAGCGTCCAGCGCGGCGCGCAGGCTCTCTGCCTGGGCGTCGTTGGCTTGCTGCTGCCCGGCCAGGGCTTGCGTCCAGTGGCGGGCCACGTCGGCGCTGTGGTTGTCAAGGCGCTGGGCCAGGCCTTGCAGCTGCTGGCTGACCTGGGCGCTCAGGCCGGATTGCAAGGCGCCGGCCTGGCGGGCCAGGCCGTCGAGCGTGGCTTGCAGGGCCGGTTGCAGCGCGGCGCTGGCGGCGCGGGCACTGTCGGTCAGGCTGCGTTGCAAGGTCTGGTCAACCGACTGTGCCAGCTGGGTGTAGGCGGCTTGGGCCTGGGTGTGAAAGTGCTCCTGGCTGGCCAGCAGGCGCGCTTGCAGTTCGGTGTGCTGCTGCTGCATTTGCGTGGCGACGGTGTGCAGGTGCTCGGCCAGCCGGGGCAGGGCATCGGCCTGGCGCTGCATGAGGGCAAAGGCCTGCTCGCGCTGGTGGGCGGGGGTGTGGGGGTGCAGCACGGTGGCGATGCGGGCATCCAGCAGCTGGCCGGCCTGCTGGCGCTCGCGCCGCGCCAGGGCCGACAGCAGGCCCAGCATGGCAGAGGTGGCTACCCCCGCCAGCGAGGTGCCAAAGGCCACGCCCAGCCCTTTGACGGGCGCGGCCAGCGAGGCGCGCACGGCGGCCAGGTCGGCTGCGCTTTCCAGCGCCAGGCCGGTGCCGCGCAGGGTGACGACCATGCCGGCAAAGGTGCCCAGCATGCCCAGCAGCACCAGCAGCGCGGCCAGGTAAGGCGCCAGCGCGGGGCCGGCCCAGGGGGCGCGGCTGCCTTGCACGCGCTGGCGCACGGGCTCGCGCAGGGGTGCGGGCAAGCTGTCGAGCCAGTCACCGAGGGCGGGCGGGGCTTCGCGCAGGGCCTGGGCCGCTTGCCGCAGGTGGGCGCTGGTCTGGCGGTAGCGGTGCAGTTCGGCCACGCCCAGCACGAAGAAGGCGCCCACAACCGCGGTGACGGCCAGCGGCAGCGGGTAGGCGCTGGCGTAGCCAGCGGCCACCCAGGCCACGGCGGCCAGGCCGGCCAGCACGGGCAGGACGAAGGCGAGCAGGGAAAGGAGTCGGTTCATGGCGAAATCGGCAACAGGGGGCGGGGCGCGAAAGTGCGGCCTTGGCTGGGGGTTGGGCTGGGTTTTTGTGGTTTCAGGGCAAGGTCCCGTTCACTGCGGGCATGGGCGGCTCAGCCGGTGCTGCGGGTGCGCGCAGGGCGGCCAGCAGCCCGTGGATGGGCTGCCAGCGCAAGTCCAGCTCGGCCAGCAGCACGGCGTGCAGCTCTTGCTCGAAGTGGGTTTGCCAGGCGGGGCGGTCTGTTGCAGCCGGGATGTCGGCCGCATGGGCGGCATGCACCAGGGCATCGGCCTGGGCCTGCCAATGGAGATAGCGCTGCTCTAGCACGGTGGTCAGGGCGGCGAGCTGGCGCTGCTCAGGCTCGGTGAGCATGCGTTGCATCACTTCGTCCAGGGCGGCCAACCGGGCCAGGGCGGGTGAGCGCAGTTGCAGTGCGCGGCGCAGGCGTGCGCGCAGGGCGGCGATGCGGTCTTCCATGGCCTGTTGCTGGGCCAGGCTGTAGCGGCGGTAGGCGGGCCAGTCCAGCGGAGGCAAGGCCGCAGTGCGGGCAGCGGGCAGCCAGCCCGAGCCGGCGCGCGGGCGCACGGGCGCGCGCGGCTGCTGCCAGGGCGCTTCGTGCGTGATGGCGTGCAGCAGCAGGGCGTGCACGCTGCGGCAATCGGCTTCGGCGCTGGGCGGGCTGGCGTCTTCGTCGTCGGTCAGGGGGGGCACGGCCAGCGGCTCGTGCAAGGCGGCGTACAGCGGCGGCGCGTCGGTCCAGCGCAGCCAGGCGCCCAGCCGCTGGGCAAAGCCCGCAGGCGCGGCAGGCGCAGCGGCCAGGCCCAGCCTGGCCAGCAGGCGCACCAGCGCCGCGTCGGTAAAGCCCGTGCGCTGCGTTGCTGCCATGCTGCTCTTTGAATCCTGCCCTGGGAAAATCACGAAGCGGGCGAGTCTACCCGCTGCACTGGGGGGCATGCCGGGGGGATGCAAGCATGTGTCACATGCCAGGCGCCGCAGGTTGTGGTTGCATGAAGAAAATGGCCATTTGCGCGCAGTGGAAAAGCGCAAGCAGCTATTTAAAATGTAGCATTTACCGATGGCGTGGCCGGTGCAGGCGCGCTGCGCGCAGCCGTGCTGCCAGAATCGGCGTGGCCCTGGTGTTTTCTTTTTTCAAACGGTTTGCCTGGCATGAGTACCTCTTTATCTTCCTCGCCGCCCTCGGACGCGCTGCGCCTGCCCATTGACGCCTGCATCGTTGACCTGGACGGCACGATGGTGGACACGCTGGGCGACTTTGAAGTGGCCCTGAACGCCATGCTGGCCGCGCTGGGCCGCGGGCCGGTCACGCGCGCTGAGATCGAGCGCCTGGTGGGCAAGGGCAGCGAAAACCTCATTCGCAGCGTGCTGGCGTTGACCGACAGCCGCCCGGCCCAGCCTGGCCAGGCAGTGGCCCCGGCAGACGTGGCACAGGGCTGGCCGCTGTACCAGCAAGCCTATCTGCGCTGCAACGGCCAGCACAGCGCCGTGTACCCCGGTGTGGCCGCTGGCCTGCAAGCCCTGCGCGACGCGGGCCTGCCCCTGGCCTGCCTGACCAACAAGCCCCTGGCCTTTGCCCGCCCGCTGCTGGTTGCCAAGGGGTTGGATGGCTTTTTCAGCCACGTGTTTGGCGGCGACAGCTTTGCGCGCAAAAAGCCCGACCCGCTGCCCCTGCTGGAAACCTGCCGCGCCCTGGGCACCGAGCCTGCCCGCACGCTGATGCTGGGCGACTCCAGCAACGACGCCGCCGCCGCCCGCGCCGCCGGCTGCCCCGTGGTGCTGCTCACCTACGGCTACAACCACGGTCAGCCCGTGCAGGCGGTGGATGCGGACGGCCACCTGCCCGCCATGACCGAGCTGCCCGCGTGGCTGGCCGCGCGCGCCGCCAGGGGAGGGTAAGGCACTGTGGCTTGCATCCATCCCTTGCTGCAACGCGCCCAGGCCAACTGCCAGCAGCTGCACTGGCACAGCTGGGCCGCGCTGGCGCCTGGCCCGTCCCTCATCGTGCTGGGGGCCGTGCACGGCAATGAAGTGTGCGGCGCCCACGCCATTGCCCGCACCATCGACGCGCTGCACAGCGGCCAGCTCGTGCTCACGCGCGGACGCCTGACGCTGCTGCCCGTGGCCAACCCGCTGGCCTTTGCCCAGAACACGCGCGAGGGCGAGCGCAACCTCAACCGCCGCTTCGTGCCGCGCGCCGCGCCGGCGGATTACGAAGACCGCCTCACCGTGCAGCTGGCCCCTTTGCTGGCCCAGCATGACGCGCTGCTGGATCTGCACTCGTTTCACACCCCCGGCGCGCCCTTTGCCATGGTCGGCCCGCTGAACAACACCGGCTTGCGCGAGCCCTTTGCCCGCGCGGCGGAAGAAATGGCCCTGGCCCGCGCCCTGGGCGCGCCGCAGGTGGTGCAGGGCTGGCTTCAGGTGTACGACAGCGCCGCCCGCGCGCGCGGCGAGCCGCTGGACGATGAAGGCATTGGCACCAACGAATACATGCGCAGCCAGGGCGGCTACGCCGTCACCATCGAATGCGGGCAGCACGAAGACCCGCAGGCCATCGAGGTGGCCGCGCAAGCCATTGCCGGCGCCCTGGCCCACCTGGGGATGGCCCAGGTGACGCCGCCCGCACCCTGCACCGCCCCTGCCGCGCGCCTGAAAGACGTGGTGCTGCGCGAATCGCCCGGCGACCGGCTGGCACAGGACTGGCACAGCTTTGACACGGTGCGCGCGGGCCAGGCCGTGGCCTTTCGGGCTGACGGCCGCCCCGTGCCTGCGCCGTTCGACGGCTGCGTGCTCTTTCCCCACCCCGAGGCCGATGTAGGGCGCGAGCTGTTTTACCTGGCCGAACCTGCGGCGTGATGAGTGGCCCAAGGGCTGTGAATAAAAAATGCCGTTTGCGCTTTATTGGCAATGGTTTATAGCTATATAAAAAGGAGCAATCCCTCTCGGTGATGGCCAGGCTGGGCTTTGCTACACTCGCCGCCATGTGTTTTGCTCACACCCCCACCCCCACACTGGGCGCGCAAGCCGCCCAGGGGGCATGGCCCTGGCGCAAGCCTGCGCGCTGATCTGGTGTGACCCGCGCCCGCAAGGGGCGCACCCGGGGCACGGGGGCTGTCTTCAGCCCAGCCTGCGTGCCGCTTGTTCCCCATCCTCACCAAACACATTCTTTTTGCCCCCGCCGTGGCCGCCTGCACCGCTTTATGCGCTTGCTAAAACGCCGCCACACCGCATGAAAGGCACGCTTGCCATGATCACGGAACTGGAATTCAACAGCCTCGCCGCCCAGGGCTATCACCGCATCCCCCTGATGGCCGAAGCCTTTGCCGACCTGGAAACCCCCTTGTCGCTCTACCTCAAACTGGCCGTTGGCGCAGGCGCGCAGGGTGCAGGGCGCTACAGTTTTTTGCTGGAATCGGTGGTCGGCGGCGAACGCTTTGGCCGCTACAGCTTCATTGGCCTGCCCGCGCGCACCATCGTGCGTGCCAGCGGCTTTGGCGAGCAGGCCCGCACCGAGGTGCTGACCGACGGCCAGGTGGTAGAGACAGCCACCGGCAACCCGCTGGCCTTCATCGACGCCTACCAGCGCCGCCTGAAAGTGGCCCTGCCCCCCGGCCTGCCGCGCTTTTGCGGCGGCCTGGCCGGCTACTTTGGCTACGACGTGGTGCGCCACATCGAGAAAAAGCTGGAAAACACCTGCCCGCCCGACACCCTGGGCTGCCCCGACATCCTGCTGCTGCACACCGAGGAAGTGGCGGTCATCGACAACCTCTCGGGCAAGCTGCACCTGATCGTCTACGCCAACCCGGCCGAGCCCGAGAGCTACCCCCGCGCCAAAAAGCGCCTGCGCACCCTGCGCGAACAACTGCGCCAGCCCGTGGCCGCGCCCCAGGTGCTGCCCGGCGCCTCGCACCCGGCCGAGCGCACCTTTGCCAAGCCCGACTACCTCAAGGCCGTGGAACGCGCCAAGGAGCTGATCGCCGCAGGCGACTTCATGCAAGTGCAGGTGGGCCAGCGCATCCACAAGCGCTACACCGCCTCGCCGCTGAGCCTGTACCGCGCGCTGCGCTCGCTCAACCCCTCGCCCTACATGTACTACTACGACATGGGCGACTTTCACGTCGTTGGCGCCAGCCCTGAAATCCTGGTGCGGCAAGAAGCCACGCCCGAAGGGCAGAAAGTCACCATCCGCCCCCTGGCCGGCACCCGCCCGCGCGGCGCCACCCCCGAGGCGGACAAAGCCATCGAAGCCGAGCTGGTGGCCGACCCCAAGGAACGCGCCGAGCACGTCATGCTGATCGACCTGGCGCGCAACGACATTGGCCGCATCGCCCAGACCGGCAGCGTCAAAGTCACCGAAGCCTTTGCCGTGGAGCGCTACAGCCACGTCATGCACATCGTCAGCAACGTCGAAGGCATCCTGCACGAAGGCATGACCAACATGGACGTGCTCAAGGCCACCTTCCCCGCCGGCACCTTGAGCGGCGCACCCAAGGTACACGCCATGGAGCTGATCGACCAACTGGAGCCCACCAAGCGCGGCCTGTACGGCGGCGCCTGCGGCTACATCAGCTACGCGGGCGACATGGACCTGGCCATCGCCATCCGCACCGCCATCGTCAAGGACGAAACCTTGTACGTGCAGGCCGCCGCCGGCGTGGTGGCCGACAGCGTGCCCGAGCTGGAGTGGAAAGAAACCGAACACAAAGCCCGCGCCCTGCTGCGCGCCAGCGAGCTGGTGGAAGAGGGGCTGGAATGAGCACCCGCGCCATTGACCAGACCCGCCGCTGCACCAGCATGGCCGAAGTGCGCACCCAGATCGACGCGCTGGACGACATCCTGGTGCCCCTGCTCGTTACCCGCAGCGGCTACATGCGCGAAGCGGCCCGCATCAAGGCCCGGGCCGAACTGGTGCGCGACGAAGCCCGCATCCAGCAAATCGTGGACCGCGTGCGTCCCCTGGCCCGCACCCACGGCGGCAGCGCCGACCTCATGGAGCGCCTGTACCGCGCCATGATGGAGTGCTACATCGCCTACGAACACGAAGAACTGCAACGTCTGCAAGCGGCTGCCGCCAGCGGCCAAGAGGAGCCCACGCCATGAAGCTCTTGATGATCGACAACTACGACAGCTTCACCTACAACATCGTGCAGTACTTTGCCGAGCTGGGCGCCCAAGTCACCACCCTGCGCAACGACGAGGTGACGCTGGACGAGCTGGACGCGATGTTCCAGCGCGGCCAATTCCAGCGCCTGTGCATCAGCCCCGGCCCTTGCTCGCCCGCCGAAGCCGGGGTGTCGGTGCCTGCCATCCGGCACTTTGCGGGCAAGCTGCCCATTCTGGGCGTGTGCCTGGGCCACCAGGCCATTGGCGCGGCCTTTGGCGGGCGCATCGTGCGCGCCAAGGTGCAAATGCACGGCAAAACCAGCACCATCACCACCAGCCAGCAAGGCGTGTTTGCCGGCCTGCCCGCGCAGTTCACCGTCAACCGCTACCACTCGCTGGTGATTGACCGCGCCAGCTGCCCGCCCGAGCTGGAAATCACCGCCACCAGCGACGACGATGGCGAAATCCAGGGCGTGCGCCACACCGGCTTTGCCCACGGCGTGCGCATCGAAGGTGTGCAGTTCCACCCCGAAAGCATCCTGACCGAGCATGGGCATGCCATGCTGGCCAACTTTCTGAAAGACTAAAGCCATGCTGCACACGCTGTTGACGTACAAGCGCTGGGCCAACCAGACGCTGTGCGATGTGGCGCGCGAGCAAGGCGCGGCGCTGCCCGAGGATGAGCACCGCTTGTTCGTGCGCATCCTGAACCACACCCACGTGGTGGATCGCATCTTTGCCGCCCACCTGCAAGGCCAGCCGCACGCCCATGCGGCCACCAACACCCCCGACACCCCGGCGCTGGCTGACTTGCAGGCGGCCATGCTGGCGCTGGATGGCTGGCTGTGCGATTACGCCCAAAACCTGAGCGCGGCGCAGCGGCAAGAACGCCTGGCTTTTCGCTTTACCGATGGGCAGGCCGGGTGCATGACGCGCGAAGAAATGCTGCACCATCTGGTCACGCATGGCGCGCACCACCGGGGCGCAGCCGGCCGCGTTCTGGCCGCACATGGCATTCAGCCCCCGCCTGATTCGCCCGCCGTGTTCTGGCACCTGAGCCAGCCTGAACGGCGCTGGCCCTCTGCCGCCTGACGCGCCCGCGTCTTTGCCTTGCCATTTCGGGAGTTCACCATGCCCATCACCCCCCAAGAAGCCCTGCAGCGCACCATTGAGCACCGCGAGATCTTTCACGACGAGATGCTGCACCTGATGCGCCTGATCATGAACGGCCAGATCAGCCCGCTGATGGTGGCGGCCATCATCACCGGCCTGCGCGTGAAGAAAGAAACCATTGGCGAGATCACCGCCGCCGCCGAGGTGATGCGCGAGATGTCCACCAAGGTGCCCATTGCCGACACCACGCACCTGGTGGACGTGGTGGGCACGGGCGGCGATGGCGCGCACACCTTCAACATCAGCACGTGCAGCATGTTCGTGGCCGCCGCCGCCGGCGCGCGCGTGGCCAAGCACGGCGGGCGCAGCGTGTCCAGCAAATCGGGCAGCGCCGATGTGATGGAGGCGCTGGGGGTGAACATCAATTTGTCGCCCGAGCAGATTGCCCGCTGCATTGCCGAAACCGGCGTGGGCTTCATGTTCGCGCCCAACCACCACCCGGCCATGAAAAACGTGGCGCCCATCCGGCGCGAAATGGGGGTGAAAACCATCTTCAACATCCTGGGGCCACTCACCAACCCTGCCGGCGCGCCCAACATCCTGATGGGCGTGTTTCACCCCGATCTGGTGGGCATTCAGGTGCGCGCGCTGCAACGCCTGGGGGCCGAGCACGCCGTGGTCGTGCATGGTCTCGACGGGCTGGACGAATGCAGTCTGGGGGCGGCCACCTTGGTGGGCGAGCTGAAAAACGGCCAGATCACCGAGTACGAGATTCACCCCGAAGACTTTGGCCTGGCCATGCAAAGCACGCGCCAGCTCAAGGTGGACACGCCCGAACAATCGCTGGCCATGCTGCAAGGCGTGCTGGCCGGCCAGCCCGGCGCGGCGCGCGATGTGGTGCTGCTCAACACCGGCGCCACGCTTTACGCCGCAGGCGTGGCCCCTGGCATTGCCGAGGGCATTGCCCAGGCGCGCACGGCCATTGACAGCGGCGCGGCCCGCGCCAAGCTGACGCAGGTGGTGGCGTTTGCGCAAGGCGTGCAAGCCCCCCAATCCTGATCGAGCAAGAGGCCAGTTCCATGCAAGTGAGGCAAGTTTTACTCTGGATTTTTCGTGTGAACCTGGGGCTGGCGCTGATCGGTTACGGCTTGGCTGCCGTGCTGTCATGTACGGTCGCCTCTGATGCGGTCAGGGGTTGTAAGCGGCTGCCCGGCATTGAGCCGTTGATAACGTTCCTGACGCTATACGTGGGCTGGGGCCTTGTGTTCGTGGGCTGGCCTTGCCTGCTGCTGGTAGGCGCCATCGAGCTGTGGTCGAGCCTGAAAGCGTTTCTGGGTCGGCTGACGGGCCGGCGCGAGCCATCTGAGGAAGCTTGATGTGGCAGGACGAAGGCGTGTGGATTGCGCTGGGCGTGACGCTCATCAGCCTGGTGGCGGCGTTCGTGATGCACCGCATATTCATCAAAATCCTGAAACAGCCCGCGCCAGACGAGCGCAAGGAGCTATCAAAAAATGAGTGACATTCTGGACAAGATCGTCGCCGTCAAACGCGAGGAAGTGGCGGCGGGGCTGAAGAAAAAATCGCTGGCCGCCATGCGCGAAGACGCCGAAAGCCGCGTGCTCACGCGCGACTTTGTGGGCGCGCTGCGCGCCAAGATCGCGGCCGGGCAGGCGGGGGTGATTGCCGAAATCAAAAAAGCCAGCCCCAGCAAAGGCGTGATTCGCCCCGACTTTGTGCCGGCCGACATCGCCCAAAGCTACGCCGTGGGCAACACCGACAGCGGCGGCCACGCCAGCGCCGCCTGCCTGTCGGTGCTGACCGACCGGCAGTTTTTTCAGGGCAGCATTGATTACCTCAAGCAAGCCCGCGCCAGTTGCCAGTTGCCCGTGCTGCGCAAGGATTTCATGATTGACCCCTGGCAGGTGTATGAGGCTCGCGCCATCGGGGCCGATGCCATCTTGCTCATTGCCGCCTGCCTGGACGACGCGCAAATGGCCGATCTGGAAGCCATTGCCCTGGGGCTGGACATGGCTGTGCTGGTGGAGGTGCACGACGCGGCCGAACTGGAACGCGCCCTGCGCCTGAAAACCCCGCTGATCGGCATCAACAACCGCAACCTGCGCACTTTTGACGTGACGCTGGACACCACGCTGGGCCTGCTGCCCCAGGTGCCTGCCGATCGCCTGCTGGTGACCGAAAGCGGCATCGCCACGCGCGAGGACGTGGCCCGCATGCGCCAGGCCGGGGTACACGCCTTTTTGGTTGGCGAAACCTTCATGCGCGCGCCCGAGCCGGGGCAGGCGCTGGCGGAGTTGTTTGCGTGAATGTTTGCTTCAACTTTAGGAGCTGCTTGCGCTTGTCACATGCGCTTTTCAAGCAAATATAGGCTTGAAGCCCTTGTATAAAAGGTGGCGCCAGCTATCAAAAAAATCAGCATTGCTCTGCCCGCCATGAGTCCTGACGACACCGGCTTGCACAACTGGCCCTGCGGCCTGGCGCAACTGTCACCCGGCTGGCAGCCGCTGGTGCAGGCTTTTCTGGCCAGTGCAGAGGGCCAGCGCGTCAGCGCACACCTGCAAGCGGCGCTGGCCCAGGGCGCCACCGTTTATCCCTTGCAGCCGCTGCGCGCCCTGCAACTCACCCCACCGCAGGCCGTGCGGGTCGTTATCCTGGGCCAAGACCCTTACCACGGCCCCGGCCAGGCCAACGGGCTGGCCTTTGCCGTGCCGCCCGGCACTCGCCCGCCGCCCAGCCTGCGCAACATCTTCAAGGAACTGGCGCGCGAATATGGCCGCCCCGTGCAGCACGTGGATGGTTTGCTGGATCACTGGGCGCGTCAGGGCGTGTTGCTGCTCAACACCAGCCTCACCGTGGCCGCCGGGCAGGCTGGCAGCCATGCCCGCATCGGCTGGCAGGCACTGACCAGCGCCGTATTCCGGCAACTGGTGGCGGGCGATCGCCCGCTGGCCTTTTTGCTCTGGGGCGCACATGCCCAGGCCATGCAGCCAGAAGGCGGGCATGCCAAGCGGCACCTCTGGCTGCGGGCCAACCACCCCTCGCCCTTGTCCGCCTTGCGCCCGCCCGCCCCCTTCATCGGCTGCGGGCACTTCGCGCAAGTGGACAGCTTTTTGCGCGCGCGTGGCGAGCCAGCCATCGACTGGTTGGGAGCGTGTTTATAAGTAGCACTTGCGGCGCGAGTTGCTTGGTGGCATAATGCGCCGTTTCCTGCTGGAGAGGTGGCCGAGTGGTTAATGGCAGCAGACTGTAAATCTGCCGGTTTACACCTACGCTGGTTCGAATCCAGCCCTCTCCACCATCTGGGCCCGCGTGCCTGGGGTGGTCTGCACGATGCGTGCGGGAGTAGTTCAATGGTAGAACCTTAGCCTTCCAAGCTAATGACGCGGGTTCGATTCCCGTCTCCCGCTCCAGTTGGCTTGGCGCAGGTTGGGTGCATAGAGATTTTTGCCCTTGTGGCTCAGTGGTAGAGCACTCCCTTGGTAAGGGAGAGGTCGCGGGTCCGATTCCCGCCAAGGGCACCA
>JAUNHQ010000114.1 GCA_030535425.1 Pseudomonadota bacterium | reverse complement strand
GAGTGGACGGGACTCGAACCCGCGACCCCCGGCGTGACAGGCCGGTATTCTAACCGACTGAACTACCACTCCGCGTCGGTAGCTGCTTTGCACTCTTGCGAGTCAAGTGCAGCCAAACTTGGCGACCCTACGGGGATTCGAACCCCGGTACCAACCGTGAAAGGGTTGTGTCCTAGGCCTCTAGACGATAGGGTCAAAACCTTGGAACTTTTCTCGACACTTTTGGTGGAGGTAAGCGGGATCGAACCGCTGACCTCTTGCATGCCATGCAAGCGCTCTCCCAGCTGAGCTATACCCCCGTTGATCGAGTTGCCTCGTCGAGGTGTCGAGCCTCGCAGTATACAACGCTTTTTAGGCTTTTTGCAATCGCTGCAAAATTTTTTCTCGCCGGTGCAATGCGAGCATGGCATCGACGCTAGGGGTTTGGGGCGTGCCCATGACGAGCACGCGCACGGGCATGGCCAGTTGGGGCATTTTCAGGCTGTGTTCGGCCAGGGTTTGCTTGATGGCTGCGGCAATGGCGGGGGCGGTCCATTCCTCCACGGTTTGCAGGCGGGCGGCCAGGGCCGTGATGGCGGGTTTGACGGCATCGGTGACGTGCTGGGCCAGGTCCTGGGGGTTGGGCTCCACGTCGGCGTAATAGGCTTGCGCCCAGTCGGCCAAGGCCACGGTGGTGTCGCAGCGGTCTTTGAACAGGGCGCAGATGGCGGGCAGGCGTTCGTCGGCGGTGATGCCACGCGTGCGCAGCTGCTCGGCCACCAGGGCGGCCAAGGCGGTGTCGTCCATGGCTTTGAGGTGCTGGGCGTTGACCCAGCGCAGTTTGGCTTCGTCAAAGCGGCCGGCGCTGGTGCCCAGGTGGTCCAGGTCGAACCATTGCAGAAATTGCGCACGGCTGAAGATTTCGTCGTCGCCGTGGCTCCAGCCCAGGCGGGCCAGGTAGTTGACCATGGCGTCGGGCAGAAAGCCTTCGTCGCGGTATTGGGTGACGGGCTTGGCGCCGTTGCGTTTGCTCAGTTTTTCGCCTTGCTCGTTCAAGACGGTGGGCAGGTGGGCAAAGACGGGGATGGGCGCGCCCAGCGCTTCAAAGATGTGGATCTGGCGCGGGGTGTTGTTGACGTGGTCGTCGCCGCGGATGACGTGGGTGATGCGCATGTCCATGTCGTCCACGCACACGCAGAAGTTGTAGGTGGGGGTGCCGTCGGGGCGGGCGATGACCAAGTCGTCCAGCTCGCTGTTCTGGAATTCGATGCGGCCCTTGCATTTGTCGTCCCAGCCCACGGTGCCGGTTTGCGGGGTTTTGAAGCGCAGCACGGGTTGCACGCCTTCGGGGATGGGGGGCAGGGTTTTGCCGGGCTCGGGGCGCCAGGTGCCGTCGTAGCGGGGTTTTTGCTTGGCGGCTTCCTGGCGGGCGCGCAGGGCGTCGAGTTCTTCGCGGCTCATGTAGCAGGGGTAGACGTGGCCGGCTGCTTGCAGTTGGGCCAGCACCTCTTTGTAGCGGTCCATGCGCTGCATTTGGTAGTAGGGGCCTTCGTCGGGGGTCAGGCCCAGCCAGTCCATGCCTTCGAGGATGACGTCGACCGCGGCCTGGGTGGAGCGTTCGAGGTCGGTGTCTTCAATGCGCAGGATGAAGTCGCCCCCCTTGGCCTTGGCAAAGGCCCAGGGGTAGAGGGCCGAGCGGATGTTGCCCAGGTGGATGAAGCCGGTGGGCGAGGGCGCGAAACGGGTGCGCACGCGGGTGTTGTTGGTCATGGTGGTTTTTTAGGTCTTTTAGGCTGTTTGAAGCCTTTTAGGCAGTTTGCGCGCGATGGACGCGCGCGGGCAGCTATCAAATAAAGAGCAAAAGAGCAAATCAGGTGTTCAGGCGGCCTGCGCTGTCCAGCCCGCGCAGCAGGTCGGCCTGGAGGTCGGGCAGGTGTTCCAGCCCGACGGCGATGCGGATCAGCCCCTGGGTGATGCCGGCGGCTTGGCGTTGCTCTTCAGACAGGCGGCCGTGCGAGGTGCTGGCGGGGTGGCTGATGATGGTGCGCACGTCGCCCAGGTTGGTGGCGATGCTGCACACGCGCGTGCTGTCGATGACGTGGAAGGCGCGCGCGCGGCCTTGTTCGGGCGTGTCGGCCCGCAGCTCGAAGGCGATGACGGAGCCGCCCTGGCCGTCCATCTGGCGCATGGCCAGCGCGTGCTGGGGGTGCGAGGGCAGGCCGGGGTAGTACACGCGGGCGATGGCGGGGTGCTGCTCCAGCCATTGCGCCAGTTGCAAGGCGGCGGCGCTTTGGGCGCGCACGCGCAAAGACAGGGTTTCCAGCCCCTTGTGCACGACCCAGGCGTTGAAGGGCGAGAGCACCATGCCGGCGGCGCGGTTCAAGGGGGCGAGCATGTCGCTGACGATGGCGCGCGGGCCGCACACGGCGCCGGCCATGACGCGGCCCTGGCCGTCCAGAAACTTGGTGCCGGAGTGGATGACCAGATCGGCCCCCAGGCTGATGGGGCGTTGCAGCACGGGGGTGGCAAAGCAGTTGTCCACGGCCAGCAGGGCGCCGGCCGAGTGGGCCATGCGGGCCAGGGCGGCGATGTCGCACACCTCGGTCAGCGGGTTGGTGGGGGTTTCGGCAAACAGCAGGCGGGTGTCGGGGCCGATGGCGGCTTGCCAGGCGGCCAAGTCGGTTTGTGGCACGAAGCTGGTGCGCACGCCAAAGCGGGCGAAGTCGGTGCCCAGCAGGCGGATGGTGGAGCCGAACATGGATTGCGAGCAGACCACGTGGTCGCCGCTTTTGAGCAGGCCCAGGCCCAGCAGCAAGATGGCGGACATGCCGCTGGCGGTGGCGATGGCGGTTTCTGCCCCTTCCAGCGCGGCCAGGCGGCGCTCAAACGCGGTGACGCTGGGGTTGCCGGTGCGGGTGTAGGTGTAGCCGGCTTCGGGCTGGGCAAAGCGGGTGGCGGAGGTTTCCGAGTCGGGCTGCACGAAGCAGCTGGTGAGGTACAGCGCTTCGGAGTGTTCGCCATAGTCGCTGCGCGGCACGGAAACGCGCAGCGCCAGGGTGTCGGGGTGCAGGCCGGGGGGCAGGGGGTAGTCGGCGCTCATGGTTGCTCTTTTTTTGATAGCTTCTCGCGCTTGTCTATCAAGCGCGAATGGCATTTTTTGCTTGCATATTTGTCAAGCTTGGGGCACACCGTCTTCACCGGCATGCACGCGCTCGCCTTGCAGGCGGGCGATGTCGCCTTCGGTGATGTCGCCGGTGACGTAGATGCCGTCAAAGCACGAAGCATCAAAGCCCTGCACGGCGGGGTTGAGCTGGCCCACGGCGCGCTTCATGGCGTCCACGTCCTGGTAGATGAGGGCGTCGGCGCCGACGATCTGGCGCACTTGCTCTGCCGTGCGGCCATGGGCCACCAGTTCTTCGCGCGTGGGCATGTCGATGCCGTAGACGTTGGGGTAGCGCACGGGCGGCGCGGCGCTGGCCAGGTACACCTTGCGCGCGCCGGCTTCGCGCGCCATTTGCACGATTTCGCGGCTGGTGGTGCCGCGCACGATGGAATCATCGACCAGCAGCACGTTGCGGCCATCGAATTCGCTGGCGATGGCGTTGAGTTTTTGCCGCACGGATTTCTTGCGCACGGCCTGGCCGGGCATGATGAAGGTGCGACCCACGTAGCGGTTTTTGACGAAGCCTTCGCGGTAGGGCTTGCCCAGCAGGCGCGCCAACTCGGTGGCGCTGGGGCGGCTGGATTCGGGGATGGGAATGACCACGTCGATCTCGTCGGGCGGCACGGTGGACACCACGCGCTGCGCCAGCGCGCGGCCCAGGTTCAGCCGCGCCTGGTAGACGGAGATGCCGTCCAGCACCGAATCGGGCCGGGCCAGGTACACGTATTCAAAGATGCAGGGCGACAGCTGCGCCCTGGGCGCGCACTGGCGGGCGTGCACGGTGCCGTCGAGCGTGACGAACAGCGCCTCGCCCGGGGCCACGTTGCGCTCGAACTGGTGGCCCGTGCCTTCGAGCGTGACCGACTCGCTGGCCACCATCACCGTGCCGTCGGCGCCGCGCCCCACGCACAGGGGGCGGATGCCATAGGGGTCGCGAAACGCCAGCATGCCGCGCCCGGCGATGTGGGCCACCACGGCGTACGAGCCGCGCAGGCGCTGGTGCACGGCGGCCACGGCGGCAAAGGCTTCGTCGGGCCCCAGCTGGGTGCCGCGCGTGGCGCGCTCCAGCTCGTGCGCCAGCACGCCCAGCAGCACTTCGGAGTCGCTGCTGGTGTTGGTGTGGCGGTGGTCTTGCGAAAACAGCTCGGCGCGCAGCGCGCCGGCGTTGGTCAGGTTGCCGTTGTGCACCAGCACGATGCCAAAGGGCGCGCTGGCGTAAAAGGGCTGGGCTTCTTCCTCGCTGTCGGCATTGCCCGCCGTGGGGTAGCGCACCTGGCCCAGCCCGCTGTGGCCCGGCAGCGCGCGCATGTTGCGGGTGCGGAACACGTCGCGCACCATGCCCTTGGCCTTGTGCATGAAGAACTGGCGGTCTTGCTGGGTGACGATGCCCGCTGCGTCCTGCCCGCGGTGCTGGAGCAGCAGCAGGGCGTCGTAGATGAGCTGGTTGACAGGTGCGTTGCTGACGACGCCGACGATGCCACACATGGTGCGATGAGTCCCTTGGGGGTGTCAGAAAAAGAAGTGCGTGCGCGACCTTGGCCAATACCTGCACATCCAACCGCGTCTTTTGCGCCAGGACGGTGTTGCCCTGACACGAAATCCATCGGCTTGACGGGGTGCAGCCATTGGCCAAAGGCAGCACACGGGCCGCATGGGCCAAGGCGGGTATTGTCTCAGAGCGGGCATTGAAGGCGCGCTACGCGCAACGCAACGGGTGCGCCAAGCCGGGCAGAGGCGCTGCTCCGGGTGTCAGGCCGTGGCACCGGCAAGCGGTGCGGACGATGGCGCCGACGAGGGTGTGGCCGGTGGTGTGGCTGGTGACGAGGCGGGCGGCAGCTGGGGCAAGTGGGGTGGCGAGGGCAGGCGGTCTGTGGGCAGATAGGGCTCAAGCTTGCCCAGCACCGCCCGCAGCCACATCACGCTGAGCGACTGCTGCCAGCTGCTCTGCTGCGGCAGCTGTGTGAACCCCGCCGCAAACACCAGCACCAGCAGCAAAGTCACGCCGCGCAGCGCGCCAAAGGCCAAGCCTAGCACGCGGTCGATCGGGCGCACGCCCAGCGCCCGGGCCGCGCGGCGCACCAGCGATGCCAGCAGGCCGCCCGCAAAGGCCACGCCAATGAACACCAGCACAAAGCCTGCCGCATGGCGCAGCGGCTCGGGCGAATCGCCCATGGGCAGCCACTGGCCCACCGCGCCGGCTGAGCCGCTGGCCAGCACAAAAGCCAGCACCCAGCCGGCCAGCGCCACCACTTCGTACAGCAGGCCGCGCCAGGCGCCCAGCAGCAGCGAGGCGGCCAGCAGCGCGGCGCAGATCCAGTCCAGCGCGTTCATGGGCCAGGCTTGCAGGGGCTGCGGCGGCCGGTCACAGGGACAGGATGGCGCCGTTCAGGCCCGCTTTTTTCAGCGTGGCGGCGGCTTTTTCGGCCTCGGCCCGGGTGCTGAAAGGGCCCACGCGCACGCGGGTGCGCGGGCCGGAGGCGGTTTGCACCACCTGGGTGTAGGTTTTCACCCCTGCGCGCTCTGCTTTTTGGCGCGCCTCGCGCACGGCGGCATCGTCGTTGAAAGCGCCGACCTGAACGATGAAGCGCCCTTTGTCACTGCTGGCGGCGGTGCTGGCGGCGTTGTTGCCATTGCCCCGGCCTTCCAGCAGGGCGCGGGCGCGCGCGGCTTCTTCGCGCTTGGCCTTGGCTTCGGCTTCGCGTTTGGCTTTGGCCTC
>JAUNHQ010000029.1 GCA_030535425.1 Pseudomonadota bacterium | reverse complement strand
GCGTTGTCCCCCTGGGGGGATGGCGGCCGCAGGCCGACTCAGGGGGGATCAATCTTTTTCATGCCCACGCAAATCCACCTCGCGCAGCGGAATCAGGCGCGTGCGGTGCCGCAGCTTGTGGTAGATGAAAAAGCCCAGAAACACCGGCAGGCCCATGTAGGTAATGGCCAGGCGCTCCCAGTCCAGATCGCCGTGCAGCACCAGCTGCGTGTCCTGCCCCACGATCACCAGCAGGCACAGCAGCAAGGCCAGCAGCGGCCCGGCGGGAAACCACTTGGCGCGGTACTTCAGCTCAGACAGCGGCTTGCCCTGCGCCAGCCAGGCGCGGCGAAAGCGGTAGTGGCTGGCGGCAATGCCCACCCAGGCAATAAAACCCGTCAGGCCCGACGCGGCCAGCACGTACTGGTAAGCCGCGTCATTACCCAGTTGCAGCAAAAACACCAGCAGCGCCACGCCGGCCGTGGCCAGCAGCGCAGGCATGGGCACGCCGCGCGTGTTGACCTTGCCAAACACCGGCCAGGCCAGCCGGTTGCGCCCCATGGCGTACAGCATGCGGGTAGAGGCGTACATGCCCGAATTGCCCGCCGACAGCACTGATGTAAGGATCACCGCGTTCATCACCGCCGCGCCAAAGGCCAGGCCCGCGCGCTCAAACACCAGCGTAAAGGGCGACTTGGCCACCTCGTCTACGTCAGCGCCCAGCAACTCAGGGCTGGTGTAGGGAATGATCAGGCCAATCACCGCAATGGCCAGGATGTAGAAGATCAGAATGCGCCAGAACACCTGGCGGATGGCGCGGGGAATGTTCTTTTGCGGGTCTTCCGACTCGCCCGCCGTGATGCCAATCAGCTCGGTGCCCTGAAACGAAAACCCCGCCACCAGAAACACGCCCAGCGTGGTCAGAAACTGCCCGCCCAGCGTGCCGCCCAGAAACGGTGCATCGCCCACGGTGAAGTTGGCCAGCCCCAGATACGCCCCGCCCATGATGCCGAAGATGGTCAGCACGCCAATGCCCAGGAACACCACCACCGTGACCACCTTGATGAGCGACATCCAGTACTCGGTTTCGCCATACACGCGCACCGACGCCGTGTTCAGCGCCAGGATGATGGCCAGAAACAGCAGGCTCCAGCCCCAGGTGGGCATCAGCTCGCGCAGCGGCGCCCAGTAGCTGACCACCACCGCAGCCATGGCCACGTCAGCGGCCACGGTAATGACCCAGTTGAACCAGTAATTCCAGCCCAGCGCAAAGCCCAGCGAGGGGTCGATATAGCGCGCCGCATAGGTGCTGAACGAGCCCGACACCGGCATGTGCGTGGCCATCTCGCCCAGCGAGGTCATGAAGAAATACACCATCAGCCCAATCACGGCATAGGCCAGCAGCGCGCCGCCCGGGCCGGCCTGGTGAATGGCCGAGCCGCTGGCCATGAACAGCCCCGTGCCAATGCAGCCGCCAATGGCGATCATGGACAAGTGGCGCGCCTTCAGGCGGCGCTGCACCTGGTGAACAAAGTCGTTGGAAGTCAGGGTGGACATGGGGGGGTGGCCGCGTGGGTGATGAACAAGACTTTTGGACAGGGCCGTCTAGCTTAACTGCCCACCCCCAACTCCTAAAATCCGGCCCATGTCATCCCCCACCCCCAAAAACCCGGCTGCGGCGCCGCAAAACCCCGCCAAACCCCCTGCTCCCAGCAACTTTCTGCGCCACGTCATCGAAAACGACCTGGCCCAAGGCACCTACGCCAGCCGCCACTGGGGCGGCGAGCCCGGCGACGGCGCCAGCCACCAGGCCGGCGTGCCCGATCCGGCCAAGATCCGCACCCGCTTTCCGCCCGAACCCAACGGCTACCTGCACATCGGCCACGCCAAAAGCATCTGGCTCAACTTCAGCCTGGCGCAAGAGTACGGCGGCGTGTGCCACCTGCGCTTTGACGACACCAACCCCGAAAAAGAAGAGCAGGAATACGTGGACAGCATCCGCGAAAGCGTGCGCTGGCTTGGCTACGACCACCACCTGGCCGACGACCCCGCCCGCCCCGGCGTGAAGCAGCCGCACGAATACTTCGCCAGCGACTACTTCGACTTCATGTACCGCGCGGCCGAATACCTCATCGAAGCCGGCCACGCCTACGTGGACGAGCAAACGCCCGAGCAAATGCGCGCCAATCGGGGCGACTTTGGCACCCCCGGCACCAACAGCCCCTGGCGCGACCGCAGCCCCGCCGACAACCTGGCCCGCTTTCGCCAAATGCGTGACGGCCAGCACCCCGACGGCAGCATGGTGCTGCGCGCCAAGATCGACATGGCCAGCCCCAACATCAACCTGCGCGACCCGGCCATCTACCGCATCCGCCGCGCCACCCACCACAACACGGGCGACAAATGGTGCATCTACCCCATGTACACCTTCGCCCACCCCATTGAAGACGCGCTGGAGCAAATCACCCACAGCATCTGCACCCTGGAGTTTGAAGACCAGCGCCCCTTTTACGACTGGCTGCTGGCCCGCCTGTGCGAAGGCGGCCTGCTGCAAAGCCCCCCGCCGCGCCAGTACGAATTTGGCCGCCTGAACGTGGGCCACGTCATCACCAGCAAGCGCAAGCTGCGCCAACTGGTGGAGCAAGGCCACGTATCCGGCTGGGACGACCCCCGCATGCCCACCCTCGTCGGCCTGCGCCGGCGCGGCTACACACCCGAATCGCTCAAGCTCTTTGCCGAACGCAGCGGCGTCACCAAAACCGGCGACGCCTGGACCGACTACGCCGCCCTGGACGCCGCCCTGCGCGACACGCTCGACCCCCAAGCGGCCCGCGCCATGGCCGTGCTGGAGCCGCTCAAGCTCGTCATCGACAACTGGGCCGACGTCTTTGGCAGCGCCAGCCACCTGGAGCCCTGCCACGCCCCCGCCCACCCCCACCACCCCGAAATGGGCCAGCGCCACTTTCACCTGGGGCCTGAGGTGTGGATCGAGCGCAGCGACTACGAAGAAACCCCGCCCAAGGGCTTTTTCCGGCTCTATCCGCCGCAAAAGGCGGCCGACGGCTCCATGACGCCAGGCAACAGAGTGCGCCTGAAATACGGCTACGTCATCGAATGCACCGGCGCTGACAAGGATGCCGAAGGCCGCATCAGCCAGGTACGCGCCCGCCTGATCGAAGGCACCAAATCCGGCACCCCCGGCGCCGACAGCGTCAAGGTCAAAGGCGTCATCACCTGGGTCAGCGCAGCAGACGGCCAGCCCGCCGAAGTGCGCCTGTACGACCGCCTGTTCACCGAAGAGCAGCCCGACGCCGGCGGGCGCGATTTTCTAAGCGTGCTCAACCCCCAAAGCCTGCAAACCGTGCAAGCCATCGTCGAGCCCTCCCTGGCCAAGGCCCAGCCCGAAGACCGCTTCCAGTTCGAACGCCACGGCTTTTTCGTGGCCGACCGGCACGACCATCAGCCCGAAGGTAAGCTGGTGTTCAACCGCATTGCGGGGTTGAAGGATTCGTGGGGTAAATAGAACCCGGCCAAGCACGCCACAGCGAGAGTCTGATGCCTCCGCCGCGCCAACTCAGGAGGCTGCGCTGCGCAAATCTGCCGAGCGCGCGCAGCGGCTGGCCGATGGATGCCTTTGGCCAAGTCATACCCACAGTGGCCAGCCCCCTACGCAGGCCTCTTGCCAACATGTCTGATAAGCGTTGACGTCTGGCACATCGGTAGCAAGCTTAGTGTGGATGTGTGCAAGACAGGCTGCTCAGCAGGGGAGCGAAAAACGGGGATGCATTGCCGTTTTTCGCTCTTTTGCGACAGTGGACCAAAGGCCCCAAAGCCCCCAAAAAACGCACAAAAATAAATTTCACCAAGCCCCCCAAAACCCGGCTACACTGCGCAGGCTGTTTTTTTGAAAAAAAGCTCCTTGTGTTTTTGAAAAAACAGCCGTTTTTTGCAATGGCCCACGCCCTTGCCCCGCTGTCTCGATCAGGGCCTTGAGCAGTGCGGTTTTCATCAGGCTCACGCAAGGCGTGCTTTTTTTAAAGCGGGTTTTGCGGCTGTTACCGGTTCACTTTTTTGTCTTTTTCCCGTCCCCAGGGCACGCTGCGTGCGGCGTCGCTTCCTCGCTTGGCTGGCGCTTGCCAGCCGGTTTCCTCTTCCTCCCAGACATCGCCTGCCCGTGTGGTCAACGTGCCGGGTGCGTTGTTTTCCGTGGTGTTGCCGCCGGTGCACCGCCGCCGCCGGGTGCCGCCTTCGGCACGTGCGCTGGCGCGGGTGCTGGCGGTAACGCAGACGCTGTGGTTTGACAGTGCAGGCCTGGCCCGTCCGCTGAACCCGGCTTGACGGCCCAAGCCCCTTTTATTTTTGGGGCAGGCCATTTCAACCCATTCCCTGTTTTTTGAATGCGCAGATTTTTTCTTGCGCAGGTATTTTCCTGGCTGCTTTTTTTAGGTATTGAGGCGGCCATTTTCTGAAGAAAGAGAAACGCCATGAGTCGCAAAATTTATGTGGGCAACCTGCCCTATTCGGTCAATGACGCAGAGCTGCACCAGAACTTTTCGGAGTTCGGCGAGGTGGTTTCCGCCTCGGTGCTGATGGACCGCGACAGCGGCCGCTCCAAGGGTTTTGGCTTTGTGGAGATGGGCACGCCAGCGCAGGCTGAGGCCGCCATTCAAAGCCTGAACGGCCGCCAGGTGGCGGGCCGCGCCATCGTGGTCAACCTGGCCCGCCCGCGCGAGCAAGGCGCGGGCTATCGCCGCAGCGCGCGTGACTGAAGCAGGCGCGCCCCTGGCGGGTGGCCAAGATGCCATGCGCCACGCGTTCTGAAAGCCGGCCTTGCGCCGGCTTTTTTGTTGGCATGTGCCAAGACAAGAGGTTGCGCGCGCCAGTTCTACCGGGGTGGATATCCCGCAGCCGCGCAGGGGGCAGGCGCGCTATTTGCTTTGCCGACTGGCTTCAGGGCAGGTGGGGGGGTGAATTTTTGCAAAGCTTGGTAAGCGTTGCCCGCGACTGGGTTGCCTGAAAGAGTGCGTATGCGCGGGGTGAATCCAGCGCTTGGAGCCTTGCATGGGCCGGGCAGGGTACAGGCTGTCTTGGCCAGGCTGTAGGGGTGGTTGTTTGCTATTTTTTATATAGCTTTATTGGCTTGTGTAATAAGCGCAAATGGCCTTTTTGGTTTGGTGCTGTGCTGGGCGAGCCGGAGGGGAGGCTCACACGCGCCGCCACATCAGGCACGCTTGCGGGCCGTAGCTGTGCAGTTTGGCGCGTGTGGCGGCATCGGGCGGGTCAATGGCGGTAAAGCCGTGGCGATGCCAGTAGGGGGCTGAGTGCTGGATGGCGATGAGGGCGGCGGCGGGCAGGTGCAAGGTGTGGGCCAGGGTGAGGGCGTGGCACACCAGGGCGTTGCCAGCACCGCTGCCGCGTGCCTGGGGCAGCAAAGCCAGGTCGTGCAGGTAAAGCGTGTCGGCATCGGGCGGGGTGTGGGCGGCGAGGCTGTTGAGCGCGGGTAACTGCGGCCAGCGCAGAGGCAGCGCGAGCAGGTAGCCCAGCAGCGGCTGGTCGGCGCCTTGCAGGCGCACGCCCAGGCAGGTGGCGGGCGAGGCGCTGCGCTTGGCGGCCATGGAGGCGGCAGATTCGGGCTCGATAGCGGTGTAGCAGCACGCCTGTATGTGCATGACAGCAGGCATGTCGGCGTCGGTGAGGGGGTGGATATGCAGAGTGCGCATGGGGCGTGGGGCGTGCTAAGAGCGCGGGCTCTCAGGGGCGAGCGCGCCATTCTGAAAGCATAGCGTCCTGTGCTTATGCAAGTGGGTGCGGACCCAGTGGGCAGTGGTGTCTGCGGGGCATCGCTGCGGCCTGGCTGAGCCTGCCGCGCCGGCAGCGCCGGCTGTTGCATTTGGCAGCGCACTGACACAGCTTTTGGGGCGGCCTGGGGACAGGATGGCCACTGTTGTTGTGGTTTAAGAAAGGAGTTATTCCATGAACGCACTTAAACAACGGATGCGGGCGGTGGGTGTGGCTGCGGTTTTGGTGGCCAGTCTGGCAGCCACGGGCTGCGCCCATCGCCCCACCAACGCGCAGATCGGCACGGGCGTGGGCGCAGTCGCTGGCGGTGTGGCCGGGCATGTGCTGTTTGGCAACACCCTGGGCACGGTGGGCGGTGCGGCAGCTGGCGCGCTGATCGGCAACGAAGTGGGGCGGCGCCAGCGTTAGGCACCCTCTGAGTCCCCTGCCGCGAGTCCCTGTTTGTGATATTCCATGGGGCAGGGGTCTCGCGCGGGGGGGGCGGCAATGGCCCCCCGCGTCTCCAGAGGCGGGCAAATGTGCTCCAAATACCTGCATCCTGTGAGGAGGTGGTGCTGTCTGGCATCCCGTAGGGGGTTGAATTGCCTAAAATGACCCGCACCTGCCCGGCTTGACCGGGTTTTTGACATGTGGAGCGCAAGGCTTTGAAAAATCAGTGGTTCTCTAAGGTGGCTGTCTGGATGGTGATCGCCATGGTGCTGTTCACCGTGTTCAAGCAGTTCGATGGCGGCCGCATGACCGGCGCCACCCACATGGCCTATTCCGACTTCCTGGAAGAAGTGCGCAATGGCCGCGTGAAAGAAGCGGTCATTCAGGAAAGCAGCGGCGGCACCAACATCGTGGCCGTGATGAATGACGACCGCCGCGTGCGCACCCAGGCCACTTACCTGGACCGCGGGCTGGTGGGCGACTTGATCAACAACAACGTCAAGTTCGACGTCAAGCCGCGCGAGGAAGGCTCGCTGCTGATGACCCTGCTGGTCAGCTGGGGGCCCATGCTGCTGCTCATCGGTGTGTGGATCTATTTCATGCGCCAGATGCAAGGCGGCGGCAAGGGCGGCGCTTTCAGCTTTGGCAAGTCCAAGGCGCGCATGCTGGACGAAAACAACAACCAGGTCACCTTTGCCGACGTGGCCGGCTGTGACGAGGCCAAGGAAGAAGTCAAGGAAGTGGTGGACTTCCTGAAAGACCCGCAGAAGTTTCAGAAACTGGGCGGCCGCATTCCGCGCGGCCTGCTGCTGGTGGGCCCGCCCGGCACGGGCAAGACGCTGCTGGCCAAGTCCATTGCGGGCGAAGCCAAGGTGCCGTTCTTTTCCATCAGCGGCTCTGACTTCGTGGAAATGTTCGTCGGCGTGGGCGCTGCCCGCGTGCGCGACATGTTTGAAAACGCCAAGAAAAACGCGCCCTGCATCATCTTCATTGACGAGATTGACGCCGTGGGCCGCCAGCGCGGCGCCGGTTTGGGCGGCGGCAACGACGAGCGCGAGCAAACCCTCAACCAGATGCTGGTGGAGATGGATGGCTTTGAAACCAATCTGGGCGTGATCGTGGTGGCAGCCACCAACCGCCCCGACATTCTGGACGCCGCCTTGCTGCGCCCCGGCCGCTTCGACCGGCAGGTGTACGTGACGCTGCCCGACATCCGCGGGCGCGAGCAAATCCTGAACGTGCACATGCGCAAGATCCCCATCGGCCAGGACGTGAGCGCCAGCATCATTGCGCGCGGCACCCCTGGCATGAGCGGGGCCGACCTGGCCAACCTGTGCAACGAAGCCGCCCTGATGGCCGCGCGCCGCAACGCCCGTGTGGTGGAAATGCAGGACTTTGAAAAGGCCAAGGACAAGATCCTCATGGGCCCCGAGCGCAAGAGCATGGTCATGCCCGAGGAAGAGCGCCGCAACACCGCCTACCACGAGGCCGGCCACGCCCTGATCGGCAAGCTTTTGCCCAAGTGCGACCCGGTGCACAAAGTCACCATCATTCCCCGTGGCCGCGCCCTGGGGGTGACCATGAGCCTGCCCGAGCAAGACCGCTACAGCTACGACAAGCAGTACATGCTCAACCAAATCAGCATGCTGTTTGGCGGCCGCATTGCCGAAGAAGTGTTCATGAACCAGATGACCACCGGTGCCAGCAACGACTTTGAGCGCGCCACCAACCTGGCGCGCGACATGGTCATGAAATACGGCATGAGCGAGGCCCTGGGCCCCATGGTCTACGCCGAAAACGAGGGTGAGGTCTTTTTGGGCCGCAGCGTGACCAAGACCACCAACATCTCCGAAGAAACCATGCAGAAGGTGGACGCCGAGGTGCGCCGCATCATCGACGAACAATACGCCCTGGCGCGCAAGCTGATCGAGGACAACCAGGACAAGATGCACGCCATGGCCAAAGCCTTGCTGGAATGGGAAACCATCGACGGCGACCAGCTTGACGACATCATGGCCGGCCGCCCGCCACGCCCGCCGCACGACTTCACGCCCCGCACCCCCACTTCTGGCGGCTCCGGCGGCGGCACCCCGGCCGAGGCCAAGCCCGCCGATCCAGCGCCCACGGTGGCCTGACGCGGCGGCCTCATCCGCCGCATCACCCGACGGGGCCGTTTGCAACGGCCCCGTTTTTTATGGCAGACACTATTCTTTTGATAGCTTCTCGCACGTGCTGGATGAGCGCAAACGGGCAATTTGGCTCTGACTCTTGATCGAAGCGAGAAGGCTTGGCACCGATCCATCTGAGTGTGCGGGACAAGCCTCATGCGTCCTGCGCTGCAGGTGTCACAACTTCCGTACCCCCCCCTGACCCCATGACCCACTGGCACACCATCCGCTTTCGCATCGACCTGAGCCGCCCGCGCGTGATGGGCATCGTCAACGTCACACCCGATTCGTTTTCTGACGGCGGTCAACACGCCAGCACCGCCGCCGCGCTGCGCCACTGCGAGCAGTTGATCAAGGACGGGGCGGACATTCTGGACATTGGCGGCGAATCCACCCGCCCCGGCGCGCCGCCCGTGCCGCTGGCCGACGAGCTGGCCCGCGTGCTGCCCGTGGTGCAAGGCGCCGTCACCCTGGGCGTGCCCGTATCGGTGGATACCTACAAGCCCGAAGTCATGGCCGCCGTGCTCGATGCCGGGGCCGACATCATCAACGACGTGTGGGCGCTGCGCCACCCCGGTGCGGCCCAAACCGTGGCGCGCCATCCGTCCTGCGGCGTGTGCCTGATGCACATGCACGGAGACCCCCAAACCATGCAGATCAGCCCCATGACGGGCGATGCCGTGCCCCAGGTGCTGCACTTTTTGCAGCAGACTGCACAAGCTTTGCAAGCGCAAGGCGTGCAACAAGAGCGCATCGTGCTGGACCCTGGCATTGGCTTTGGCAAAACCGTGGCGCAAAACTTTGCCCTGCTGGCGCGCCAAGCCGAGCTGCTGGCCGCAGGCTGCCCGCTGCTGGCAGGCTGGTCGCGCAAGTCCTCGCTGGGCGCGGCGCTGCAAGGTGATGCCCCCAGCCCGCCCCCGCCGCCAGCGCGCGTGACCGCCAGCGTGGCCGCCGCCCTGCTGGCCGTGGAGCGCGGCGCCCGCATCGTGCGCGTGCATGACGTGCGTGAAACCGCCGACGCCCTGGCCGTGTGGCAGGCCATGCAGGCGGGCCAATCAAAGGTTGACAGCCCTCATGGCTGATGGCGCTCCTGAACCTTCGGGCGCCTGCTTACGCTTATTCACCAATCCCCGGCAAGGCAGCGCAGGCAGCTCGGATAGACTCATAAAAGCATAGCTGCGAGCGCTTTGCAGGCAGGCGCTGGCAGCGGTTTTTGATGCTTTTGATCTAGCCAAGAGGGGGCTTTTCATGACACGCCAGTACTTCGGCACCGACGGCATTCGCGGCACCGTGGGGCAGCCGCCCATCACACCTGATTTTGTTTTGCGCCTGGGCCATGCCGTGGGCCGCGTGCTGCGGCGCAGCCAGGCCAGGCCCGTGGTGCTGATTGGCAAGGACACGCGCATTTCTGGCTACATGCTGGAAAGCGCGCTGGAATCGGGCCTGAACTCCGCCGGGGCCGACGTGGTACTGCTGGGCCCTGTGCCCACCCCTGCCGTGGCCTATCTCACCCGTGCACAGCGCGCCAGCCTGGGCGTGGTCATCAGCGCCAGCCACAACCCCTTTGCCGACAACGGCATCAAATTCTTCAGCGCCGAAGGCGCCAAACTGCCCGATGAGTGGGAGGCCGATGTCGAAGCCGCGCTGGCTGAGCCGCCGCAGTGGGCCGACTCCAGCCACCTGGGCCGCGCGCGGCGGCTGAGTGATGCGGCAGGCCGCTACATCGAGTTTTGCAAAGGCAGCTTCAGCAGCCACCTGAGCCTGCGCGGGCTGAAGATCGCCGTGGACGCGGCCCACGGCGCGGCCTACCAGATTGCCCCCAAGGTCTTTCATGAGCTGGGCGCCGAAGTGGTGGCCATGGGTTGCGCGCCCGATGGGTTGAACATCAACGACGGCGTGGGCGCCACCCACCCCGAGGCACTGGTGCGCCTGGTGCAGCAAAGCGGGGCCGACTATGGCATCGCGCTGGATGGCGACGCCGACCGCCTGCAAATGGCCGATGCCAGCGGGCGCCTGTTCAACGGTGACGAGCTGCTGTACGTGCTGGCCGCCGACCGTCTGACGCACCTGAAGAACAAGGGCAAGCCGCGCGGGCCCGAGCACGGTGGCGTGGTGGGCACGCTGATGACCAACATGGCCGTGGAAAACGCCATCCGTGGGCTGGGCTACGACTTCGTGCGCGCCAAGGTGGGCGACCGCTACGTGCTGGAAGAGCTGCACAAGCGCGGCTGGCTGCTGGGCGGCGAAGGCTCTGGTCACCTGCTCACGCTGGACCGCCACAGCACCGGCGACGGCCTGGTTTCTGCCCTGCAAGTGCTGCGCGCCTGCACCGCCAGCGGGCGCACCGTGGCCCAACTGCTCGAAGGCGTGGCTCTGTACCCGCAAACCCTGGTCAACGTGCGCTTGCAGCCGGGGCAGGACTGGCAGGCCAACCCGCGCCTGCCCGAGGCCGTGCGCGCGGCCGAGGCCGAGCTGGCCGGCCAAGGCCGCGTGCTGATCCGCCCCAGCGGCACCGAGCCACTGGTGCGCGTGATGGTCGAGGCGCAAGACAGCGCCCTGGCCCAGCGGCTGGCCGGGCAACTGGCTGAAGTGCTGGGCCAGGGCTGACGGTCAGCGGTCAGCGGTCAGCGGTCAACGGCTGACCTTGGACGCACGGGTACCGCTGGTCAAAGCGCGCTGCCGGCTGGCGCTATCCGGAACGGAGCAGCGGCATCAGCCATGCGGCCGTGCGCAAGCCCGCCCACGTCAACAGCAGCGAGCCGCCCACATGCGCCGCTGGCGTGGCCAGCGCCTGCGCATGGCGGCCTGCCAGCAGCATGCCCACCACCTCGGCGCTGAACGATGAAAACGTGGTCAAGGCGCCCAAAAAGCCCGTGACCAGCCCTACGCGCCACAGCGGATCCAGCTGCGGCAGCTGATGCAGCGCCCCCAGCACCAGCCCCACCGCATACCCGCCCAGCAAGTTGGCTGCCAGCGTGCCCCAGGGCAGCCAGGCATTCGCGTGGTTCAGCCACAGGCCCAGCTGCCAGCGCAGCAGCGCGCCGGCACAGGCGCCCAGACAAATGGCAATGGCAGCGTGCATGGTCTTTCCGGTTGTCAAAGCAAGCTTGCTGGCAGGTTTGCAGGCGCGTCACATGCCTCTCGAATGGTGAATAAAAAAGTCATTTGCGCTTTATCTGTAATGGTTTTAAGCTATATTATTTATAGCTATCGTGTGCTGTATGGCTGAGAAGCGCCTGGTTAGCAGAGGTTCTGGCTGCGCTGGGCAGAGGCCGATCTGGCACGCTTTTGGGCAACGCCCACGTCCCACAGCAGCATGGCCGTGGCCAGAGCTACGCCCAGGGCAAAGCTGAACACGGGCATGGCGGCCATGCAGACCATGATGGTGTAGGGCTCGCAGCGGCCAATAGCCGCTTGCAGCAGATACAGCGGCACCAGCATACCCAGCGCGGCTACCAGCATCATGCTGGCCAGCGGCCCGGTGTGAGGGCAGTGGCAGGCGCGCCGCCGGCCCAGGCCAGAGACCCTGCCAGGGGAGCAAGGAGATAAAAGCGATGCGTCAGCACGGCGCCGGGCTGCCAGCGGCGATCCAGCAGCGGCTTGGGCACGACAGTGATGAACACGGCCCCCGCGCCTGCCAGGGCGGTTGCGGCCAGACCTGCCCAGGCGTGAGCGGCCCTCATGGGCAGGCCGCTGCCTTGCAGCGCGGCAGTGGCCAGAACGGCGCAGCCCAGCAAGATGCCCGCGCACACGGCCAAACGCTGCCATGTGGGCCGCTGCCCGGTACTGGAGAAGGCATGCAGCGGTGGCCAGCACGGGGCCAATACCTACTTGAATGGCGCTGACCAAGGCGGGTTTCAGCCATTTCAGCGCCTGGAAAAAGCACAAAAACGTCAGCGCCGTGGCCGCATTCAGCAGCGCCAGCAGCCCCCAGGTTGGCTGGCCGGTGCCGCGCCCGGACAGCAGCAAAAAGCACGCGGCGGTCAGCTAGCGTGGCAAATCCAACGAAAACGGCCGTGGGCACCATGTGGAGCCAGGCGCCATAGGCCACTTGCCCCAGCGCTTGCAACAGCACGGCACTCAAAGCCAGGGCACGACCGGGCAGCGTGGAGGGCGGCGCAGTCATGGCGGAAGAGGCGGCGTGCCCCGAAGACCGCTAGGTGGGCGCCAGCGCAGTGTCTGCACTGCGGTGCAAGCGCGCGTACAGGCCGCCTGCGGCGATGAGTGCGGCGTGTGTGCCTTGTTCAACGAGGCGGCCTTGCGCCATGACGACGATGCGGTCGGCATGTTCGATGGTGGACAGCCGGTGTGCAATGACCAGCGTGGTGCGCCCGGCCATGGCGCGGGCCACGGCCTGTTGCACCAGGCGTTCGCTTTCGGTGTCCAGCGCGCTGGTGGCTTCATCCAGCAGCAGCACGGGCGCGTCCTTGTACAGCGCGCGGGCAATGGCCAGGCGCTGGCGCTGCCCGCCCGACAGTTGCGTGGCGTTGTGACCCAGCACCGTGTCCATGCCTTGCGGCAGGCTGGCGATGTGGGGCCACAGGTTGGCGTCTTGCAGGCAGCGCTGCACGCGCTCGCGGTCGATGTGCGGTGCGCCCAGGGCCACGTTGGCGGCCACGCTGTCGTTGAGCATGGTCACGTCCTGACTGACCAGCGCAAACTGCGCGCGCAGGCGGTGCAGCGGCCATTGGGCAATGTCCACGCCATCCAGCAGCACTTGCCCACTGCTGGGCAGCACAAAGCGCGGCAGCAGGTTGACCAGCGTGGTCTTGCCTGCGCCCGAGGGGCCGACCAGAGCCACGGTTTCGCCCGCGCGCACGTGCAGGTCGATGTCGCTCAGGGCTGGCCGGGCGTCGTCGGCATAGGCCACGCTCACGTGGCGCAGCACCAGCTCGCCACGCGCGCGATCTTGATCGGGCGGGGGCAGGGGGGCGCCGGTGCTGGAGGACGAGGCTTCGGGCTGCACCTGGGCCATCAAGTCCAGCCCGCGCTCCAGCGCGGCCAGCCCGCGCGTGACCGGGCCCACCACCTCGGTCAGCCGCCGCAGCGGCTGAATCAGCATGAGCATGGCGCCGATGAAGGCCACGAAGCCGCCCACGGTGACGCTGCGGCCATCGCTGCTTTGGCCCTGGTACAGCGCAATGCCGATCACCACCGACAGGGCCACGGCGGCGGCCATTTGCGCCAGCGGCATGGCAGCGGCCTGGGCGCTGGTGGCCTTGATGGACAGGTTACGCAACTGGCGGCTGAGAGCGGCAAAGCGCCCGGCCTGGCCCTCTTGCGCGCCGTGCAGGCGCACCATGCGGTGGGCCAGCACGTTTTCTTCCACCACATAGGCCAGCTCGTCGGTGGTGCTCTGGCTCAGCCGCGTGTAGCGGTACATGCGGCGCGACATGGTGCGCATGATGACGGCCACGATGGGCACCAGCACCAGCACGATGAGGGTGAGCGACCAGTTCAGGTACAGCAGATAGGCCATCAGGGCCACGACGGAAAAGCTGTCGCGCGCCAGATTCAAAATGGCTTGCACCAGCAAGGTGGTGCCGGTCTGCACCTCATACACGATGGTGTTGGCCAGCTGGCTGGCGCTTTGGCGGGCAAACAGCGACAGCTCGGCGTTGAGTAGCCGCTCAAACAACTGCGACCGCAGCTTGACCATGCCTTCGTTGGCAATGCGCGCCAGCGCGTACTGGCTGCCAAAGTGCGCCACCCCCCTCAGTGCAAACAGCCCGACGATGGCCACGGGCACCACCCAGATGGGCAGGCTGCCCTGGGTGAAGCCCTCGTCCAGCAAGGGCTTGAGCAGTGCGGGCACCGAGGCTTCGGTCAGTGCGCTGACCAGCGTGCCCAGCGCCGCAATGACCCAGCCTAGGCGGTATTGGCTGAAATACGTCCACAGGCGCGCCAGGCGCTGTTTCAGTGGCCGCTGCGCGGAAGGGGAAGCGTCAGGGCGCGTGTGACTCATGCGGGCATTCTACGAAGGCATGGCAAACCGGCATAAGGTGAGCGGGAAAAGTGGCGAGAGCGTGTTTTGCTATTAGAAAAGAAGCTAAAACCGCTTTTTAGATAAGCGCGAAGTGCCATTTTGACTGCTGTTTTGGGGGCGCATACAGTTTGAAACGTGGCGTGGTGCAGGCTTGTTACCATTGCCGGCCGCCATCGGTGGCGTCACGCAGTCTTGGGCTGCGGCCGCCGATCCATGCTTTTTCTTCCCCTTCTGCCGCATGTCTTTTCCCAATTGGCAGCGCCGCAGCCTCGTGGCTGCCTTGGCTGCCGTTCCATTTCCCGCCGCTTGGGCGCAGTTTCGCGTAGAGGTGTCGGGTGTTGGCCTGACGCAGTTGCCCATAGCCCTGGTGCCTTTTCGTGGCGAAGCGGGTGCGCCGCAGAAAATCAGCCAGATCATCCGCGCCGACTTGGAGCGCACGGGGCGCTTTCGCACTGTGGATGCCAGCGGCCAGAGCATGGACGAAACCGTCCGCCCCGACATGGCCGTGTGGCGCCAGCGCGTGGCCGATGCCCTGGCCGGTGGCAGCGTCACTCGCCTGCCCGACGGGCGCTGGGACGTGCGCTTTCGTCTGTGGGATGTGGTCAAGGACCAGGACCTGGGTGGCCAGGGCTACGTGGTGCCCCAGGCTGATCTGCGGCTGGCTGCGCACAAAATTGCCGACTACATCTATGAAAAGCTCACGGGCGAAAAAGGCGTGTTTTCCACCCGCCTGGCCTACGTGACCAAGGCCGGCAGCCGCTATACCCTGTGGGTGGCCGACTCTGACGGCGAAAATGCCCAAGCCGCGCTGGGCAGCCCCGAGCCCATCATCTCGCCCACCTGGTCGCCCAGCGGCACGCAGCTGGCCTATGTATCGTTTGAGTCGCGCAAGCCCGTGATCTACGTGCATGACGTGGCCACGGGTCGGCGCCGGCTGCTGGCCAACTTCCGCGGCTCCAACAGCGCCCCAGCCTGGTCGCCCGATGGCCGCAGCCTGGCTGTCACGCTCTCGCGCGATGGCGGTTCGCAGATTTATTTGATCAGCGCAAACGGCGGCGAGCCGCGCCGTCTGACGCAATCACAAAGCATTGATACAGAGCCCACGTTTTCACCCGATGGCCGCACGATCTATTTCGTCAGCGACCGGGGTGGCGCGCCGCAGATTTACCGCATGCCCGCTTCTGGCGGCGCGGCCCAGCGTGTGACCTTCAGTGGCGGCTACAACGTCTCGCCTGCCGTCAGCCCTGATGGCCGCTATCTGGCCTACGTCTCGCGCTCGGGTGGCTACAAGCTGCACGTGATGGATTTGAGCTCGGGCAGCGTCAGCGCCGTCACCGATACCGCCGAGGATGAGAACCCCAGTTTCGCGCCCAACAGCCGCTTGATCGTCTATGCCACCCGCCAAGGCGGGCGCGAGGCGCTGATGACGACCACCATCGATGGCAAGATCAAAGCCCGCCTTGCGGGCCAAAGTGGCGACATTCGCGAGCCTTCCTGGGGGCCGTTTCAGCGCTAAGCCTTGCCTTTCTTTCTCTTTTTTCCCCTTTGATGCAGGAGTTTTGAACATGACGATGAAGCGATATCTGATGGTGGCCGCACTCGCGCTGGTGCTGGCTGGTTGCGGATCCAAGGTGAAACTCGACCCCCCTGTTCAGGGCACGGGAACCACCGGTGCGGCAGGCGCGGCTGGCGCGGACGCAGCAGGTGCAGGCCAAAGCACCGTGGCGCCAGTGCAAGCGGGTGCTCCCGGTGCCGACGCCGCCGGCCCCGCAGGCGTGGGCCGTGTGATTTATTTCGGTTTTGACAGCTTCACCGTCAGCCCCGAATACCGCGACGTGGTTGAGCAGCATGCCAGCTTCATGCGCGCCAACCCGGGTCGCAGTGTGTCGCTGGAAGGCCATACCGATGAACGGGGCAGCCGCGAATACAACCTGGCCCTGGGCCAAAAGCGTGCTGAAGCAGTGCGTCGCGCCATGGCATTGGTCGGGGCCAGCGACGCACAAATCGAGGCCGTGAGCTTCGGCGAGGAAAAGCCCGCCGTTGCCGGCAGCAGTGAAGATGCTTATTCACAGAACCGCCGCGTTGAAATTCGCTACCGCTGATATCTTCTGAAAAGTTGCCCATGATTTCTATGCGCATTGCTTTTCTACGTGCCGCCGTGCTGGCGCTGGCCTGCCTGGGCGCCCAGGGCACGGCAAACGCGCAGCTGTTTGGCGATGACCAGGCGCGTCAGGCTATCTTGGATTTGCGCCAGCGCTTTGACCAGGCCGTTACCGCACAGAACCGGCTGGTGGACGAAAACACGCAACTGCGCCGCAGCATGCTGGACTTACAGCAGCAAATCGAAAGCCTGCGAGGCGAATTGGCCCGTTCGCGAGGGCAAGAGGAGCAACTGCTGCGCGATATCGAGGAGCTCAAGCGGGCGCAGGCATCGCAGCAGGCACTCGAAGAGCGCTTGCGCAAACTGGAGGCGGGTGAGGCGGGCCGCACACCGACTGACCCAGCCGCCGCTGGCAACGGTGTCAATCCCATGACGGGCGAGGGAAGTGCGGGCGAAAAACCTGACTACGACGCCGCACTGGCCACCTTCCGCGCCGGCGACTTCAAAGGCGCGCAAACCGCTTTTGCCAGCTTCATCAAGCGCTATCCGCGCAGCGGCCTGGCGCCCTCGGCCCTGTTCTGGCTGGGCAATGCGCAGTACGCCACGCGCGACTACAAAGAAGCCATCACCAACTTCCGTTCATTGCTGACCGCCGCGCCCAACCACCAGCGCGCGCCCGAGGCCATGTTGTCCATCGCCAATTGCCAGATCGAGCTCAAAGACACCCGCGCGGCCCGCGCCACGCTGGAGTCGCTCATCAAGACCTACCCCAGCTCCGAAGCCGCGCAAGCCGGCAAGGAGCGGCTGGCACGGCTGAAGTAAATCGGGCAACAGGCCCGCAGCCATCTTGACAAGCCGGGCTATAATGCCCGGTTTTCCCTTGCCGCACCCTGAGTTGACGCCGGGGGCGGCTTTTTCTCATCCATAAGGAGAGTCAATGCGTCACTATGAAATCATCCTGCTGATCCACCCGGATCAAAGCGAGCAGGTGCCCGCCATGCTGGAGCGCTACAAGGGCATGATCACCGCCGGCGGCGGCAAGATCCACCGCCAGGAAGACTGGGGCCGCCGTCAGCTGGCCTACCAGATCAACAAACTGGCCAAGGCCCATTACCTGTGCCTGAACATCGAGGCCGACCAGACCGTGATGGCCGAGCTCGAGCATGCCTTCAAGTTCAACGACGCCGTGCTGCGTCACCTGACGGTGCAGCGCAAAAAGGCCGAAACCGGCCCGTCCCTGATGATGAAGACCGTCGAGCGCGAAGAGGCACGCAAGGCCCAGCAGTCGTCCGAGGCTGCCGCCGGCTAAACCGTGCCTGGCAGGGCACCGGCGGGCATCAACCAGCTGCGGCTGCAGGCCTGCATCATCGAACTGGGCGCAGCGCGCTACACACCGGCAGGCCTGCCTGCACTGGATTTGCTTTTGGAGCACACGTCGCAGCTTGAAGAAGCAGGCAGTCTCCGGCAGGTCAAGGCGGTGCTCAAGGCGGTGGCCATCGGCACGATGGCCGAGCGCCTGGGCCGGCAGGTGGTGGGCGCCAGCGCCGTGTTCACCGGTTTTCTGGCCAGTCCGCGCCATGCCAAGTCGGTGGTGCTGCACATCCAGGATTTTCAGCAAGATCAGATTCAAGGAGCCTCTTAAATGGCCACGTTCAAGAAATTCAACAAGGACAAGCGTCCCAAGCGCAGCGGCCAGTCGCTGCTGTTCAAGCGCAAGCGTTTCTGCCGCTTCACCGTGGCAGGCGTTGAGGAAATCGACTACAAGGACGTAGACACCCTGCGCGACTTCATCAGCGAAAACGGCAAGATCGTGCCCGCGCGCCTGACCGGCACGCGCGCCATCTACCAGCGCCAGCTCAACACCGCCATCAAGCGCGCGCGCTTTCTGGCCCTGCTGCCCTATACCGACCAGCACAAGGTCTGAACGCAAGGAGTTTGTCCACCATGCAAGTCATTCTTCTGGAAAAGGTCGTCAACCTGGGCAACCTGGGTGAAATCGTCAAGGTCAAGGACGGCTACGCCCGCAACTTCCTGATTCCCTCGGGCCGCGCCCGCCGCGCCACCGAGGCCGCCAAGGCCGAGTTCGAGGCCCGCCGCGCCGAGCTGGAAAAGCAAGCCGCCGAAAAACTGGCTGCCGCGCAAGCCGTGGGCGAAAAGCTGGGCGGTCAAACCGTCAAGCTGACGCAAAAAGCCGGTGTCGATGGCCGCCTGTTCGGCTCCGTCACCAACCACGACATCGCCGATGAGCTGAAAAAGCAGGGCTTTGACGTGCACAAGTCGCAGATTCGCCTGCCGCTGGGGCCCATCAAGGCCGTGGGTGACACCACGGTGCAAGTGTCCCTGCATACCGACGTGGACGTGGAAATCACCGTGTCGGTCTACGGCGAAACGGCCTGATGACGGCCTGCAGGCCGATTTCCGGGTCTTGTTTCGGGCCTTGCTTCGGGCCTTGAAAAGTCCCGCTCCCGGCTGCCTCAAGCCGCCCGCCGCCAGGCGGGCGGCTTTGTTTTTTGCCGCGCGTTCGGCACATGGGTTGGAGCGCTTTGTAATTCCATTTCCATATCAAAGCGACACTTTGTCGCTCGGCCTTGGCCTGTGCTTTCAAGCACTGTCTGCGGCCACGCTTGGCGTTTCGCTCTGATCTGGAAATGGAATAAGCGCCTGCTGTGCACGCGCTGTGCACCGCTTGTCCACAGACTTGTGCAATGACAGGCGCCTTGGCTGGGCGTAGCATTGCCCTGGTGCGAAACCCATCGCTGCATGGGGTGCCGCAATCCGCGGGACGGCACACCAGGCTTTTCAGGTTTTTTCCCTTCCCTTTCTTCAAAATGCGGCGCGCCTTGGCTCCTTGGGCCAATCGCCCGCTTAGTCTTTTTCAGACTGCCATGTCCACTGCCTTTCCTCCTGGCTATGCCGATTTGAGCGACGACGCGCCGCTGGACCGCCAGGTCGCGCAGCTGCGCATTCCCCCGCACTCGCTGGAGGCCGAGTCCAGCGTGCTGGGCGGCCTGCTGCTGGACAACAACGCCTGGGACCGCGTGGGCGACGTGCTCATCGACAGCGACTTCTACCGTTACGAACACCGCCTGGTGTACGCCGCCGTGGGCCGCCTGATCAATGAGAGCAAGCCCGCCGACGTCATCACCGTGTACGAGGAGCTGCAGCGCCAGGGCAAGGCCGAGGATGTGGGCGGGCTGGCCTATCTGAACGCGCTGGCCCAGTACGTGCCCAGTGCCAGCAACATCCGCCGCTACGCCGAAATCGTGCGCGAGCGCTCCATCCTGCGCAAACTCGTCAGCGCCAGCGACGAGATCGCCACCAGCGCCTTCAACCCCCAGGGCAGGGCGGTGGACAAGATCCTGGACGAGGCCGAAGGCAAGATCTTCAAGATCGGCGAAGAAGGCTCGCGCATGAAGCAGGGCTTTCAGGCCATGGACAGCCTGGTGGTGCAGCTGCTCGACCGCGTGCAGGAAATGGCGGACAACCCCAACGACGTGACCGGCGTGCCCACCGGCTTTTACGACCTGGACCGCATGACCGCCGGCTTGCAGCCGGGTGATCTGGTCATCCTGGCCGCACGCCCGTCCATGGGCAAGACCGCTTTTGCCATCAACATTGCCGAGCACGTGGCCCTGAACGAAGGCTTGCCCGTGGCCGTGTTTTCCATGGAAATGGGCGCGGCCCAGCTGGCCGTGCGTATCGTCGGCTCCATTGGCCGCATTGACCAGGGACACTTGCGCACCGGCCGCCTGACCGATGAGGAATGGCCGCGCCTGACCGAGGCCATCGAGCGCCTGCGCCCCGTCAGCCTGCACATTGACGAAACCCCGGGCCTGACCCCTTCGGAGCTGCGCGCCAACGCCCGCCGCCTGGCGCGCCAGTGCGGCAAGCTGGGCCTGATCGTGGTGGACTATTTGCAGCTGATGAGCGGCTCCTCGGCCAGCGACGGTGAAAACCGCGCCACCGAGCTGGGCGAAATCTCGCGCGGCCTCAAGGCCTTGGCCAAGGAACTGCAATGCCCCGTCATCGCCTTGTCGCAGCTCAACCGCAGCGTGGAGCAGCGCACCGACAAGCGCCCCATGATGAGCGACCTGCGCGAATCCGGCGCCATTGAGCAAGACGCCGACATCATCATGTTCATCTACCGCGACGACTACTACAACAAGGACTCGCGCGAACCCGGCGTGGCCGAGATCATCATTGGCAAGCAGCGCAACGGCCCCACCGGCACCGTCAAGCTCACCTTCCTCAAGCAGCTCACCCGCTTTGAAAGTCTGGCCCAAGGCATGCAGGACGACTATTGACGCCCAGATGTGTCATCAGTCATGCAGGGGATGGGTGGTGAAAAAGGCCATTTGCGCTGGTCTTTAAAGAATATCTAGCTATATTAATAATAGCTTAAACGTTGCTGCTGACGCTGCATCGGCACCGTGTCATGCAGGTTCGTCAACAGCGCGGGCAAGGGCTGGATCAGGGTTCACCAGAGTTGGAGCCAGGCGGTAAAGTCTGGCACGATGGCAGTGCCAAGCAGGGCGCCCTGCCGAGCGCCCGTGCTTTTTCCAACCCTGACGCTGGAGGAAATCACGCATGCCCGTCGTTGCCGAAGTTCTGGCTGCCAAGCCCCGCTCCATCATTGAATCGCTGCCGCCTACCGCCACCGTGCGTGATGCCCTGCAGCACATGGCTGACCGCAACATCGGCTCTGTGCTCATCATGCAGGGCGAGGCACTGCTGGGCATCTTTACCGAGAGGGATTACGCCCGCAAGCTGGCACTCAAGGGGCTGGCATCGGCTGACACCTTGCTGGCCGACGTCATGACCGCACGGCTGTACGTGGTGGGCCCTCACCAGACGGTGCAAGAGTGCATGGGCATCATGACCCAGGCCAAGGTACGCCACCTGCCCGTGGTGGAAAACGGGGCGGTGATCGGGCTGGTGTCCATTGGCGACCTGGTCAACGCCACCATTGCCGAGCAGCGCTTCATCATCGAGCAGATGGAAAACTACATCGCGGGCAACCTGGGCTAGCCAGGCGCGCGGGGATAATCCGGCACCATGTCTGACACACTGGTGCTTGGCATCGAATCCTCATGCGACGAAACCGGCGTGGCGCTGGTGCGCGCCCATGGCAATGGCGGCGTGCCCGCGCTGTTAGCGCACGCGCTGCATACCCAGGCGGCCATGCATGCCGACTACGGCGGCGTGGTGCCCGAGCTGGCCAGCCGCGACCACATCCGCCGGGTGATTCCTCTTGCCAGTCAGGTGCTAGCGCAGGCTGGTCAAGCGCTGGAAGCTATTGATGTGATAGCGTATACACGCGGTCCCGGTCTGGCGGGTGCGCTGCTGGTGGGTGCGGGCATGGCCTGCGCGCTGGGCGCGGCACTGGCCAGGCCCGTGCTGGGCGTGCACCACCTGGAAGGGCATTTGCTTTCACCCTTTCTCAGTGCCGATCCCCCTGCATTTCCCTTCGTGGCGCTGCTGGTCAGCGGCGGCCACACGCAGCTGATGCGCGTGGATGGCGTAGGCCGCTACACGCTGCTGGGCGAAACCATTGACGACGCAGCGGGCGAAGCCTTTGACAAATCCGCCAAGCTGTTGGGCCTGGGCTACCCCGGTGGCCCGGCGCTGGCGCGGCTGGCCGCGCAGGGCGATGCAGCGGCCTTCAAGCTGCCGCGCCCGCTGCTGCACAGCGGCAACCTGGACTTTTCTTTTGCGGGATTGAAGACCGCAGTGCTCACCCAAGTGCGCAAGCTGGGCGATGCGCCCAGTCAACAGGCGCGTGCCGACCTGGCGGCCAGCACCCAGGCGGCCATTGTGGACGTGCTGGTGAAAAAATCGCTGGCCGCACTTGAAGCCACAGGTTTGAAGCGCCTGGTGGTGGCTGGCGGCGTGGGCGCCAACCAGGATTTGCGCCAGCAGCTCAACGCAGCCTGCGCCATGCGCGGCGTGCGGGTGCATTACCCCGAGCCGCATTTGTGCACCGACAACGGCGCCATGATCGCGCTGGCCGCGGCCATGCGCATGCAGGCAGGGGTGCAGGCGCCGCAGGCGCGCTATGCGTTTGACGTACTGCCGCGCTGGCCGCTGGACGCCATCACTTGCCAATCCGATCAAACACTAGCCGCGTGACGCCGGGCATGGACTTGGCGCCCATCACATTCAGATCAATGCTGTGATCCTTGGCGTCGTCCCAGATAAAAAACATCACGCCTGCGCCATAGTCGGCTTTGTGTTTGTCATAAAAATCCAGCGTGCGCTGCACTTCGTCTTGCACGCGCGCGGCGATCAGCAGCTCAGGCTGGCTGCTTTCTTGCTCGCCCAAGGCATTGAATTCCATGAAGCCGTTGGCGCTGGATTCGCCCCATAGCTGAAAGGTGTGCGCTTCGGAGGGGGCATGTGTTTTCAGCAGATGCAAAATGGACTCGGATTTGCAAGTAAAAATGTCGCTGAGCAGAGGCCGGTCTTTTTCCAGGCCCGCAGGGTCAACGGGGCCATCCTGATAAAAGCTGAGTTGCGCGCGGATGCTCGGGGTGTCCTGCCCTTTGAAACGTGCGCATGCGGGGCTGACATTCAGGTCTGCAAACCATGCCAGCGTTTTGGTGTGGACGGTGTCTTGCAGCAGCGTGGCGGTGTACAGGTTATAGGCAATGACATCAAAACCCTTTGGAATGCCGCCGCCGGTGTAGTAGTTGCCTGCCAAGTCATAAGTGGTGATGCGGTTTTTCTTGTAATTTTCTATCCATTGGGATGCATTTTCATCGGCAAGCTGTAATGCCATGTGCCGGATATTGGCGTAATACTGCTCTACTTCGTGGGTGTAACGGTCCGCCTGCGCAGAGATCATTTGAGCGAAACGTGCGTCAAACATGGCGGAAGAAAATGTGATGCCCAGTCGTATGTGGGAGAGATGGTGCTCATGCAGCAGCGCGCGCATGCGCTGAGCAGCGCGTTCCATTTCTGTGCGGCTGACGCCATGCATATAAGGCTCATCTATCAGCAGGATGGATGCAATCTGCTCTTGGTACGCCTGCATCACGGGCCAGTAAGGTGCCATGAGGGCTTTGATCTCGGCGTGGCCGGGCAGGTTTTTGATCTTGTTGACAGGTAATGGGCTGAAGGATTTGTGCAGCGTTTTTCCGTCGTGCGTATAAGTGGTATTGATGTCCTTGGCTGGGCGCTGCAGCGGCAGCACAAGACTGAAGTCCACTTGCAGCCGGGCGCCGTACTGCTTGGCCACTTCCAGGCTGTCACGCAATTGCTGGGGCGAGGTGACACTGACCATGCCCAGACGGGTGTGCCGGGCCAATTCGTCGGTATAGCCGTCCGGGCTGAAAAAACCCAGGGGCGGAGCGGGCTGCCGGGCCAGCCATGCCCAGCTTGCCAGGCTGAGCAAGAGGATGGCGGCGGTGGGTTTGCAGGCAAACCAGCCGAACGCCAGCATCTTGCGGGCCATGTGACTGGGCGCAGGACGCGAGGTGGTCTTGCGTGGTTTGAAGGTCAGCGCAGGCTGTTCGATGAGGTGCCAGCTGGCCACGGCACACAACAGCGTGATGAGGCATGCGGCGAACATGCTGCCCCAAAAACCCATGGCTGGATACCACAGCATGATGACGGTTTGCTGCACCGGAAAGGCAAAGAGGTAGGTGCCATATGAAAAGTCGCCAAAACGGCCGCACTGGCGCAGCAAGGGGGTAGAGGCGGTGCCCGCAACGATGGTGGCATAAGGCACGATGAGCAGTGCAGAAAAATAGCGCAACCCCATATGCCAGCAGGCGATGGCTGCTAGCAGCAGCAGCACGGCCCAGCGCAGCCTGCGCGACTGCCAGTGCGCTTGCGTTGCTTGCATGAGGGCGCCAACTGTGAAATAGGCGCCCAGCTCCAGCAAGTGGTTGATCTGACCGTTGTGCAGCTCTGGCCGTTGAAAAAGGGTGTACCAGGCGATATAGAGGATGGCCGCACGAATGAGTGTCTGGTACGTGCTCAGCACTCCGAGGCAGCCGGCCAGCAGCAAGACGGCATAGCACTGCACTTCCAGCGGAATGGTCCACAGCGAGCCATTGACCGCAGCAGAGGGATTGCCCGTGAAAACACCCGGCAGGTAATACGCGGGCAGCATGGTCAGGGTGCTGAAATAAGCGCGGGTGTCTTCGTGAGCGAAATAGGCCTTGGGTGAGAGCGTGGTAAGCAGTGGGCCGAGCACGAGGGCGCTGAGCAGGACGACGGCTGTCAAGGCTGGCCATATGCGCAAAATGCGCCGCAGGGCGAAGCGGACAGGGGCCGGGTCTGCGAACCAGCTTTGGGTGACGAGGTAGCCGCTGATGGTGAAAAACATGGACACGGCCAGCCCACCAAGGGTGTTGATGCCCAAAAAAGATGGCTCCATCGCCTGCCCCGTGAGGGTGTAGTGGTGGCTGTAGAGCACCAACAGGGCCGCGGCCAGGCGAATGGCATCAAAGTTGTTAGCGTGCGGCAGGGGCGAGGTGGATGAGCCGGGGCGGGGCATGAAGCAGGGGAAAACGTGTGGGACGCGGGCGCCTGTGTCAGCAGAAAAAGCGAGCCCAGCATCCTATCCGCGCGTGCGGGTTCCAGGCGTTTACCATCGGGCCATGTGTTTTTCTTTCATGCGGTTTTCATTGTGCCGCCGCGCTGGCATGGGCGCGCTGGTGACGGCGCTGCTGACCGGCTGCGGCGCCGTGGGGGGGTCTGGCTCGCCACTGGCTTTGAAAAACTACCAGCCTGAATCTTTCAATGCCGACACGCATTCGCGTGTGTTCGCAGCTGGCACGGCGCACACCTGTGAGGCTGCGCGCCGCGCGCTGCTCAGCCAGGGCTACGTGATGGCCGAGCGGCAGGAAGGGCAGGTGGTGGCGCGCAAGTTCTTTCAGCCCAGCGGGCAGCACCACGTGCAGCTGGAGTTTCGCGTGGTGTGCGCAGCCTTGCGCGAAAACGGGCAGAACAAGACGGTGGCCTTTGCCAGCGGACTGCAAGAACAGTACGGGCTGCGCCGGGTGAAGGATTCGGCCTCGGTCGGGGTGGGTGGCGTGGCGTCGCTGTCGCTGCCGCTGGAAGGCGGGCATGACTCGATGGTGAAAGTCTCCAGCGAAACCGTGACCGATGAAACGCTGTACCAGCGCTTTTTTGACCTGATGGCACGCTATTTGCCCTCTGCCGTGCCCTCGCTGCCCGAATCCGTGGGCAAACTTGCCGCGCCAGTGCCCCAGCAGCAGCCGGGGCTGGGCGGGTCATCGGCGCCGGGGCTGGCGCGCGAGGCTGCACCGGTGGCATCTGCGGCATCTGCGGCTGCGCCTGCTTCTGTGCCGATGTCAGCCGCTAAGCCATCGTGAACCGTGGGCGCAGGCATGCGCGGCATGCCTAGTCTGGTTTTGCACATCATCAGACCTCTTCAAAAAACCAATCAAAATGGCCGTTTGCGCTTGTCTGACAAGCGCAAAAAGCTATATTTTAAGGAGCAAATCTTATGAGTCCAACGTGTCTGCCCTGGCGCCGCCGCGCGTGGCTGCAATCGGCTCTGGCCATGGTGGCCTGCGGGCCGCTGGGCGTGCGCGCGGCCAATGCGCTGCCGCCCATCAAGCTGGCGCTGATTGAATCCTTGAGCGGCCCCTTTGCCAACACGGGCGAAGCCGTGTTTCGCAACATCGCCTGGGCGGTAGAGCGCGTCAATGCCCGTGGCGGCGTGTCCACCGCCGAGGGGCGTCGCCAGCTCGTGCTGGAGCGCTACGACAACAAGGGCCAGACGGAAGAGTCGCTGTCCATGCTGCGGTCGGCCATTGACAGCGGGGCGCGCTTTGTCCTGCAGGGCAACTCATCGGCGGTGGCGGCGGCGCTGATCGACGCGATCAACAAACACAATGAACGCCACCCTGGGCAGCGCGTGCTGTTTCTCAACTACTCGGCGGTGGACCCTGTGCTGACCAACGAGCTGTGCAGCTTCTGGCACTTTCGTTTTGATGCACACGCCGACATGCGCCTGGCCGCGCTGATGCAGCTGATGCGCGAGGACAAGCAGCTCCAGCGCATCTACCTGATCGGCCAGGACTACAGCTTTGGCCAGGCCGTGCTGCGCGAAGGCAAGCGCCAACTGGCCGCGCAGCGGCCCGACGTAGCCGTCGTGGGGCAAGAGCTGCACCCCGTGGGTCGCGTGAAAGACTTTCTGCCCTACGCCAGCAAAATCAAGGCATCGGGCGCGCAGGCGGTGCTTACCGGTAACTGGGGTAACGATTTGACGCTACTGGTCAAGGCCGCGCGCGACGCGGGCTTTGACGGGCGCTTCTATACCTTCTACGGCAACGCCCTGGGCGCGCCCGCAGCCATAGGCGATGCCGGCATCGGCAAAGTGCTGGCCGTGGCCGACTGGCTGCCCAACATGCCCACGCCCGAAAGCGCGGCGTTTTACCAGTCGTTCCGCCAGCGTTTTCCCAAACCGCAGGAAGACTACGTGCACATGCGTATGCAACTGATGGTCGAGGCGCTGGCCCAGGCCATCGAGCGCGCAGGCAGCGACGAGCCGCTGGCCGTGGCCCGTGCGCTGGAGCAGGCCGACGTGAGCCTGGCAGGCCAGCGCGGCCGCATGCGCGCGGCAGACCATCAGTTCCAGCAGACCCTGGCTGTGGGCATGATGGACCGCCAGGGCACGCCTGGCGTGCCGTTTGACGTGGAAGGCTCGGGCTACGGCTTTCGCGTGGTGCGCGTCATCAATGCTGACGATGCGGCCATGCCCTACACCTGCAAGATGGTGCGGCCAACAGAGGGAGCCAAAGGCGCGTAAGCCGTGCCAGTCGCCTGCGGCGCTTGGGTGGCGGCCTTGGGCATAAGCGCCTGCGCGAAAAGGCTGTCTGCCCTGACGCACGCTTGTGTGTGAGCAGCCCTTCGCGAGGGGCAACAGGCTCTAAAATCGGCGACCGCAGGCCGCCTGCGGGTCTGTGCGCGGCTTGCACCGCCGCTGCGCGCGCAGGTGGTCTTTTGCCACGATAAAAGGACAACTTCAGCCATGACTTCTCCCATCCCTTCCCTGGCCGATCGCGACGGCAAGATCTGGTTCGACGGCCAGCTGGTGGACTGGCGCGACGCCAAGGTTCACGTGCTGACGCACACCCTGCATTACGGCTGCGGCGCATTCGAAGGCGTGCGCGCCTACGACACCGCCCAAGGCACCGCCATCTTCCGCCTGCAAGAACACACCCAGCGCCTGTTCAACAGTGCCAAGATCCTGCGCATGGCGATCCCCTTTTCGCAAGAGCAGATCAACGAAGCGCAAAAAGAGGTGGTGCGCGCCAACCAGCTCAAAAGCTGCTACCTGCGCCCGCTGGTGTGGATCGGCTCTGAAAAACTGGGCGTGTCCCCCAAGGGCAACACCATCCACGTGATGGTGGCCGCCTGGGCCTGGGGCGCTTACCTGGGCGAAGAGGGGCTGAAAAAAGGCATCCGCATCAAAACCAGCAGCTACACGCGCCACCACGTCAACATCACCATGACGCAGGCCAAGGCAGTGAGCAACTACACCAACTCCATCCTGGCCAACATGGAAGCTTTGGACGACGGCTACGACGAAGCGCTGCTGCTGGACTCGGCCGGCTTCGTCAGCGAAGGCGCGGGCGAAAACGTGTTTCTGGTCAAGGACGGCGTGATCTACACCCCCGATCTGTCCGCTGGCGCGCTCAACGGCATCACGCGCAACACGGTGCTGCACATCGCCAAGGACCTGGGCGTGGACGTGGTGCAAAAGCGCATCACGCGCGATGAGTGCCTGATCGCCGACGAAATGTTCTTCACCGGCACCGCGGCCGAAGTCACCCCCATCCGCGAGCTCGACCGCGTGCAAATCGGCGCCGGCCAGCGCGGCCCCATCACCGAAAAAGTCCAGTCGGCCTTCTTTGACATCGTCAATGGCCGCAACGCCAAGTACGCCCATTGGCTGACGGCCGTCTGACACGCGCGTGCACTGTCGCAGGAGATACACGCATGAGCAGCACCCAAGCCGCCGCCGTCGAGATGCTGGCCAAGGACTTGAGCCCGGCCGGCGAAACTTTTTGCCCCAACCCCAAAGCCGGCATGCAGCTTTGGAACACGCATCCACGCGTGTTCCTTGACCTTTCCCATGGCGGCGAGGCCAAGTGCCCCTATTGCGGCACCATCTACAAGCTGCGTGCTGGCGAAACCCTGGCTCACGGGCACTGACGGGGTGAGTGGCGCACCCCCGGCCACTGTGCGAACCGCCACGCTGGAGCGCCTGGGCGCATGGGCCTTGTTTGTCATGCCCGTGGCCACTGTGTGCTGGCCATCTACCCGCAATGCGGCGCCGCTGCCTCTGCTGTTGTTGGCTGCGGTCATGCTGTGGCATGCGCGTGGGCGCTTGGCCGGGCCTATGTCTCAGGGCGCCAAGGCCGTGCTCTGGGCCATCACGGCCTTGGCGTGTGTCTATTTGGCGGACGTGTTGCGCGAGGGGCATTGGGGGCGCCCAAGCGAGATGGGTTTTCGCATGCTCATGGCTTGGCCGCTGTATTGGTATGCCCGTAAGTGCATGGTTGGGCCTGCACCCTGGCTGGCAGGCTGTGCCGCGGCGGCGGCTGGCGGGCTGGGCCTAGCGTTGTACCAGGTGCTGATCGAAGGCGCTGACCGTGCTTATGGCGCCAGCAATGCGGTGGTGTTCGCACAAGCCATGCTGGGCCTGGCTGTGATCTGCTTTGCAGGCTTTCTGGGCTATCGCACGCACGAGCGTCTGCGCTGGGGCATGGCGCTGGGCGCGGCATGCGCCTGCGTGGCCATCGTGTTTTCCGGCACGCGCGGTGCATGGCTGGCGCTGCTGGTGTTGGCTCCTGTTGCTTTGTGGCACGCTGGTTCGCCCCGACATATGGCGCGGGCGGGTTTACTGCTGGCGTTCCTGCTGATCATCACGGTCAGCGGGCTGCAAACCCTGACACGGCTGGACCCGCTTGGGCGCGTCACGCAGGCGCATCAGGAAGCCAGCGCTTACGAGGAGGACCCGTATGCGCCCACATCCGTGGGCACGCGACTGCTGATGTGGCAGTTTGCCTGGCACTTGAGCACGCAGCGCCCCTGGGTCGGCCATGGTGAAGCAGGGTATCAGCAGCGGCGCAAGCTGGAGCAGGCGCAAGGGCGTGCCAATGCCCAGTTCGGTATCCACGCCCACAATGAAATGCTCAATATGCTCGCCAAATACGGGCTGGCCGGGTTGGCGGCTTTGCTGGCGTTGTACGTGGCGCCGCTGTATGCCGCAGCCAGGCAGCGTGCGGCCAGTTGGTCTGACCGGACAGACGCATGGATCTGGTTGACCCTGGGGCTGCTGCCCTTGGCTTATTTCCTACTTGGCCTCAGTGATGTGCCCCTTGCCTGGGTAGAGGGCACGGCGCTGTATGTTTATTCCGTGGCACTGCTGTGCGCTTGGGCAGAGCAGAAAAAGCCGCCGCCTGACAGGGGCGCATCGCAAGGGGGCGCCTGATGGCGGTGGCGGCAATGCCAGAGCCTTTGCTCGATTCCAAACACGTGGCACACATGCTCTCGGCTTCTTCCTTGCCCGCACAGGGGCCATCACGCCCGTTGCGCGTGCTGCATTTCGTCTCTGGCGGCTTCTCAGGTGCCACGCAAGTGGCCGTTGACCTGTGCGCTCCCTACCCGGGGCAGGAAACGATGCTGGTGCTGCGCCGCCGTGTTTCGCTCAATCCCCAGGCGCGCGTGAACGCCCTGCGTGGACAGGGTATGCGGGTGCAGGTGCTTACCCGCTGGCCGCACCTGGCCACCATCTGGGCGCTGGTGCGCATCTGCCGCCAGTGGCGCCCCGATGTTCTGGTCGCCCACGGCTTCAGCGAGCACCTGTGGGGTCGCTACGCTGGTTTGCTGGCAGGCGTGCCAAGGCTGATCCAGGTGGAGCACAACGTGCGTGAGCGCTATGGCTTTTGGCGCCTGCGTCAGTCGCTGTGGCTGGCACGGCGCACCGATCGCATCGTGGGTGTGTCCCAGGCCGTGCGCCAGGCACTGCTGCGCACGGGCCACCCGGCAGATCGCTGCACGGTCATTCTCAACGGCATCGATCTGGCGCGCTTCAGCCAGGGTTTGCCCTGGGCACAGCGGGAAGACGCCATTGTCATGCCTGCGCGCTTTGCGGCGCAGAAAGACCACGAGACCCTGATCCGTGCGGCAGCGTTGCTGGCCAAGGCAGGCATGCCATTGACCGTTTACCTGGCAGGCGAAGGCAAGCCCAGCTGGCTGCGGCGCGCGCGGCGGCTTTCCCGCCAGCTGGGGGTGGATGGGCAGGTGCGTTTTCTGGGGCACGTCAGCGATTTGCCTGCCTTGATGGGGCGGGTGAAGCTGTGCGTGCTTTCCACACACTACGAGGGCTTGGGCCTGGGGCTGCTGGAAGGCATGGCCAGTGGTTGCTGCGCCATTGGCTCTGACGTGGAAGGCGTGCGCGAATGTTTCATTGACGGCCAAAGCGGTGTGCTCGTGCCCCATGCCGATCCGCAGGCGCTGGCCGATACCGTGCGCCGGCTGCTTGGCCATCCTGATCAGGCACAGCGCATCGCTGCCGCAGGCCAGGCCCATGTACGCCAGCACTTTGATCGCCAGCGCATGATTGGCGAATACCTGCATCTGTTTTTAAACACGGGCCTGCACTCACCTGCGGCAGACAGTGTCAGCACCCAGAGCTGATGCGGGCCAAAGCAGGCACGTTTTTTTATTTGTCTTGCGGCAGCGGCGGTGGCACTTCTTCAGCTTGCCCGGATCGCTCGTGATGGCCGGGCAACTCGCCCTTGCGGCGGCCCGAAAACATTGTCCACCACACGATCAGCAGCAGGATCACCAGCGCACCCAGCGCTTCCAGCAGAATCAAGGTCATGACACGTGTTCTCAAGCTCTTTTGCGCAACGGCCATTGTAGGAATGCTGGCCGCCGGCTGCGCCACCCGCACGCCCGCGCCGCCGTCAGCGCCTCCGGCTGAAGCGCCGCCACCCACCGGCCCCGTGGCCGACACCGCGCCCATCGGCCCGGCCATTCAGCGCGCGCGCAGCCGCTGGGTGCCCGTGCGCTGGGCCGAGCTGCCCGGCTTTGAGCAAGACGACCCCAGCGCCGCCTGGAACGCCTGGATCAAAAGCTGCGAGCGCCCGCAGCAGCCCCTGGCGCGCCTGTGCAGCGAAGTGCGCCGCCTGTCGCTGGCCACGCCCGATGAGCAGCGCAACTGGATGCGCGCGCGCTTGCAGCCCTACCGCGTGGAGCCGCTGGGCGCGCCCAGCGAAGGGCTGCTGACCAGCTATTTCGAGCCGCAGTACGACGCCAGCCGCGTGCCGCGCCCCGGCTTTGGCGTGCCGCTGTACCGCCCGCCGGCCACGCTGGCGCAGCGCAAGCCCTGGTTCACCCGGCAAGAGATGGAGCAGCACCCCCAGGCCCGCGCCGAGCTGGCGGGCCGCGAAATCGCCTGGCTGGCCGACCCGCTGGACGCAATGATTTTGCAAATTCAAGGCTCGGGCCGCGTGCGCATCACCGAAGCCGACGGCAGCCAGCGCCTGGTGCGCCTGGCCTTTGCCGCCACCAACGAACAGCCCTACCGCAGCCCCGGCAAATGGCTGATGGACCAGGGCCTGCTGCGCGGCGACGCCACCTGGCCCGGCATCCGCAGCAGCCTGGCGGCCAACCCGCAGGCGCTGCAAGGCTTTTTGTGGAGCAACCCGCGCATGGTCTTTTTCCGCGAAGAGCCCATGAGCGAGCTGGACGCGCAGTTCGGCCCGCGCGGCGCGCAAGGCGTGCCGTTGACGCCGGGGCGCTCCATCGCCGTCGATCCGCAAAGCATTCCCTATGGCGCGCCCGTGTGGCTGTCCTCGCAAGGGCCGGTGGCCCACCTCAACCGCCTGGTGCTGGCGCAAGACACCGGCAGCGCCATCGTCGGCGCTGTGCGCGCCGACTACTTTGCCGGCTGGGGCGCTGAAGCAGGCGACTTTGCCGGGCGCATGAAGCAGCCGCTGCGCCTGTGGGTGCTGTGGCCGAAATAAAGGATCTGCCCCCTGAGGCGCTGTCGCGCCTTCCCCCCTCTCTCGACGGGCTTTGCCCTTCGGGATGGGTGGCACACCCGGCGCCCGGCGCAGGTCCGGGCGCGGGTGCCCTGGCATGGGCTCGCGTGGCGGTGGCTTGCGCGCGCCTTTCGGGTTGGGGCGGGGTAAGGGCGGCGGGCTGGTTGTCTTGCCTGGCTCTCAGCGGCTGCGCCAGTGTGCTGGATGCGCCGCGGCTGGTTTACCTGTGCCCGCACGATCTGCGCTTTGAAGCGCGGCTATATGAGGACATGGCCTTGCTGGAGGGGCTGCGCGGCCACGCCGTGCTGGAGCGTCTGCCCGATGACACTCCCCCCGCAAGCGGGCCGCGCTATGCCGACCCCACCGTGCGCGCTCACTTTGGCCTGGGGGTGGATGCGCGGCTGGTGCGGCTGGACTACACCACCATCCCCGAGCCCGTGTACTGCCAGCGCCAAAGCGGCCCTGACGATGCCCGCGCCAGCACCGTGCGCGCCCATCCGCGCCCCGGCCCGCGCCCGCCACCACCCTTTGACCCCAACGCCCCCGTGGAAACCAACATCCGCACGGGCGATGGCGACAACGGGCCGGGGTAAGGGGTGGCCAACCTGCTGTGAACGCCCTGTTCAACCGTGGCTGGCTTGCGTGAAATGATTGGTAGTGAAAAACGGAATTTGCGCTTTATTAGTAATGGATTGTAGCTATTTTAAATATAGCAATCATTCTCTTTGCCAGGGCAAAAAGCGTCGTTGCACAACCATGAAAAAAGGCTCCCGAAGGAGCCTTTGGATGACCAGCGGGCACATGGGCCAATGAAGAGCCATGTGCGGTGGCGGCGTACATCAATAGTCGTCGCCGCCGTAATCGTTGTCGCGGCGACCGCCGCCATAGCCGCCTTCACGGCGACCACCGCCGCGCGGGCCAGGGCCGTAAGGGCTGCGGAAGCTGCCATCGTTGCCGCCATCACGACCGCCATAGCCGCCCTCGCGTCGACCACCGCCGTAGCCGCCATCACGACCGCCACCGTAACCGCCACCGCCTTCACCACGGCCACCACCGCCGTAACCGCCTTCGCGACCACCGCCGCCGCCATAGCCACCGCCTTCGCGGCGGCCACCGCCGTAGCCACCACCGCCGCCATAACCGCCCGTGCGCGGGGGGCGTGGCTCCATCGGACGTGCTTCATTGACGACCACGTTACGGCCACCCAGCGGCTGGCCATTCATGCCGTTGATGGCGGCTTGCGCGTCTTCATCGCTGCCCATTTCCACAAAGCCAAAGCCCTTGGAACGGCCCGTGTCGCGCTCCATCATGACCTTGGCGCTGGTCACGGCGCCAAAGGCGGCAAACGCCTGCGCCAGATCCGCATCGCGCACCGAATACGGCAGGTTGCCGACGTAAAGTTTGTTGCCCATGCTGAAAGGGACTCCTCAAAAATCAATGAAAAGCGATGGAGTCCGCAAAACGCCTTCGGCAAATCGGCATGGGGCCGGCAAGGAAGGGAAACTGACTATGTTCACCGCAAAATGACAAAAAAAGTGTGCCAAGCGCACACCCGCGCGATTATGCGCCAGAACAGTGAAAGTCAAGCATCCGGATAATCCCCCAGCATGGTGCTCAGGTATCTATTTGTGCCGCTGCCGCAGGTGGGCGCGCCTACAATGGGCGTCGCGCACAACACATGGTGTGGCCTGATGAGAATGCTATAAAAAATGCGCTCAAGGCACAGCCTGCACCGCTGGCGCCGAGTGTGATTCCCACGATATTTCCTGCCGCTGCTTACCCGCATGGAAGCTTTTTTGATTTCCACCGGCATCGTTGCCCTGGCCGAAATGGGTGACAAAACGCAATTGCTTTCTCTGGTGCTGGCTGCGCGGTTTCGCAAGCCTTGGCCGATTGCCTGGGGCATTCTGGCGGCCACACTGGTCAACCATGCGCTGGCCGGGGCTGTGGGCAGTTGGGTGCAGGCGCAACTGGGGCCGCAGGTGCTGCGCTGGGTGCTGGGCGGCTCGTTCATCGCCATGGCTGTGTGGATGCTGGTGCCCGACAAACTGGATGACGATGACACGCCCGCCGCAGCCAGCCGCTGGGGCGTGTTTGGCACCACGCTGGTGGCGTTTTTCCTGGCTGAAATGGGCGACAAAACGCAGATTGCCACTGTGGCGCTGGCCGCGCAATACAAGCAGTGGCTGGCTGTGGTGGCCGGCACCACGCTGGGCATGATGCTGGCCAACGTGCCCGTGGTGTGGTTTGGCGACCGATTGGTGCGCAAGGTGCCCATTCGCCTGGTGCATCTGCTGTCTGCAGGCATTTTTTTCGCGCTGGGCGTGGTGGCGCTGATGGGGTGGGGCTGAAAAAAGCACGCTGGTGCTTTTGCCGCGCGAAGCCGGGGTGGCGCAGCAGCCCTTATGTCAGCCCGCGCACCAGGGCCATGGCCTCGTCCACGCGCTCAACGGCGTGAATGGTCAGCCCCTCGAATTCCTTGCCTGCTTTTTTGGGCGCGTTGGCCTTGGGCACCACGGCCACGGAAAAGCCCAGCTTGGCCGCTTCCTTCAGGCGCTCTTGCCCGCGCGGAGCCGGGCGCACTTCACCGGCCAGGCCCACTTCGCCAAAGGCCAGAAAGCCCTTGGGCAGCGGCTTGCCGCGCAGGCTGCTGGTGATGGCCAGCATCACGGCCAAATCGGCCGCCGGTTCGCTGATGCGCACGCCGCCCACGGCGTTGACGAACACGTCCTGGTCGCCGCAGGCCACGCCCGCATGGCGGTGCAGCACGGCCAGCAGCATGGCCAGGCGGTCGCGCTCCAGCCCCACGGACAGGCGGCGCGGGCTGGGGCCGCCGCCATCGACCAGCGCCTGCACCTCCACCAGCAGCGGGCGTGTGCCTTCCAGCGTGACCAGCACGCAGCTGCCGGGCACGGGTTCGGGGTGCTGGCTCAGAAAAATGGCGCTGGGGTTGCTCACGCCTTTGAGACCACGCTCGGTCATGGCGAACACGCCGATTTCATTGACCGCGCCAAAGCGGTTCTTGATGGCGCGGATGAGGCGAAAGGACGAGTGCGTGTCGCCCTCGAAATACAGCACCGTGTCCACCATGTGCTCCAGCACGCGCGGGCCG
>JAUNHQ010000028.1 GCA_030535425.1 Pseudomonadota bacterium | reverse complement strand
CACCTGACCCACGGCATGCCGCTGAACATGTCGGGCAAGTGGTTCAACGTCGTGTCCTACGGGCTGAACGCGCAAGAAGCCATCGACTACGACGCGATGGAGAAAAAGGCCCACGAAACCCGCCCCAAGCTCATCGTGGCCGGCGCCAGCGCCTACAGCCTGGAGATCGACTGGGCGCGCTTTGCCAAAGTGGCCAAAGACGTAGGCGCCATCTTCATGGTGGACATGGCCCACTACGCCGGCCTGATTGCCGGCGGCCAATACCCCAACCCCGTGCCCCATGCCGACGTGGTCACCAGCACCACCCACAAGAGCCTGCGCGGCCCGCGCTCGGGCTTCATCCTGATGAAGGCCGAGCACGAAAAAGCCATCAACAGCGCCGTCTTCCCCGGCCTGCAAGGCGGCCCGCTCATGCACATCATCGCGGCCAAGGCCATCGCCTTCAAAGAAGCCCTCTCTCCTGAATTCAAGCAATACGCCGCGCAGGTGAAGAAAAACGCCGCCGTCGTGGCCGAAACGCTCACCCAGCGCGGCCTGCGCATCGTCTCGGGTGGCACGCAAAGCCACGTCATGCTGGTGGACTTGCGCGCCAAGGGCATCACCGGCAAAGAGGCCGAAAGCGTGCTGGGCGCCGCCCACATGACCATCAACAAAAACGCCATCCCCAACGACCCCGAAAAGCCCATGGTCACCAGCGGCGTGCGCATTGGCACTCCCGCCATGACCACGCGCGGCTTCAAGGAAGAAGAGGCGCGCCAAACCGCCCACCTGGTAGCCGACGTGCTGGACAAGCCGCACGACGAAGCCAACCTGGCCGCCGTGCGCGCCAAGGTGGCCGAGCTGACCCGGCGCTTTCCGGTGTACGGCTAAGCCATGCGCGCGGGCGCGGCGAGCCTGATCTGGCCGCGCTTTTTCAGACCTCTCGCAGGTCACATCAAAAACCATAGCTGAAAATGCTTGACAGACGCGCGCGAATGGCCTATTTCATTCACCATCTGCCATGAAGTGCCCCTTTTGCGCCCACACCGACACGCAAGTGGTGGAAACGCGCGTGTCCGACGATGGCGACTTCATCCGCCGCCGCCGCCAGTGCGGGCACTGCGGCAAGCGCTTTACCACCTATGAGCGGCCCGACGTCAGCTTTCCCAGCATCGTCAAAAAAGACGGCCGGCGCGTGCCCTACGCCCGCGCCAAGCTGCAAGCCTCGCTGGAGCTGGCGCTGCGCAAGCGCCCCGTCAGCGCCGAGCAGCTGGACACCGCCATCGAGCGCATCGAAGAAAAGCTGCTGGCCGGCGGCGCGCGCGAAGTGCCCTCCTCCCGCCTGGGCGAGCTGGTCATGCGCGAGCTGAAAAAACTCGACCAAGTGGCCTACGTGCGCTTTGCCAGCGTGTACCGCAGCTTCGAAGACATCGACGATTTCCGCGCCCTGGTAGACGAAGTGCGGCGCTGAACACCTCCCGCCATGCCCACCCCCGCAGCCGACAGCCGCCTGCCCTGGGCCGCCGCCGTGGCGCTGGCCCTGGGTCTGCACGCCGCCGTGCTGTGGGGCCTGCGCCACCTGCCCGCCCCCGCCACCCACACCGACGCCGCGCGCCTGCCCCCGCCGCCCATGACCTGGCACGTGCGCGTGGCCAGCCCCCCGGCACCCGCTGCCACACCCGCTGTCACACCACCTGCACCACAGTGGGCGCCTCCACCACCCCCATCACGCGCCACGGCCCGCGCCGCCCGGCCCCAGCCCGCGCCTGCGCGCCCGCCCGAATCCCCACCTAAACCACCGCCCGAACCACCACCCGCCCCGCTGCCTGAGCCCCTGCCCGAGCCCGCCGTGGCCGCGCCCCCTCCGCCACCCGTGCCGCCGCGCCTGGCCAGCAGCGAGCCCATGCAATGGCTGGACGCCAACTCTGCCGACACGGCCCCTGCGCCCGAGCATGGCGAATGGACGCTGGCCGACACCCCTTGGCCCGCCAGCCACCCCAGCGTCAAAGTGCGCCTGTGGGTCAACTCGCGCGGGCGCATCGAACGCTTTGAACTGCAAGGCCCCGCTGCCGACGACCCGGCCCTGCAGCAGCTGTTTGCCCGCCTGGCCCACACCCCCATGCTGGCCGCGCGCATTGGCCGTGTGCCCGTGCCCAGCACCGTGCTGGTGCAAATCTGGGCGCCCGAAGGCGGGCAACCGCCCAACTACGTCATGCCCCTGCCCTCGCGCGAATGAGCCCACCGCGCGCCACCACACGCGGGCAAAGACGCAAAAAAACCTTTATCAAAAAGGCTTTTTGCGCACGTTTGATAAAGGTTTTAAGCTACAAAATAAGTAGCAATTTCTACACTGCGCATGGCTGCCCTGCCAGGCCATGCGCGGCGGGCGCGGGCGGCTACACCAGCACGCGCTCAATGCCGCCGGCGTTGGCCTTGTCCACGTATTCGCGCAGCCAGTTTTTGCCCAGGATGGCGCGGGCCATTTCGATGACGATGTAGTCCGCTTGCAGCAGGCCGTTGGGCAAATCGTTCTGGTAGCGCGTCAGCCCTTGCAGGCAGCTGGGGCAGCTGGTGAGGATTTTCACGTTGCCCTGCGCGGGCACGGCGCCGCTGGCGCGCAGCTGGGCCGCGCCTTTTTCAATCTCTTCCTGCTTGCGAAAACGCACCTGGGTGGACACATCGGGCCGGCTGACGGCTAAGGTGCCGCTTTCGCCGCAGCAGCGCGGGCTTTGCAGCACCTGCTGGCCCACCAGGGCCTGCACGGTTTTCAGGCTGGCCTGCTGCTTCATGGGGTTGTGGCAGGGCTCGTGGTACAGGTAGGCGCCGCGCTGGCTTTCGGGCAGGGTGATGCCTTTTTCCAGCAGGTATTCGTGGATGTCGATGATGCGGCTGCCGGGGAAGATTTGCTCAAACTCGTAGCCGGCGATCTGGTCGTAGCAGGTGCCGCAGCTGACCACCACGGTCTTGATGTCCAGGTAGTTCAGCGTGTTGGCCACGCGGTGCAGCATGACGCGGTTGTCGGTGATCATCTGGTTGGCCAAATCGAACTGGCCGCTGCCGCGCTGGGGGTAGCCGCAGCACACGTAGCCGGGCGGCAGCACGGTTTGCACACGGGCGTGCCACAGCATGGCCTGGGTGGCCAGGCCCACCTGGCTGAACAGGCGCTCTGAGCCGCAGCCGGGAAAGTAAAACACGGCTTCGCTGTCGGTGGTGGTGGCCTGGGGGTCGCGGATGACGGGCACGTAGGCCCGGTCTTCAATGTCCAGCAGCGCGCGCGCGGTTTTGCTGGGCAGCCCGCCGGGCAGTTTTTTGTTGACGAAGTGGATGACCTGCTCGCGCAGGGGCGGCTTGCCCACGGTGGCGGGGGGGTGGGCGGTTTGCTGGCGGGCGGCGGCTTGCAGCACGTCGGCGCCCAGGCGCTGGGCCTTGTAGCTGGCGGCCAGGGCCAGCTTGGTGGCGCCGATCACGCGCGGGTCGGTGGCGTTGAGGAAAAAGGCGCCGGCCGCCGCCGCTGGGCGGAAGCTTTTCTTGCCCATCTTGCGCAGCAGGTTGCGCATGTTCATGGTCACGTCGCCAAAGTCGATCTTGACCGGGCAGGGGGCGTAGCAGCGGTGGCAGACGGTGCAGTGGTCGGCCACGTCTTCGAACTCGCTCCAGTGCTTCAGGCTCACGCCGCGGCGCGTTTGCTCTTCGTACAAGAAGGCTTCGATCAGCAGCGAGGTGGCCAGGATCTTGTTGCGCGGGCTGTACAGCAGGTTGGCGCGGGGCACGTGGGTGCTGCATTCGGGCTTGCACTTGCCGCAGCGCAGGCAGTCTTTCACGCTGTCGGCAATGGCGCCGATATCGCTTTGCTGCATGATGAGCGATTCGTGCCCCATGAGGCCGAAGCTGGGGGTGTAGGCGTTGGTCAAATCGGCCTTCAAATAGGCCGTTTGCGCCCGTCCATCGCGCGCGGGCAGCTCCTGATTTCGTAGCAATTTGCCACGGTTGAAGTGGCCTTGCGGGTCCACCTGCTGTTTGTAGGCGGCAAAGGGGGCCAGCTCGGCGTCGCTGAGGTATTGCAGCTTGGTGATGCCGATGCCGTGCTCGCCGCTGATGACGCCGTCCAGGCTGCGGGCCAGGGCCATGATGCGGTCCACGGCTTCGTGCGCGGTTTGCAGCATCTGGTAGTTGTCGCTGTGCACGGGGATGTTGGTGTGCACGTTGCCGTCGCCGGCGTGCATGTGCAGGGCCACCCACACGCGCCCGCGCAGCACGCGCTGCTGCACTTGGCCCAGCGCGGCCAGCAGGGGTTCAAAGTCGCTGCCGGCAAAGATGCCGCGCAGCGGGTCGCGGATTTGCGTTTTCCAGCTCGCGCGCAACTCGTGGCTTTGCAGGGGGCGAAAGAGCGTGTCCACGTCGTCCAGCCAGCCTTGCCACAGCGCGCGCACTTCGCGCACCAGGGCCAGGGCCTGCTCGACTTTTTGCGCCAGCAGCTCGGGCGAGGGGGCGTCGGCCGAGCGGCCCAGGGGCAGGTTGCCGCGCTGCAAAAAGGCTTGCAGCTCGTCGGCCAGCTCGATCTTGTTGCGCAAGGACAGCTCGATGTTGATGCGCTCGATGCCGTCGGTGTATTCGGCCATGCGCGGCAGCGGGATGACCACGTCTTCGTTGATCTTGAAGGCGTTGGTGTGGCGGCTGATGGCGGCGGTTTTCTTGCGGTCGGCCCAGAATTTCTTGCGCGCGTCGGCGCTGACGGCGACAAAGCCTTCGCCCGCGCGCGAGTTGGCGATGCGCACCACCTCGCTGGCGGCGCGGGCCACGGCGTCGGCGTCGTCGCCGGTGATGTCGCCCACCAGCACCATCTTGGGAAAGTCGGCGCGCTTGGCCTTGGTGCTGTAGCCCACGGCGCGCAGGTAGCGGTCGTCCAGGTGCTCCAGCCCGGCCAGCAGGGTGCCGGTGCGCTTTTGCTCGGCAAACATGAAGTCCTTGATTTCGACGATGCTGGGCACGGCGTCGTGCGCATGGCCGAAAAACTCCAGGCACACGGTGCGCGTGTGCTCGGGCATGCGGTGCAGCACCCAGCGGGCGCTGGTGATCAGCCCGTCGCAGCCTTCTTTTTGCACGCCGGGCAGGCCGCTCAAGAACTTGTCGGTCACGTCCTTGCCCAGCCCGGCCTTGCGAAAGCTGGCGCCGGGAATGTCCAGCTGCTCGGTGCGCAGCAAGGTCTGGCCGCTGGCGTCAAAGTACTTCAGCTCAAAGCGGGCCACGTCGGCGTCGTGGATCTTGCCCAGGTTGTGGCCGATGCGGGTGACTTCGAGCCACTGCGCATCGGGCGTGACCATGCGCCAGGAAGCCAGGTTGTCCAGCGCCGTGCCCCAGAGCACGGCTTTTTTGCCGCCAGCGTTCATGGCGATGTTGCCGCCAATGCAGCTGGCCTCGGCGCTGGTGGGGTCCACGGCAAAGACCAGGCCCGCGGCCTCGGCGGCGTCGGCTACGCGCTGGGTGACCACGCCGGCTTCGGTGTGGATGGTGGGCACCTCGTGGTCCAGGCCGGGCAGGCGGATGCGCTCGACAGCGCCGATGGTGATGAGCTTTTCGGTGTTGATGACGGCGCTTTTCCAGTCCAGCGGCACGGCGCCGCCGGTGTAGCCGGTGCCGCCGCCGCGCGGAATCACCGTCAGCCCCAGCTCGATGCAGCCGGCCACCAGTGCGGCCATTTCGGCCTCGGTGTCGGGGGTGAGCACGACCAGGGGAAACTCCACGCGCCAGTCGGTGGCGTCGGTCACGTGGCTGACGCGCGAGAGGCCGTCGAACTTGATGTTGTCCTTGTGCGTGTGGCGGCTCAAGGCCCGCGCGGCGCGGCGGCGCAGCTCGGCCACTTTGTCGAACGAGCGGTCAAACGCGGCCACCACGCGGCGCGCAGCAGCCAGCAGCTCGCCCACCAGCGCGTCGCGCTCGGGGTCTTGCTGCGGGGTGCGGCGCTTTTCAATCTCGCCCAGGCGGTGGTGCAGCGCCTGCACCAGCTGCGCGCGGCGGCGCGGGTTGTCCAGCAAGTCGTCTTGCAGATAGGGGTTGCGCCGCACCACCCAGATGTCGCCCAGCACTTCGTACAGCATGCGCGAGGAACGGCCCGTGTGCCGCTCGCCGCGCAGCTGCTGCAACAGGTCCCAGGCGTGCTCGCCCAGCAGGCGCAGCACGATCTCGCGGTCGGAAAAGCTGGTGTAGTTGTACGGAATCTCGCGCAGACGCGGGGCCGCTTCGTGGGCGGCGGGCGATGCAAGGGGCAAAAGCGGGGCGTTCATCGTCGGGGCAGGTGCCGTGTCGCGTAGCTGGCGTGCCAGGAGCCTGGGGCCGGCATCCAGCCTGTCGAAAAGAGGGGGCGGGCATGTTACCGCAGTGCAGCAAAACCGGTGGCGCGCAAGGGCATGCGGCGCGGTTTGGCCTGGCTGGCGGCAAGGCCGCGCATGCAGCCGCCCCGTCAGGAGGCCAGCGCCGCATAGCGCAGCGGCAGCAGCGCCTGCAGGCCGAATTCGGCCAGCAGGGCGCGCAAGCGCTGGGCGGCGCTGTGCTTTTTGCGGCCGGTGTGGCGGGCAATGATGAGTTCGTTTTTCAGGCTGTGCTCCCAGCCCACCAGTTCGGTGACGGTGACGTGGTAGCCCTGCGACTCCAGGTACAGGCAGCGCAGCACGTTGGTGAGCTGGCTGCCCAGCTCGCGCGTGTGCAGGGGATGGCGCCACAGCTCGGCCAAGGGGGTGCGGGCCAGTTGCAGGGCCTTGTGCTGGCGCAGGCAGGCGGCCAGCTCGGCCTGGCAGCAGGGCACCAGGGCAAAGGCCCGGGCGTGCTTGGCCAGGCCAAAGGCGATGGCGTCGTCGGTGGCGGTGTCGCAGGCGTGCAAGGCGGTGACGATGTCGATGCGCTCGGGCAGCCCGGGGTGGCTGGCGGCGGCGGCGGCGGGGATGTTGAGAAAGTGCATGCGCGCAAAGCCCAGCTGCTGGGCCAGCGCGTGCGAGCGTTCGACCAGCTCGGGCCGGGTTTCGATGCCGTACACGCGGGCGTTGGCACGCTGCGCCAGCAGCAGGTCGTAGAGGATGAAGCCCAGGTAGGACTTGCCCGCGCCGTGGTCGGCCAGGGTAAGGGAGGCGGCTGCGTCGGGCTGCACGTCCTGGATCAGCGTGTCGATGAAGCGCACCAGGTGCTGCACTTGCTTGAGCTTGCGGCGCGAATCCTGGTTCAGCCGCCCGTCGCGGGTGAGGATGTGCAGGGCCTTGAGCAGCTCAATAGACTGGCCGGGGTACAGCTCGGCCAGGCTGGCGGGATCTGGGCCTTTCAGGCCATTTGCGCTTTTCACACGCTGGTTTTTAGCTATTTTTTTAATAGTATTCATGGAGATTCGGCCGCATCCGGCCCCACGCCCAGCGCTGCCCAGCCCGCGTGGCCCAGCCGCCGCAAGGTGGCCATGTTGGCTTCGTAAATGGCTTCGGCTTCGGGAAAGGCGGCCACGGCGCGGTCGATGCTGGCTTCGCGGATGAGGTGCAGCGTGGGCCAGGGCGATTGGTTGGTGGCGTTGGTGATGTCGTCTGGCGCTGTGCCCGCAAACTGAAAGCGGGGGTGAAAGGGGGCGATTTGCAAGATGCCGTGCAGGTCCAGCTCGTCCAGCACGCGGTCGGCGTCGGCCAGAAAGTCGTTGAAGTCCAGAAAGTCGGCCAGCATGCGCGGGGCCATGAGCAAGGTGGTTTCGCGCGTGCGCGCATCGGCCTGGACCAGGGCTTGCAGTTCGGCGCGCAGCAGGGCCAGCAGGTCGGCGGGCTGGGTGCTGTCGCACACGGCGTAGTGGATCTGGCCCTTGACGTGCGGCGCCTTGGCAAAGGGGCACAGGTTCAGGCCGATGACGGCGCGTTCGAGCCAGCGGCGGGTCGCGGCGATCACCGCATCGGCGGTGATGTCAGGTGCAGGCGGACAAGCGGGCATGGGCGGCATTGTGCCGATAGGACAAAAAACAGGCTGTGCAACATAATCTAACGTATAGATACAACCATGCTTTCGCCCCATGCCGCTGGTCACTGCCGATCACCGCAGTTTCTTGAAGCAAGCCCATGCGATTGAACGCGCAGCCAGGCGCGGCCCAGTCATCGTCACGTGGAAAAACCTGTCTTGGCTGGTGGTGGGTAAGGTTCGCCTGGCGTCCCCCCGTCTGCACGGCAGCACCCTGCCTGCACCACTGGAGCCATGGCCACCGGGGCGTGCGCCAGAACCCCGCGTCGCCGACGATTGGCCAGGCATCTGGTTGAACAGCCAAAACGACAGCCCGTCAACAGGCGCGGTGACGCCCTTGACGTCTTTCAGTCACCAGACCTTTCTTTGCCACCCCGCCGCCGTGGCACGGGCCGCCAGGTACGGCCCCGTGCTCGTCACGCAGGGCGGCAAGCCCGATCTGACCGTGCTGACCGCCAGCGACGCCCGCCAACTGACGGCCCACAGCGACGACCCCTGGCTGCAACTGCTGGCACGCCACCTGGACAGCCCGGCCGCATGAAGGCAGCGCCCACCCGCGTTTTCCACCCCTGATGACTACAAAATAGATAGCGAACTTTGAATAGGGATGCGCGCAAATGGCCATTTTGAATCATGGCCTTTTGTCCCGTGAGGCACAAGGGTATCAGCGGCCTGCGGGCCGGGGCCGGTCGGCCGGCGGGGTGTGGGCCAGCCACTGCTGCGTCAGCTGCACCCAGTAGGTGGCGCCCAGGGGAATGAGCTCGTCGTTGAAGTCGTAGTGCGGGTTGTGCAGGGTGCAAGGCCCAGCGTCGTGGCCGCCGCCTTCGTAACCCGCTCGGTGCGCGCCAAAGCCGTTGGCGATGAAGCAGTACGCCCCCGGCTTGGCTTGCAGCATGAAGGCAAAGTCTTCGGCGCCCATGGTTGGCTCCTGTGCCACGGCGTTGGCCTCGCCCACGATGCCGGCCATGACGCGGCGGCAGAAGTCGGCCTCGTACGCGGTGTTGATGGTGGGCGGGTAGTTGCGGCGAAATTCAAACGCGCAGGTGGCGCCAAAGGCGGCGGCAATGCCTTCGGCCACTTCCTGCATGCGCCGCTCAATCAGGTCCAGCGTTTCAAGCGTGAAGGTGCGCACCGTGCCCTGGATTTCGCAGCTGTCGGGAATGACGTTGGTGGCTTCGCCCGCGTGGATCATGGTCACGGAAATCACCGCCGCTTCCACCGGCTTTTTGTTGCGCGTGACGATGGTCTGAAACGCCTGCACCACCTGGCAGGCCACGGGCACGGGGTCGATGCCGGTGTGTGGCAGCGCGGCATGGCCGCCCTTGCCGGTCAGGGTGATCTTGAACTCGTTGCTGGAGGCCATCACGGGCCCGGCGCTCACCGCCATCTTGCCCACGTCCATGCCCGGCCAGTTGTGCATGCCAAACACCGCTTCCATGGGAAAGCGGGTGAACAGGCCATCGTCCATCATGGCCTTGGCGCCGCCGCCGCCTTCTTCGGCGGGCTGAAAGATCAGGTACACCGTGCCGTCAAAGTCGCGGTGCTGGGCCAGGTGCTGCGCGGCGGCCAGCAGCATGGCGGTGTGGCCGTCGTGGCCGCAGGCGTGCATCTTGCCCTTGTGCCGGCTGGCGTGGGCAAAGGTGTTGAACTCGGTCATGGGCAGCGCGTCCATGTCGGCGCGCAGGCCAATGGCGCGGCCGCTTTGGCCGCCGTCGCGCCCCTGCACCACGCCGACCAGGCCCGTCACCCCCAGGCCGCGGTGTACGGGAATGCCCCATTCGGTGAGCTTGGCCGCCACCAGATCGGCCGTGCGCACTTCTTCGTAGCACAGCTCGGGGTGGGCATGGATGTCGCGCCGCAGTTGGGTGATGGCCTCGGCGCCTGCCAGGATAGGTTCGATCAGCTTCATGGCGCGCAGTGTAAAGGGCGGCCCAGTGACAAGCCCGCCGCCCGGCAGGCGCATCTGCCCCTACAGCGCGTGCGTGACCAGGCGGAAGTCCGGGTCGTCCGGGTAGGCCTTGATCTCAAAGCCCAGGCTGCGCATGAGCTTGAGCATGCCGTTGTTGTGGGTGAGCACCAGGCCGACGATTTCCTTCAGGCCGCGCTCGCGCGCCGCGTCCATGATGCTGAGCATCATGCGCGTGCCCAGCCCCTGCCCGGCAAAGGCGTCGCTGACGACCAGCGAGAACTCGCAACTGCTCTGGTCCGGGTTGGTGACGTAGCGCGAGACGGCAATGATCTTCTGGCGCTTGTGCGTTTGCCCGTCCACTTCTTCTTCCACCTCGGCCACGGCGCACAGGGCCATTTCGCGGTCGTAGTCGATCAGGGTAAAGCGCGAGAGCATGGCCGGCGGCAGCTCGGCCATGCTGGAGACGAAGCGGAAGTAGCGGCTTTCGGGCGAGAGACTTTTGACCAGCTCTTGCAGCATTTGCGCGTCGTCCGGGTGGATGGGGCGCAGCACGTATTCGCCGCCGCCGCGCAGGGGCCAGACCTGCTCCAGCCGCGCCGGGTAGGGCAGGATGGACAGGTGGCCATAGCGCCCGGCTCGGCCGGGCGATGTCTGCGCTGCCGCGCCGATGACGATGCGCGCGTCCACGGCCACCACGCCGTGCTCGTCCACGATGATGGGGTTGATGTCCATCTCGCGCAGCTGGGGCAGCTCGCACACCATTTCGGACACGCGCAGCAGCACCTGCTCCAGCGCGGCCAGGTTGACGGCCGCCGCACCCCGCCAGGCCCCCAGGGTTTCATGCACGCGCGAGCGCTCGATCAGCCGCCGCGCCAGGAACTGGTTGAGCGGGGGCAGCTCCATGGCGTGGCCGTGTATCAGCTCGATCATGGTGCCGCCGGCGCCAAAGGCGATGACGGGGCCAAAGGGGTCGTCAGTGAAGACGCCGATATACAGCTCGCGCCCCTTGGCCTTGCGCGCCATGGCCTGCACGGTCACGCCGTTGATGCGCGCTTCGGGGCGCTTTTGGCGCACGGCCTGCATCATGTCCTGGTAGGTGTCGCGCACGGCGGTGGCGTTGCTCAGGTTCAGCGCCACGCCGCCCACGTCGCTTTTGTGGCTGATGTCGGGCGAGTCGATCTTCAGCGCCACGGGGTAGCCGATCTGGCTGGCAATCATCATGGCCTCGTTGGCGTTGCGCGCCAGCAAGGTTTGCGTGACGGGGATGTGAAAGGCCGACAGCAGCGCCTTGGATTCCATTTCGGTGAGCACCTGGCGCCGCTCGGTCAGCACGCTCTCGATCAGCAGGCGCGCGCCTTCCACATCGGGCGTGGCCAGGTGCGACAGCGGCGGCGGCGTTTGCTGCAAAAGCTGCTGGTTCTGGTAGAAGCTGGCGATGTTGCCAAAGGCGCCCACGGCGGCCTCGGGTGTGCGAAAGCTGGGAATCTTGGCCTCGGCCAGCACATGGCGGGCCGCGCCCACCGAGGCATCGCCCATCCAGCAGGCCACCAGGGGCTTGCTCATCTTGGGCTTGTGCTGCACCAGCTCGCGCGCCACACCTTCGGCGTCGCCACCGAACTTGGGCGAATACAGCACCAGCACGCCATCGATCTGCTTGTCCTTGGACGCGGCTTCCAGCGCGGCGCGAAAGTGCGCCGGGCCTGCTTCTTCCGACAAATCGATTAAATCGCTCAGCGATGCCGCCGGCGGCAGCTGCGGCGCCAGCAGGCGCGCGGCCTCGTCCGACAGCCGGCCCAGCGACAGGCCCAGCTCGGTCACGTAATCAGCCGCCAGCACGCCGGGGCCGCCACCGTTGGTGATGACACCCAGGCGCGGGCCCACGGGCCGGTAGCGCGAAGCCAGGCACTTGGCGGCCGAGAACAAGTCCACGAACGAGCGCACGCGCACCGCCCCCGCGCGGCGCAGCACGGCGTCAAACACGTCGTCGCTGCCCACGATGGCGCCCGAATGCGTTTGCGCCGCCACGTTGCCCGCCAGCTTGCGCCCGGCCTTGAGCACCACCACCGGCTTGGCAATGGCCGCCGCGCGCAGCGCGCTGGTAAAGCGCCGCGCGTTGGCAATGCCTTCCATGTAAACCACGATGCCGTGGGTGTGGCGGTCATTGGCCAGATAGTCCAGCACCGCCCACAAGCCCACCTGCGTGTGCGCCCCCAGGGAAATGACGTTGGAAAAGCCCACGCGGTTTTGCCGCGCCCAGTCCAGGATGGAGGCGGTGAGCGCGCCCGACTGCGACACCAGCGCCAGCTGCCCCTGCGCGGCCAGATCGCCCGCCACGCTGGCATTGAGCTGCAAGACCGGGCGCTGAAAGCCCTGGCTGTTGGGCCCCATGAGCCAAAAGCCGTGGCGCTGGGCCACGCGGTGCATTTGCTTGGCCTGCTCAGCGCCCACACCGGCCGACAGCACCAGCGCCGCGCGCACCTTGATGCGCCCGGCCAGCTCCAGCGCGGGCAGGATTTCATCGTCCGGCAAGGCGATGATGGCCAGGTCGGCCCGCGTCTGCGCCAGATCGGCCAGCGTGCCGCTGGTGTGAATGTCCAGCGGCACGATGTGCCCCTTGAACGGCTGCGCCTGCATGTGCGCCAGCAGCGCGCGCGCCTGCGGCGTTTGCTGCTCCGGCTGATCCTGCGGGCCGGTGAACAGGGCAATGGACTGGGGCTCGAACAAGGGGGTCAGGTAGTGCTGGTCCATGGGTGTCTGAAAAGAAGCCAGGCGCCTTAAGGCGCCATAAAAAACCAAAGGGGCGAAACGAAAGATAAAACACGGACGCGCCGCCACCCAAGGCGGCGGGCTGTCCCGGCAGGGCCAGAAAAGCACCTGTTTTTTTAGCACGCGCTGGTCTGAAGGGTTTGACACAGCGCAGCCTGGCCGCACCCGCACTGACGCCTGTGCGTCATACTGCACAGCCGTTTTCCACTGTTCTAACCGCTGATCTTCACTCCATGCCCAACCGTTTGCTGTTCATCTTGGCGCTGGCTCTGCCGCTGGCCTTATCGCTGACCGCCTGCACCACCACCCAGTCGATCTCGCGCGATAACGCCGCCAGCCTGCGCGGGCAAACGCTGGCACTGGCCCTGCATCCGGCGGGCGAGTTCCAGGTCATGACATCGGGCAACATGCTGTGGGGCGGGCTGGGTGCCATTGGGGCAGGCATTCTGACCAGCAACGCCCTCTCGCACGGCGCGCGCGTGGCCCAGGAGCACGCATTGCAAGACCCCGCCCCTGCCCTGGCCACACGGCTGGTGCAGCCCCTGCAGCGCCAGTGGGGCATGCGGCTGGTCAATCCACCCCTGAACAGCACCGATGACGATCCCGCCGCCCTGGCCGCCAGCGCCAAGGCCCGGGCGCGCTACCTGCTGTCGGTGCAAACACAGGGCTGGGGCATGCACTACCTCAGCGCCACGCGCTACATGGCGCAGTACAACGCACGCGCGCGGCTGATCGACACCCAGACCGCACAAGTGATCGCCCAGGCCGACTGCCACCGCATGCCCCCATCTGGCGTGGACGACCGCTTTCCCACCTACGACCAGATGCTGGCCAACGGCGCCAGCGTGCTGAAACAGCACATGCGCCAGGCCGTTGATGAATGCCTGAACACGCTTCACAAGCGCCTGCTGCCGGGCTGACACGCCCGCCGCTGCCCATAAAAAATGCCCCTCGCAAGGGGCATTTTTTATTCCATTTGACGGCTATTTCTTCTTGATGAGGTTCATCACCAGCGACACCACCGCCAGCACCAGGAAGATGAAAAACAAAATCTGGGCAATGCCTGCGGCGCTGCTGGCGATGCCGCCAAAGCCCAGCACCGCCGCAATGATGGCGATGACGAAAAAAACCACGGCGTAATGAAGCATGCGCGTCTCCTTTTGTGTGTTGCATGGAATAGCGTCAGTGTCTGCCCGTATCGGGCTTTCCGCTATCGGCCTCGCGCCCTGCTCTTGCGTAGGACATCAGCGCGCCTGCGAGCCGGTGCGCAGGCACATGTCAGCCTGGCAATCGCTACCCAAACCCGAGCTTTTGCCGCGCTTTTCGCGCATGAGCCTCGCGCTGCCGCCGCGCGCTGCAAGCTGGCGGCAACTGCGACAATCCCCCGCATGACTTTCGCCCCTTTGCAAAACGACACCTTTCTGCGCGCCTGCCTGGGCCAGGCCACCGACCACACGCCCGTGTGGCTGATGCGCCAGGCCGGGCGCTACTTGCCCGAATACCGCGCCACCCGCGCCCAGGCCGGCAGCTTCATGGGCCTGGCCACGCAGGTGGACTACGCCACCGAAGTCACCCTGCAACCGCTGGCGCGCTACCCGCTGGATGCGGCCATCTTGTTCAGCGACATCCTCACCGTGCCCGACGCCATGGGCCTGGGCCTGTCCTTTGCACAAGGCGAAGGCCCCAAGTTTGAAAAAGTGGTGCGCGACGAAGCCGCCGTGGCCGCCCTGCGCGTGCCCGACATGAACCAGCTGCGCTACGTGTTCGACGCCGTCACCAGCATCCGCCGCGCCCTGGCCGGGCGCGTGCCGCTGATTGGCTTTTCCGGCAGCCCCTGGACGCTGGCCTGCTACATGGTTGAAGGTGGCGGCAGCAGCGACTACCGCCACGTCAAAACCCTGATGTACGCCCGGCCCGATTTGATGCACCGCGTGCTGCAAGTCAACGCCGACGCGGTGGCGCAATACCTCAACACCCAGATCGACGCCGGCGCGCAAGCCGTGATGCTGTTTGACAGCTGGGGCGGCGTGCTGGCCGATGGCGCTTTCCAGACCTTCAGCCTGGCCTACACCGCGCGCGTGCTGGCCCAGCTCAAGCGCACGGGCACAGACGGCGCCACCGTGCCGCGCATCGTCTTCACCAAAGGCGGCGGCCTGTGGCTGCCCGAGATGGCGCACCTGCATTGCGACGTGCTGGGCCTGGACTGGACGATGAACCTGGGCGCGGCGCGCCGCATCGTGCAGCAAGCCGCCGGCGCTCAGGCCCACGGCCAGAATACTCCTGAAAACATAGCTGCTCGCACGCTCCAGACGGGCGCTGGCGGCCAAAAAGACCCTGCATTCACCCGCCCAAAAGCCCTGCAAGGCAACATCGACCCCAACGTGCTCTTTGCCCCGCCCGAGGCCATTCGCGCCCAGGTGCGCGCCGTGCTGGACAGCTTTGGCCCGCCCCACACCGACTCCGCCACACCCGGCAGCACGCACATCTTCAACCTGGGCCACGGCATCAGCCAGCACACCCCGCCCGAGCACGTGGCGCATCTGGTGGACGAGGTGCACACCTATTCGCGCCAGTTGCGCGCACGCCCATAGCCGCCATGCCGCCGCTGCGCCAGAACGCCGCCAGCGCCCCTCGTCAAGCCCTTGTGAACCTTTGGCTACATAATTTTTTTGCCGCCGGGGGCTTGACTTGTGCACAAAACCCGCTGCCCCGGCCACGCGCCATGCGCCGCCGCCCAGCGCACGCAGCACCCACGTAAGTGATTGATTTATATAGGATTTAATTCTTGCTCTTTTCGTGGGCAGCCTAACGGAAGCCTTGTCAGACAAGGCTTTGCGGCCCGTGACCGCAGGTTCTCAACAAAGTTATCCACAGAAATTGGGCATGACTGCCCAATCGCTTGTACATCAAGCACTTAAGGCCGAAACTGCATGTCGATTTCCATAGCACCCCGGCGCCCGGCCCGCACATGACGCACTGGCTTGCCGTGGCCGTGCCCACCCCCGCGCACAGCGGGCTGGCCGAGCCGCTGACCTACCGCGCCAGCCAGCCCTGGCCGCCCGGCACCCTGGTGCGCGTGCCCCTGGGCCGGCGCGAAGTGCTGGGCGTGGTGTGGCAAGGCCCCGCCCCCGCGCCCGATGCGGCCCTGGCCGCCCAGGCGCGCGACGTGGCCGGCGCGCTGGATGGCCTGCCCCCGCTGGATGCGCACTGGCGCGCGCTCATCGCCTTTACCGCCCGCTACTACCAGCGCGCCCTGGGCGAAGTGGCCCTGGCCGCGCTGCCGCCACAGCTGCGGACGTTGAGCAGCGAGCAAATGGCCCGCCGCCTCAAGCGCGCCGCGTCCATGGGCCATACAGGCCATACGGATCATGCGGGCCATGCAGCGCAAGATGCTTCACCTTTAGTAGCACTCAGCCCAGACCAGGCAAGCGCGATAGCCCAAATGGAGCAACACCCCGGCCCCTTCTTGCTCTTTGGCGCCACCGGCAGCGGCAAGACCGAGGTGTACATGCGCGCCGCCGAAGCCGCCCTGGCGCGCGATGCGCACGCGCAGGTGCTGGTGCTGGTGCCCGAGATCAACCTCACCCCCCAGCTGCTGGCGCGCTTTTCCAGCCGCTTTGCCCCCCGCCTGGGCGCCGGTGCCGTGGTGGCCCTGCACAGCGGCCTGACCCCCGCGCAGCGCCTGGCCGCCTGGCTGGCCGCCCACCAGGGACAGGCGCGCATCGTGCTGGGCACGCGCGTGGCCGTGCTCGCCTCGCTGCCGCGGCTGGCCCTCATCGTGGTCGATGAAGAGCACGATGCCAGCTACAAGCAGCAAGAAGGCGCGCGCTATTCCGCGCGCGACTTGGCCGTGTACCGGGGCCACCTGGGCGGCGCCAAGGTCATCCTGGGCTCGGCCACCCCCTCGCTGGAAAGCTGGCACGCCAGCACCCCCGCGCCCGACGGGCCGGGCCGCTACCTGCGCCTGCACATGCCCCGGCGCATCGGCGCCGACGCGGCAAACCACGGCCTGCCCCTGGTGCGCCGGGTGGACATGGCCCGCCAGCCGCGCGGCACCCTCATCGCCCCGCCCCTGCTGCAAGCCATTGGCGAGCGCGCCGCGCGCGGCGAACAAACCCTGCTGCTGCTCAACCGCCGGGGCTACGCCCCCGTGCTGCACTGCGCCGACTGCGGCTGGAAAAGCGAATGCCCGCATTGCAGCGCCTTTCGCGTCTTTCACAAGATCGACCGCACCCTGCGCTGCCACCACTGCGGCCTGGCCCAGCCCGTGCCCCGCGCCTGCCCCGCCTGCGGCAACCTGGACATCACCCCTTTAGGCCGCGGCACCGAGCAGCTGGAAGAAAAACTGGCCGAGCTGCTGGCCCCCTTGCAGCGTCCCGACGGCCAGCCCGTGCGCGTGGCCCGCATCGACGCCGACTCCACCCGCGGCCAGGGCCAGCTCGAAGCGCAGCTGGCCCAGGTCCACGCTGGCGCCGTTGACGTGCTGGTGGGCACGCAAATGATCGCCAAGGGCCACGACTTTCGCCGCGTCAGCCTGGTGGCCGCCGTCAACCCCGACGGCGCGCTGTTTTCCAGCGACTTTCGCGCCCCCGAACGGCTGTTTGCCCTGCTCATGCAGGCCGCTGGCCGCGCCGGACGCGACGCGGCCCAGGGCGCGCAGGCCGAAATGTGGGTGCAAACCCATCACCCCCAGCACCCGCTGTTTGCCGCCCTGAAAACCCACGACTACCCCGGCTTTGCCGCCAGCCAGCTGCAAGAGCGCGCCCAGGCCGGCCTGCCCCCCTTCGTCCACCTGGCCCTGCTGCGCGCCGAAGCCCGCAGCCAGCAGGCCGCGCAGGACTTTCTGGCCGACGTGGCCCAAACCGCCCAGCACAGCCTGGCCCAAGACGCGGCCTGCGCCGCCGCCTTGGCCCACGTCACCTGGTATCCCGCCGTGCCCCTGGCCGTGCAGCGCGTGGCGGGTATCGAGCGCGCCCAGATGCTGCTGGAAAGCCCCTCGCGCGCCGCCTTGCAGCGCGTGCTCAGCGCCTGCCAGCCGCTGCTGCACCAGCGGCGCACCCACCCCACGCACCGCGCCATCGTGCGCTGGGCGGTGGACGTGGACCCGCTGGCGGTGTAGCGGGCCTGCTGCCGCCACGCATTCGCCACATCCATCACACCCGCCACGCCGCAGGGGCTTTCGGGCACAGGCTGCATCGCCTGGCCTGCCGCACGGCTAAACTTGCGGGTTTTCCCTTGACCCCGAGCGGCGGCACCACGCGTTCTGGCACCCGCATGGCCCGCTCCCACGACACACCAGACCATGACCCACGTTGTCACCGAAGCCTGCATCCGCTGCAAATACACCGATTGCGTGGACGTGTGCCCCGTCGATTGCTTCAAGGAAGGCCCCAACTTCCTGACCATCGACCCCGAGGAGTGCATTGACTGCGCCGTCTGCATTCCCGAATGCCCCGTCAACGCCATCTACGCTGAAGAAGACCTGCCCAAGGACCAGCTGCACATGACCGCGCTCAACGCCGAGCTGGCCCGCCTGCCCGGCTGGAAAACCATCACCAAGCGCAAAGAGCCGCTGCCCGACCACGAGCAGTGGAAAGACAAGACCGGCAAACTTAGCGAGCTGATTCGCTAAAAACCCCCCTGGGGCTGTGCCGAACTGCCGCGCCCGGCCCTGCCCGCCATGAGTGCTGCGCCAGACACTGCCGAGCCGCTGGACACCGACGTCGCCATCATCGGCGCCGGGCCGGTCGGCCTGTTTGCCGTGTTTGAGCTGGGCCTGCTGGAATGCCGCACCCACGTCATCGACGCCCTGCCGCACGTGGGCGGCCAGCCCTCCGTGCTGTACGCGGACAAGCCCATTTACGACATTCCCGCCATCCCCCAGTGCAGCGGCCAGTCCCTGGTGGACGGGCTGATGCAGCAAATCGAGCCGTTCCAGCCCGTCTTTCACCTGGGCCATGTGGTGGACAGCCTGCAGCGCCAGGCCGACGGGCGCTTCCTGCTCGGCTCCGCCCAGGGCCTGCGTCTGCGGGCCAAGGCCGTGTTCATTGCCGCCGGCGTGGGCGCTTTCGAGCCCCGGCGCCTGAAAATCGAGGGCGTGCAGGCGCTGGAAGGCCGCCAGGTCTTCTACACCCCGCCCTCACCCGCGCAGGTGCAGGGGCGGCACTTGGTCATCGCGGGGGGCGAAGCCAGCGCCGTGGCCCAGGCCGTGCATTGGGCCAGCACCGCCATGCCCCCTGGCGCCAGCGCCCCCCCGGCCAGCGTCACGCTGCTGCACCGGCGCGATGCCTTCCAGACCGACGCAGACACGGCCCAGGCATTGGCCGGCTTGCGCGCGTCGGGTGCGCTGAGGGTGGTGGTCGGCCAGGCGCAGGGCATGGACACGCCCGGCGGCCCCATGCGCGCACTGCATGTGATGGGCCCGGACGGCCAGACCACGCCCCTGCCCGCCGACGTGCTGCTCGTCTGCCAGGGCTTCAGCCCCCGGCTCGGCCCCCTGGCCGACTGGCACCTGGCCATGCAGCGCAAGCAGCTGGTGGTGGACACGGAAAAGTTTCAGACCAGCGAGCCGGGCATCTTCGCCGTGGGTGACATCAACACCTACCCCGGCAAGAAAAAGCTCATCCTGTGCGGCTTTCACGAAGCCACGCTGGCCGCCTATGCCGCGCAGGCACTCATCGCGCCAGACCATCCCTTGCCGTTTCAGTACACCACCAGCAGCACGCGGCTGCATGCCCTGCTGCATCCGCCGCCTGGGCAGCCCACTTGCGATTAGCTATTATATTAATAGCTTAAAACCCTTATGGAATGCGCGCAAATGGCATTTTTCATGCATACCCCATAAGGGCACTGCCCATCAGGTGATGACCAGCCCGGCCAGCCGGGCGTCATCGGGCGGGTAGCGCAGCTTGAGCGAGCGCAGCTTGTCGCGCACCACGGTGGCCACCATCAGGTTGCGGTGCGTCTTGCTGTCGGCAGGCACCACAACCCAGGGCGCCCAGCGGGTAGAGGTGGCGGCCAGCATGCGGTCATAGGCCTGCTGGTACTGGGGCCACTGCGCACGCGCATCGATATCGTCCATGCTGAACTTCCAGTGCTTGTGCGGGTTGTCCACCCGCTCTTGCAGGCGCTTGCGCTGCTCCTCGAAGCTGATGTGCAGCATGAACTTGAGGATGACGGTGCCCGTTTCACTGAGCATGCGCTCAAAGTCGTTGATCTGGCGCAGGCGCTGCGCCGTGGCCTTGGCGTCCAGATGGCCCTGCACCACGGGCACCAGCACGTCCTCGTAATGGCTGCGGTTGTGGATCATGAACTCGCCGGCCTGCGGCACCTGCTGGTGGATGCGCCACAGAAAGTCGTGCGCGCGCTCCGTGGCCGTGGGTGCTTTCCAGCTCACGGCGCGCACGCCCAGCGGGCTGGTTTCCTTGAACACGGCGCGGATGGTGCCGTCCTTGCCAGAAGTGTCGGTGCCTTGCAGCAGCACCAGCAGCTTCAGGCGCCGGCAGGCCCAGAACAGGTCTTGCAGCTCGTCGATTTCGCGCGACAAGGCTTCCACCCGGGCCTTGTCTTCGGCCTTGCTGCCCAGCGAGCAGGGCTTGGCCCCCGGGTCCAGCCGCTCCAGCGCAAAGCCCTTGCCGCCGTGGGGCACCCGCCAGGCGGAAAAATCGGGCTGACGGGGTGTTTTGCTTGCCATGCGTGTGCTCTCCCAGGCTTTGCGCCAGTGTGTTTTTCAAAAAAGGCCCGCCCACGCGCGCCTGCGCCTTCAGCCTGCGGGCGCGCGCTCATCGGCCACGATGCGCCCGGCCTCCACCGTCAGGCGGCGCTGGCACAGCGCGGCAATGGCGCGGTCGTGTGTGACCAGCACCAGCGTGGTACCCAGCTCGCGGTTCAGGTCAAACATCAGCTCCATCACCTTTTGCCCGGTGGCAAAGTCCAGGCTGCCCGTGGGCTCGTCGGCCAGCAGCACCGCCGGGCGCACCACAAAGGCGCGCGCCAGCGCCACGCGCTGCTGCTCGCCGCCCGACAGCAGCTTGGGGTAATGCCTCAACCGCTCGCCCAGGCCCACGCGCGCCAGCATGTCGGCAGCGGCGGCGCGCGCGTCTGAGCGGCCCGCCAGCTCCAGCGGCAGCATCACGTTTTCCAGCGCCGTCAGGCTGCCCATGAGCTGAAAGCTCTGAAACACAAAGCCCAGCTGGCGTGCGCGCAGCTGCGCCCGTGCGTCCTCGTCCACAGCAAACAAATCCTGCCCGCCCAGGCGCACCGTGCCGCGCGTGGGCACGTCCAGCCCGGCAATGATGGACAGCAGCGTGCTCTTGCCCGAACCCGAGGCACCCACGATGGCCGCCGTCTCGCGCGCGGCCAGGTTGAAGTGGACATCGCGCAGAATATCCAGCGTGCCGCTGGAGTCGGTGACCGACTTGTGCACATGCTCCACCTCGATGATGGGCGCCGCGCCGGCGCCTGCTGTTGTTTCCGTCATGGATTTGAAAGGCCTTGATCTCTTGAACCGACGTGACTGTATCCGCTTGGCCGCCGCCGCTGCCTTGGCGGCGCTGGCGGGCACCGCCGCAGCGGCTGCGCCCGCTGCCCCCGCCAGCACCCCGGCCACCGCAGCCTCTGCCGCCGGCGCACCGCTGATCCTGGTGCTGGGCGACTCGCTCAGCGCCGAATACGGCATTGCCCGCGGCAGCGGCTGGGTGGCGCTGCTGGAGAAAAAACTGGCCGCCGAAAAGATCGCCGCCCAGGTGGTCAACGCCAGCATCTCGGGCGACACCACCTCGGGCGGGCGCTCTCGCCTGCCCGCGCTGCTGGCGCGCCACCGGCCCGCCGTGGTGGTGATCGAGCTGGGCAGCAACGACGCCCTGCGCGGCCTGCCGCTGGAGATGACCGAGGCCAACCTCAGCGCCATGACCCGCGCCGCGCAGCAAGCCGGCGCCCAGGTGCTGCTGGCGGGCATGCAAATGCCGCCCAACTACGGCGCCAGCTACGGCCAGCGCTTTGCCGCGCTCTACCCCAAGGTGGCGCAGGCCGAAAAAGCCGCGCTCGTGCCCTTTTTCCTCAAGGGCGTGGCCGACCGGCCCAACGCGCTGGAGCTGTTTCAGTCCGACCGCATCCACCCCACCGCCGCCGCCCACCCCGTCATCCTGGACAACATGTGGCCCGAGCTGCGCAAGCTGCTCAAGTAACGCCCCCGCCCGCGCCATGAGCGTTGCCTCCTTGAGCGCTGCCGATGCGCTGCACCGCCTGCACGAATTCAGCGCCGTCATCGACGCACGCAGCCCCGCCGAATACGCGCACGATTGCCTGCCCGGCGCGCTGAACTGGCCCAGCCTGGACGATGCCGAACGCGCCCGCGTGGGCACCGTGTACAAGCAGCTCGGGCCGTTTGAGGGGCGCAAGCTTGGCGCCATGCTGGTGGCGCGCAACATCGCCGCGCACCTGGAGCAGCACGCGCTGCACCTGCCCAAAAGCTGGCGTCCGCTCATCTACTGCTGGCGCGGCGGCCAGCGCAGCGGCGCGCTGGCGCTGGTGCTGGGGCAAATCGGCTTTCACGTGCACCGCATCGAAGGCGGCTACAAAGCCTTTCGCACCGCCATGCTGGCCGATCTGCCACAGCACGCCCAGCGCCTGCGCTACCGCGTGCTGTGCGGCCCCACCGGCTCGGGCAAGACACGGCTGTTGCAGGCGCTGGCCGCGCAAGGCGCGCAAGTGCTGGATCTGGAGGCGCTGGCCAGCCACCGCGCCTCGGTGCTGGGGCTGATTCCCGGTCAGCCCCAGCCCTCGCAAAAGCAGTTTGAAATGCGCGTGTGGCAGGCCCTGCGCGGCTTTGACGCCGCCCGCCCCGTGTACGTGGAAGCCGAAAGCAAGAAAGTGGGCAACTGCACCCTGCCCGACGCACTGATGCACGCCATGCGCGCCAGCGACTGCCTGCACGTGCAGCTGCCCGATGCCCAGCGCGTGGCCCTGCTGATGCAGGACTACCCCTTTTTCGTGCAAGACCCTGAGTTCTTCTGCCACCGGCTGGACACCCTGGTGGCCCTGCGCGGCCGCGCCGTGGTGCAGGCCTGGCAAGCCCAGGTGCGCGCCGGCCGCACCGAAGAAGTGGTGCGCGCGCTGCTGGCCACGCACTACGACCCCGGCTATGCCCAGTCCACGCGCCGCCACTTCAGCCGCTTTGCGGCCGCGCCCGTGCTGCACCTGCCCAGCGCCAGCCCCCAGGCGCTGGCCCAGGCCGCCGCGCAGCTGCTGGCCGAGCCTTTAACGGATGAATGATATTAAAAACATAGCTAAAAACCCTCGTCAATAAAGCGCAAAAAGCCTTTTTCACCCACCCTTTCTACCCCCCGCAGCCCCTCACTCATCGCCGCCCATGAACCCCCTGCTCTCCCGCCTGCAACCCTACCCTTTCGAGCGCCTGCGCAAGCTGTTCGAAGGGGTTGAGCCCCACCCCGCCTACCCCCCCATCAGCTTAGGCATTGGCGAGCCCAAGCACGCCACACCCGCCTTCATTCAGCAGGCGCTGGCCGCCGATCTGGCCACGGGCCTGGCGGGCTACCCGCCCACGGCCGGATCGCCCGCACTGCGCCAGGCCTGCGCCAGCTGGCTCAAGCGCCGCTACGGCATAACGGTGGATGCGGCCACCCAGGTGCTGCCCGTGCTCGGCTCGCGCGAGGCGCTGTTTGCCCTGGCGCAAACGGTGATCGACCCCACCCGCGCCGGCGCCACCGTGGTCTGCCCCAACCCCTTCTACCAAATCTACGAAGGCGCCGCCCTGCTGGCCGGGGCCACGCCGCACTACGTGGCCAGCGACCCGGCGCGCAACTTTGCCCCGCGCTGGGACCAGGTGCCGCCCGAGGTGTGGGCGCGCACGCAGCTGGTGTACGTGTGCTCGCCCGGCAACCCCACGGGCGCGGTCATGCCGTTGGATGAATGGCAGATGCTGTTCGATCTGAGCGATCGGCACGGCTTTGTCATCGCCTCGGACGAGTGCTACAGCGAGATTTACTTTCGTGACGAGCCGCCCCTGGGCGGGCTGCAAGCGGCGGCCCAGCTGGGCCGCGCGGACTTCAAGAACCTCGTCATGCTCACCAGCCTGTCCAAGCGCAGCAACGTGCCGGGCATGCGATCGGGCTTTGTGGCCGGTGATGCGGCGCTGCTCAAGTCCTTTTTGCTCTACCGCACCTACCACGGCAGCGCCATGAGCCCCGTGGTGCAGGCCGCCAGCATCGCCGCCTGGAACGACGAAGCCCACGTGCAGGACAACCGCCGCCAGTACCGCGAAAAGTTCGCCGCCGTCACCCCGCTGCTGGAAAAGGTGATGGACGTGCGCCTGCCCGACGCCGGCTTTTACCTGTGGGCTGGTGTGCCCGATGCGTGGAAAAGTTCCGACACAGATTTCGCCCGCGAACTGCTCGCTCAATACAATGTCACGGTTTTGCCCGGCAGCTATTTAGCGCGCGAGGTGCAGGGCCACAACCCCGGCCAGGGCCGCGTGCGCATGGCCCTGGTGGCCGAAACCAGCGAATGCGTGCAAGCCGCCCAGCGCATCGTGCAGTTCATCCAATCCCGCTCTTGAAAGACAACATGACCCAGCAATTGCAGCAGACCATTGATGCCGCGTGGGAAGACCGCGCCACGCTCTCCCCCGCCCAGGCGCCCCAGGCCGTGCGCGAGGCTGTCGAACACGTGCTGGCCGAGCTGAACGCGGGCCGCCTGCGCGTGGCCACGCGCGAAGGCGTGGGCCAGTGGACGGTGCACCAATGGATCAAGAAAGCCGTGCTGCTGTCTTTCCGCCTGGCCGACAACGAGCTCATGAAAGCCGGCGAGCTGGGCTTTTTCGACAAGGTCAAAACCAAGTTTGGCCACTTGAGCCAAGCCGACATGGCCGCATCCGGCGTGCGCGTGGTGCCCCCGGCCGTGGCGCGCCACGGCAGCTTCGTTGGCAAGGGCGCGGTGCTCATGCCCTCTTACGTCAACATCGGCGCCTACGTGGACGAAGGCACCATGGTCGACACCTGGGCCACCGTGGGCAGCTGCGCGCAAGTGGGCAAGAACGTGCACCTGTCAGGCGGCGTGGGCCTGGGCGGCGTGCTGGAGCCGCTGCAAGCCAACCCCACCATCATCGAAGACAACTGCTTCATCGGCGCGCGCTCTGAAGTGGTGGAAGGCGTGATCGTGGAAGAAAACGCCGTGCTGGGCATGGGCGTGTACATCGGCCAGAGCACCCCCATCTTCAACCGCGAAACCGGTCAGATCAGCTACGGCCGCGTGCCCGCCGGCAGCGTGGTGGTCAGCGGCAACCTGCCCAAGAAAACCGCCAGCGGCCAGGACTACAGCATGTACGCGGCCATCATCGTCAAGACCGTGGACGCGCAAACGCGCGCCAAGACCAGCATCAACGACCTGCTGCGCCCCTGACCTACCACCACCGCCTGGCGGGCACCAGGCGTCCATGCACGCGCTGGCGCCCGCCTTTTTCTTTTTTCTCCCCCTGCACCTGCAAAGGAAAAGTGCCATGGCCGTCGCCCCGCCGCAAACCATGATGGAGCGCATCCTGCACCTGATGGCCGCCAAAAAGGCCTCGGACGTGTACCTGTCGGCCCATGCCCCGGCCACGATCAAGATTGATGGCCAATACTTTCCCATCAACAACCAGGTGCTGCCCGCCGAAGGCCCGCTGAACCTGCTGATGGACGTGGTGCCGCCCAACCGCATCGAAGAGCTGCGCGAAACGGGCGAGCTGAACATGGCCATCCCCATCCACGGCGTGGGCAACTTCCGCCTCTCGGCCATGCGCCAGCGCGGCACCTACGCGGCGGTGATCCGCTTCATCAGCCCGGACATTCCGTCGCTGGACACGCTCAACCTGCCGGCGGTGCTGTCCAAGCTGGTGCTGGAAAAGCGCGGCCTGGTGCTCATGGTGGGCGCCACCGGCGCGGGCAAGTCCACCACGCTGGCGGCCATGCTGGATCACCGCAACCAGAACATGACCGGCCACATCCTCACCATCGAAGACCCGATGGAATTCATGTTCACCAACAAGAAATCCGTGGTGAACCAACGCGAAGTGGGCTCTGACACCGCCACACTGCAAATCGGCCTGAAAAACGCGCTGCGCCAGGCACCGGACGTCATCATGATCGGCGAAATCCGCGACCGCGAAACCATGTCCGCCGCCATCGCCTACGCGCAATCGGGCCACGTGTGCCTGGCCACGCTGCACGCCAACAACAGCTACCAGGCGCTCAACCGCGTGCTCAGCTTCTATCCCGTGGAAGTGCGCCCCACCCTGCTCAACGACCTGTCCTCGGCTCTCAAGGCCGTGGTGTCGCAGCGCCTGATACGCACTGTGGATGGCGGCCGCACACCTGCGGTGGAAGTCATGCTCAACACCAAGCTGATCCAGGAGCTGATCGAAAAAGGCGACTTCTCCGGCGTGAAAGAAGCCATGGACAACGCCATGGCCGAAGGCTCGCAGACTTTTGAGCAAGATCTCGCCCGCCTGATCACCGAGGGCCGTATCGACCGCAACGAAGGCCTGGCCAACGCCGACTCGCCCACCAACCTCATGTGGCGCCTGCAAAACGACGGACGCTTCAACCCCAACCAGCCCCAGGCCGAAGAAGAGCGCCCCAGCGACGAACCCTCGTTCACCGAAATCACCCTGGACGTGCGCCCCAGCGGCTTCGGCAAGGCCGGCTTTGCCCGCACCGGCTATGGCAACAGCGGGTTCCATTCGACGGACTTTGGCGACTCCCGCATGGGCGGTGCAGGCGACACCCGCCTGGGCGGCGGCGTCTGACCACGGGCGCGGGGGCAGGCACGCCAAGCGACCTGCTCCTGTGCTGTCGCCCGCACCCGCGCCTTGGCTTTGACCTTTTCACTGCACATCATGTCCCCCACCCGCCAGCTCGCCGAACAGCTTATCGCCCGCCCATCCGTCACGCCGCAAGATGCGGGCTGCATTGACCTGATCGCCCAGCGTCTGGCCCCGCTGGGCTTTGCCAACGAAATCATCGACAGCGGCCCCAGCGATTTCCGCGTGCGCAACCTTTGGTCAAAAAGGCCATTTGCGCGCACCACAAAAGGAAATAATGCTACAAAAACAATAGTTTTTGCCGGCCACACCGACGTGGTGCCCCCCGGCCCGCTGGAGCGCTGGAGCAGCGCCCCCTTCACCCCCACCGAACGCGAGGGCAAGCTCTACGGCCGTGGCGCCAGCGACATGAAAACCTCCATCGCCGCCTTCGTCGTGGCCGTGGAGCAGTTTCTGGTGGCCCAGCCCGACGCCCCTTTGAACATCGCCCTGCTGCTCACCAGCGACGAAGAAGGCCCGGCGGTCGATGGCACCGCCGTCGTCTGCGACATGCTCAAAGCCCGTGGCGAGCAGCTCGACTACTGCATCGTGGGCGAGCCCACCAGCGTCGAGCGCACCGGCGACATGATCAAGAACGGCCGCCGCGGCACCCTCTCGGGCAAGCTCGCCGTCATGGGCGTGCAAGGCCACATCGCCTACCCCCACCTGGCGCGCAACCCCATCCACGAGCTGGCCCCGGCCCTGGCCGAGCTGGTCGCCATCGAATGGGACCAGGGCAACGATTTCTTCCCTCCCACCAGCTGGCAGATCAGCAACATCCACGGCGGCACCGGCGCGGGCAACATCATTCCCGGCCAGGTGGTGGTGGACTTCAACTTCCGCTTCTGCACCGAATCCACCCCCGAGAGCCTGAAAACACGCCTGGAAGCCGTGCTGCAAAAGCACGGCCTGCTATACGTGCTGCAATGGACGCTGGGCGGCCTGCCCTTTCTCACCCCGCCCGGCACCCTGGTTGATGCCGTGCGCCAAGCCATCCATGCCGAAACCGGCCTGCACGCCGAGCTGTCCACCACCGGCGGCACCAGCGACGGGCGTTTCATCGCCCAGATCTGCCCGCAAGTGATCGAGCTGGGCCCGCCCAACGCCAGCATCCACAAGATCGACGAGCACATCGCCCTGGCCGACATCGAGCCGCTGACCGCCATCTACCGCCGTGTGCTGGAACAGCTGGCCGCGCAGGGCTAGTGCGCCGCCCTGCGAAAAGCTGCACCCAATCAAACCGATGCATTTGGTGGCAGGGCCAGGCGCAACGCGCAGCGCTACCAGGCACGGTATCGCACACATGGGCCACGCGGCCCTGGCGCGACAGGCGGGGTTTCATGTGCAGGCATCTGCGGCACCGCACGCCAGTCAACACCCTCCTTTGCCATGACCGCCACCCCCAGCCCTCGCATGACCCAGCGGCACTGGTTGCCTTGGCTGTGCGCCGGTCTGGCCGGCTTGGCCATGCTCACCGGCATGCGCATGCACACCATGGACGCAGGTGCGGGCGCCTACATGGGCTGCCAGGGCTGCTTTAACCTGCCCATTGCCCTGCACGATCTGCGCCTGCTCGCCGTCTTGCTGGGCCTGACGGCACTGGCCTGCCTCGCACGCGCATGGTGGCTGCGCCTGCCTCTGATCATCGCGGCGCTGGCGCTGCTGAGCCTGCACGCCATCGACCTGGGCACCTTGCTGATCTTCGGCATGCGGCTGAAGCTGGCCGACCTGCTGCGCTATTCGGGCGACACCGGCGCGGCCTGGAGCGTGGCACTGCCCTGCTGGGCAAGCCGCAAGGCCTGTGGCTGCTGGCGGGCTGGCTGCTGGCATGCGTGGGCTTTGCCGGTGCCATGGCCCGCATCCACACCGGCACACGCACCGCTGCCGCCATGGCCGCACTGGCTGCGGCGCTGCCCTGGGCCACGCTGGCGCTGCCAGCGGCCAGCTACATCGCGCCAGAGTACTACCGCGACCTGCTCACCAACAACCTGCCCGGCAGCGTGGACAAGCCCTATTCCGCCGCCATGCACGCCCGCCTGCGCGCCGCGCCCGCACCCGCCGCCACGTGCGCGCCTGCACCCGCCGGGCAAGCGCCGCGCTCAGTCATCCTGCTGGTCGTTGAATCCTTATCGGCCTACCACAGCGCCTTGCTCAGCGGCCTGGGCAGCAGCACGCCAGAGCTGGACAAGCTGGCCCAGGCCCACAGCTACTTTCCCCACTTCTACGCCAACGGCTTCACCACCGACGGCGGCCTCATTGCCTTGCTCACTGCCCGCGCGCCCCTGCCTGCCATCGGCCGCTACCACAGCACACACGTTTATGCGGGCTATGAGCAGGCGGCCGAGCCGCAGCTCATGGCCCAGCTGCACACGGCGGGCTACCAAAGCGGTTTTTTCACCACCGGCGACCTGGGCTTCTTGCACAAAGGCCGCTGGCTCCAGAAACTGGGCTTTGCCCATGTGGAAGGGCATGAGCACCCTGCCTACGCCAGCCTGCCGCGCGGCGCCTTTGGCGACACAGGCGACAACACGCTCTACACCCGCTACCTGCAGTGGTACGACCATGAGCGCCAGCGCACACGCCCCGTGTTCTCGGTGCTCCTGACCGTTTCCACCCATCCGCCCTTTCATGTGCCAGGCACTGCCATCCAAAACGAAGCCCAGGCCTTTGCCTGGGCTGACGCGCAGCTTGGCCAATTTGTCCAGGCGCTCAAGGAGCGCGGTTACTTCCAGCACGGGGTGCTGGTCATCACGGGCGATCACCGCGCCATGACCTTTGTGCAGCCTGGCGAAACACAGCGCCTGGGGCCAGCGGCCGCCGCCCGCGTGCCCGCCGTCGTCATTGGCCCGGCCGGTCTGCCCCCCGGCCCCGTGCCAGGGCACTGGCAGCAAACCGACTTTCTGGCCGGCCTGCAGGCCATGGCCGGCCTGCCTTCATGCACCGACGCCTTCCGCGGCCGTCTGCTGGGGCCAGCACACGCGCCAGCGCCCTATGTGCTGCAAGTGCAGGGCGCGCGGCGCGACCACATTGCCGTGCTCACCCCCACCAGCGCCGCCCTGCATGAAGTGCAGCTCAACGGCGACCGCACCGGCTGGGCCGGTCCGCCGCCGCCCGGCACCGATGCCAGCCAGGTCATCGACCACATCAACCGCGAGCGCGCCGCCTTGAGCGAGCTGCCCCACAATGTGGTCGATCTGCTTCTGCAAGGGCGCACCGAATAGCCCTTGCCGCCGCGCCCGGCCTTGTTTTTTCGCTGGCACCTCGTCCGCTACGCTTTTCTTGCCCCCAGCCTCTCATGATCATCGGCACCGCAGGCCACATCGACCACGGCAAAACCACCTTGGTGCGCGCCCTCACCGGGGTAGACACCGACCGCCTGCCCGAAGAAAAACAGCGCGGCATCAGCATCGAGCTGGGCTACGCCTTTCTCGACACGCCTGCCGGCCAGCGCATCGGCTTTATCGACGTGCCCGGCCACGAACGCCTGGTGCACACCATGGTCGCTGGCGCCAGCGGCATCGACTTTGCCCTGCTGCTGGTGGCCGCCGACGACGGCCCCATGCCGCAAACGCTGGAGCATCTGGCCGTGCTGAGCCTGCTGGGCGTGGCGCGCGGCGTGGCCGTCATCACCAAAACCGACCGCGCCGATGCCGCCCGCGTGCAAGCCGTGCGCGACAGCGTGGCCGCCCTGCTCGCCCCCACGCCGCTGGCCAGCGCGCCCATCGTGGCCGTATCCGCCCACACGGGCCAAGGCATCGACACCCTGCGCGCTCTTCTTTTTGAAGCTGCTGCCACCCTCCAGACAAGCGCTAGCGGCCAAAATGATGCCCAAAATCCAGCCCCGCCCGAAGGCCACACCGCCTTTCGCCTGGCCATCGACCGCGCCTTCACCCTGACCGGTGCCGGCACCGTCGTCACCGGCACCATCCACACCGGCAGCGTGCGCGCAGGCGACGAGCTGGCCCTGGTGCCCGGCACCCGGCGCGCGCGCGTGCGCAGCCTGCACGCGCAAAACCAGCCCGTTCAAACCGCCCATGCAGGCCAGCGCTGCGCCGTGGCCCTGGCCGGCGTGGCCAAGGACGAAGTCGCGCGCGGCCAATGGCTGTGCAGCCCCGCCGTGGCCCTGTCCACCCAGCGGCTGGACGCGCGCCTGACCCTGTGGCATGGCGAAGCCAAGCCCCTGCGCAGCGGCACCCGCGTGCAAGCCCACATCGGCGCCGCCCACGTCAACGCCACCGTTGCCGTGCTCGATGCCGACACCCTGCCCCCCGGCGGCAGCGCCCTGGTGCAACTGGTGCTGCACACCCCCATCGGCGCCTGGCACGGCGAGCGCGTGGTGCTGCGCGACGCCTCAGCCAGCCGCACCCTGGCAGGCGGCGTGGTGCTCGACCCGCTGGCCCCCACCCGCTACCGCCGCACCCCCCAGCGCCTGGCCGAACTGGCCGCCCTGGCCCTGCCCCACACCGCCGCCCGCGTGGCCGCCCTCATCCAGCACGCCCCCCACGGCGTCGACCTGCAACGCCTGCGCACCGCGCTCGGCCTGCTCACCCTGCCCGCCCAAGCCCTGCCCGCAGGCACCTTGCTGGACACAGCCGACCCCGGCCAACCAGCCCAGCACGCGCTGGGCGCTGCCGCCGCCGATACCCTGGCCCAGGCCACCATCGCGGCCCTGCAAGCCTTTCACGACCGCCAGCCCGACGAACTGGGCCCCGACACCGCCCGCCTGCGCCGCCTGGCCGCCCCGCGCCTGCCCGCCCCCCTGTGGCAAGCCCTGCTCGCGCGCCTGGCCCAAGACCAGCGCGTGGTGCTGCACGGCGCCGTGGCCCACCTGCCCACGCACGGCGCGCAACTGTCGGCCACCGAAAACCGCATCGCCCAGAAAGTTGCCCCCGCCCTGCTGCAAGCCGGGTTTGAAGGCGCCTGGGCGCGCGATTTGGCGCGCGACGCGCAAGAGCCCGAACCCCTGGTGCGCGCCACCTTGGCCCGCCTGGCCCGCCGGGGCGAACTGCACGCCGTGGTCAAAGACCTGTACTACCCCCTGCCCACCATGCACGAGCTGGCCCACCGCGCCCGCAGCGTGGCCGCCGAACACGGCGGCCAGGTGCTGGCCGCGCAGTTTCGTGACGCCACCGGCCTGGGCCGCAAGCGTGCCATCCAGATCCTCGAATATTTCGACCGCGTAGGCCTGACCCGCCGCGTGGGCGACGTGCACAAGCTGCGCACGGACTCGGCGCTGTTTCAGCAAAGTGACCCCCAGTAAAGGGCAGGCCAGGGCGAAGTTGACGCACAATAGCGCCCCTTGCCTTGACTGCCCTGCCGGTGCAGCCAAGGCGCAACTCAAGGAAAGGCAACCATCCTGGTGGGTGGGCCGGGCTTCAAACCCGGTGGGTGGCGCCACGCGCCGCCGGGTGGGTTCGACTCCCATGCCTTTCCGCCACTGTCCTCTCCCCCTCTTTTTTTCCACCTCTGTCTTTTACGCCAGCGCCATGGGCTAACTCGGGCGCACTGGCCAGCACGCGCGCCTTCCTTGACCGCGCACCCGCCTGCCCTCCAAGGCTTGTGCGCACGCCATCTCAAGCCGTTTTTTTCTATATTTTTTAGAGCAAAAAACACCCGCCAAATGTGCGCAAATGGCCTTTTTGGCATTCAATCAAAAAAGCTTTCTGGCAACACCCCAGCCACGCGCCAGCACCCTGCGGGCCTTGCCTAAGCCCGGTGTCCCAGCGCCTCTGGCACCGGCTTACAACAGCGGCGATCCCAGTCGCGCCACGGCTTCGAACAACTGCTGGTGCCACGGCGCGTGGCGCTGGGCAGGCACGCGCTTGCAGTGCGACAAATCGGCCTCGAACATGTCGGCCAGCTGCTGGTTGAATTCGCGCGCATGCACCACGGCGGCCACTTCGAAGTTCAGGCGAAAGCTGCGGTTGTCGAAATTGGCGCTGCCCACCATGCCGTAGTGCTGGTCCACCAGCAGGGTCTTGGCGTGGAACATGCGGTTTTGGTATTCGAACACCAGCACCCCGGCGTCTTGCATTTCCTTGTAGTACGAGCGCGCGGCGGCGGTGACGATGCGCGAGTCGCTTTGCTCGGGCACGATGAGCTTGACCTGCACGCCGCGCAGCGCGGCGTTGGTCAGGGCCAGGCGGGCTTCTTCCGTGGGCACGAAGTAGGGCGTGGCCAGCCACACGCGCTCGCGCGCCATGTTCAGCGCGTCGATCATGGCGCGGTGGATGGCTTCGCCATCGGTGTCTGGCCCGCTGGCGGCGATTTGCACGGGGATGTGGCCCGGCGCCTGCTCGGGCAGCAGCGCGGCCTCGTCGGGCGGGCGCGCGCCGCTGGCGTAGTGCCAGTCCTGCAAGAACAGGTATTGCAGCCAGCGCACCACGCCGCCGCGCAGCAGCAGGTGGGTGTCGCGGTAGGCGTCGTGCGGGCGCAGGTATTCGTTTTCGTCGTCGGTGACGTTGATGCCGCCCAGCAGGCCCACGCAGCCGTCCACCACCACGATCTTGCGGTGCGTGCGCAGGTTGACCAGCGGGCGCAGGCGGTCCAGCCGCGTGGGGTGGAAGATGGCGTATTCGCCCCCGGCTTCGCGCAGCGCGGCCAGCAGCGCGCGATGGCGGCGCGACACCAGCCGCGCCGAGCCCACGGCATCGACCAGCAGGCGCACTTGCACACCCGCGCGGGCGCGGGCCGTGAGCGCTTGCAGCAGCTGGGTGCCGGTGTGGTCGGGCTCGAAGATGTAGTACTCCAGATGCACGTGGTGGCGCGCCTGGGCGATTTCGTGCAGCAGCGCGTCCAGCGTGGCGCCGCCGCTGGGCAGCAGCTGCACCGCCTGCGCGCTGGCCATGGGCAGGCCGCAGGCCGCGTCGATCAGGCGTGCGTGCTGCACGGCCCAGTCGGGGGCGTTGGGGCGCTCGGCGCGCAGGCGCTGCAAGTCTTGCTGCGACATGTGGGCGGCGCGGCTGTGCCAGCGTTTGAGGCGCTGGCGGCGAATGCGCTGCGGGCCAAACCAGGCGTACACGGCCAGGCCGATGACGGGCATCAGGCTCAGGCTCATGATCCAGGCGAGGGTGGACACGGGCGAGCGGCGCTGCCAGATGATCCAGACGATCAGCACCGCGTCGGAAATGGCCCAGACCAGGCCCAGCCAAAAACCCAGCGTCTGGCCCAGGAAGGTGATGTTTTGCAGCCAGTCGAACATGAGGGGCAGCGCCGGTTCAGCCGCCCAGGCCCAGGCGGCGCGCCCAGTCGGCCTCGGCAAAGCCCACGCTCACGCTGCCGTCGGGCCACTGCACCACGGGCCGCTTGATGGCGCTGGGCTGCTCGGTCAGCCAGGCGGCGGCGCTGGCCGCGTCGCGCACGGCCGCTTGCTGCCCGGGCGCCAGCTTGCGCCAGGTGGTGCCCTGGCGGTTGAGCACTTTGTCCCAGCCCAGCGCCTTGAGCCAGTGCGCCAGGGCGTCGGCGGGCACACCCTGCTTTTTGAAGTCGTGAAACACATGCGCCACACGGCGCGCGGTGAGCCAGGCGCGGGCTTTTTTCACCGTGTCACAGTTGGCAATGCCGTAAAGGGTCAGGGCCGGAGCGTTCATGGCGGGCGATGATGCCATGCACGCGGCGGGCGGCGGGTAACCAAAAAGCAGGCGGCTCGGCCACAATCGCCCCCCTGATGAGCACCTTGCATACCCTGGATGAATGGCTCGCCCACTGCGAGCGCCTGCACCCTGCCAGCATCGACATGGGCCTGGAGCGCGTGCGCGCCGTGGCCCAGCGCATGGCCCTGCGCTTTGACTGCCCCGTCTTCACCGTGGCCGGCACCAACGGCAAAGGCAGCACCTGCGCCATGCTGGAGGCCATCTTGCAGCAGGCCGGCTTTCAGACCGGCGTGTTCACCTCGCCCCACCTGGTGCACTTTGAAGAGCGCTGCCGCCTGCGCGGTGAACCGGCAAATGCTGCGGATTTGATAGCTGCCTTCGCCCACGTGGAAAGCGCCAGGGGCGATATTGGCCTGACCTACTTTGAGTTCACCACCCTGGCCATCTTGCACCTGCTGGCCGGCAGCGGGCTGGATGCGGTGGTGCTGGAAGTGGGCTTGGGTGGCAGGCTGGACGCGGTGAACGTGGTCGATGCCGACTGCGCCATCATCACCAGCATCGACATCGACCACACGGAGCTGCTGGGCGCCACGCGCGAGCAGATCGGGCTGGAAAAAGCCGGCATCCTGCGCCCTGGGCGCCCCGCCATCGTCAGCGACCCCATGCCGCCGCACAGCGTGATCGAGCACGCCAACACGATCGGCGCCGACCTGTGGCTGGCCGGGCGCGACTTCAGCCACAGCGGCGATCCGCAGCAGTGGGCCTGGGTCGGGCGCGGGCGACGCTATGCCGGGCTGGCCTACCCCGCGCTGCGCGGGGCCAACCAGCTCATCAACGCCGCCGGGGTGCTGGCCGCGCTCACCGCCATGCGCCAGCGCCTGCCCATCACCGCCCAGGCCGTGCGCAACGGCCTGGCCCTGGTCACACTGCCTGGGCGTTTTCAGGTCGTGCCCGGCCAGCCCGTGCTGGTGCTGGATGTGGCCCACAACCCGCACGCCGCCGCCACGCTGGCGCACAACCTGGACGCCATGGGCTTTTACCCTGCCACCCACGCCGTCTTTGGCGCCATGGCCGACAAGGACTGGGGCGCCATGCTGGCCAAGCTGGATGCGCTGGTAGACCACTGGTACTTCACCGACCTGCCCACCCCCCGCGCCGCCAGCGGCGCTGCGCTGCAAGCCGCGTGGCAGGGCATCACGCGCCGCCAGGACGCGGCCAGCGCCGTCTTCGCCACCCCAGCGGCCGCGCTGCAAGCCGCCGCCGCCTGGGCCACCCCCGCAGATAGAATCCTCGTCTTTGGATCGTTCTACACCGTCGGCGGCGTGCTGCAACAGGGCATCCCGCGCCTGACCGCTGGCCAACCCGCCCCACACACGCCCGGCTGACCCCCCCCCTGGAATTCATGGCATTTTTCAAGTTCCGCCAGCGCGGCCACGCCCAGCCTGCACCCGAGCCCAAGGGTCGCCGCCGCAAGGATGAGCCCGCCACCGGCCCCCAGGAAACCATCGACACCCTGCGCCGCCGCGCCCGCCACCGCCTGGTCGGCGCCGCCGTGCTGGTGGCCGTGGCCGTGGTGGGCTTTCCGCTGCTGTTCGACACCCAGCCCCGCCCCGTGGCGGTGAACGCGCCCATCACCATCCCCGACAAAAACGACACCGCCCCGCTGCGCCTGCCCGCCGACACCCGCGTGGCCGCCAGCGCCAGCCTGGACGAGCGCGAAGAAGTGGTCAGCGACACCGCACCCGCGCCCACCCCGGCCCCGGCCCCCGCCGCCCAGCGCACACCAGCTGGCACCGACGACGCGGCCCGCGCGCGCCAGGAAGAAGCCGCCCGCAGCCAGCGCGAAGAACAGGCCCAGGCCCGCCGCGAAGCCCAAGAGCGTGAAGCCCGCGCCAAGCGTGAAGCCGAGGCCCAAGCCAAGCGCGAAGCGGAAGCCAA
>JAUNHQ010000113.1 GCA_030535425.1 Pseudomonadota bacterium | reverse complement strand
CCGTGACCGTGGCCGTGGACGCCGGCGGCACCAGCGCCCACATCACCGGCCCGGCTGAGTGGCAAAAGCGCATTGCCAGCGGCGAGTTCAAGGGCATCGGCATCGGCATCGCCAGCACCTGAGCGGTGCCTGCCAGCGCCCCGCCCGCCATCTGGCCGGGGCGCATGCACGAATGCTATTTTTTAAATAGCTTAAAACCCTTTGCAGATGCGCGCAAATGGCATTTTTGCGCCAAATAACTGGCAGAGCCTGCGCCGCCAGCATGCGCTACATGCACAGCATGCGCCACAGCACGCGCGGCGCGTCGGTGGGGCGCAGCGTGGGGCGCGTGTGCAAGGCGCGGGCGCCCAGGTGCTGCACCTTGCCCAGCACGCACAGCGCGCCTTGCACCACGGCGCGCAGCTCCCAGCCTGCACGGCCAGGAATGCGGTGCGGCAGTTGCAAGCCTTTTTGCATGCTGGCGCTTGCCTGATGCGTGCAAGCAGCTATTAATTTTGCAGTTTTCTCATCAGGCCGCAGGGCGGCAAAGTCGTGCTGCGGGTGGGTGATGGCGATGCCGTGCGCGGCGCATTCGGCCAGGGGCAGGTAATAGCGCCCGCGCGGAATGTCCACGCTCAGGTCTTGCCAGAAGTTGATGAGTTGCAGCGCGGTGCAGATGGCGTCGCTTTCGGCCTGGGCCTGAGCGTCTGTCACGCCGTACAGGTGCAGCATCAGCCGGCCCACGGGGTTGGCCGAGCGGCGGCAGTAGTCCAGCAGGGCGGGCCAGTCGGCGTAGGCGGCCGTGTCGCGCGTCATGGCCACGTCTTGCGCAAAGGCTGAGAGCAAGTCATCCAGCGGTTGCACGGGCAAGGCATGGGCCTGCATCTGCACCGCCAGGGGGGCAAACACGCTGGCCCAGCGCGGCGATGGCGCGCGCTGCGCCGCCACCGCATGCAGATCGGCCCGGTAGGCGGCCAGATCGGCCAGGCGCGCATCGGGCGGGGCGCTGCCCTCGTCAGCCAAGTCGTCTGCCGTGCGCGCAAAGTGGTAGATGGCGGCAATGGGCGGGCGCAGGCGCGGCGGGCACAGCCAGCTGGCGACGGGAAAGTTTTCGTAATGCGTGACCGCAGGGGGCTGGCTGGGCGAGGGCATGGGCGTTGGGATGGGCAGGCAAGCGAAACGAGCCGCCAAGGCGCATTGTGCCCGTGGGGCAGTCGTCTCTAGGGTGAACACGTCCTAGAATTTCAGGCTGCTTTTCGGGTCGCCTGGGCGCCCCCTTCTCCCATTCAATCCCCATTCGCAACGCCAGTCCTGGCAAAGCGCCCATGAAGGCGCTGGAGAGTTTTCACCATGCTGTTTGAACATGGCTTGTGCCGCGCCCCGCGCGCGGCGCTGTGTGTGCTGGCGCTGGCCGGGCTGGCCGCATGCAGCAAGGCGCCGCCGCCTGAGGAGCCGGTGCGGGCGGTGAAGCTGGTGACGGTGACGCAAGGCGTGGCCGAGCGCCGCCATGAATACGCCGCCGAGGTGCGGGCGCGGGTGGAGTCGCGCCTGGGCTTTCGGGTGGCGGGCAAGATCACGCGCCGCGCGGTGGAGCCGGGCCAGCGCGTGCGCCGGGGCGAGGTGCTGGCGCAACTGGATGCGCGCGATTACCAGCTGGCGGCCACGGCGGCGCAGGCGCAGGTCAATGCGGCGGTCACGCAGCGCGATTTGGCGGCGGCAGAGCTCAAGCGCTACCAGGGCTTGCGCGAGCAGGGCTTTATCAGCGCGGCAGAGATGGACCGCCGCAGCGCCCAGCTCAAGGCCGCGCAGGCCACGCTGGATCAGGCCCGCGCCCAGCTGGCCAGTCAGGGCAATCAGGCGGCCTATACCCAGCTGCTGGCCGATGCCGATGGCGTGGTAACGGGGGTGGATGCCGAGGTGGGCCAGGTGGTGGCCGCAGGCACGCCCGTGGTGCGGCTGGCGCAGAACGGCCCGCGTGACGTGGTGTTTGCCGTGCCGGAAGACCGCGTGGCCGCCGTGCGCGTGGGCCAGCCGGTGCAGGTGCGCGGCTGGGCCAGCGATGCGCGCTTGCAAGGCCGCGTGCGCGAGGTGGCGGCCAGCGCCGACCCGGCTTCGCGCACGTTTGCTGTGAAGGTGGCGCTGGACAGCGCGGACGATGCGCCGCCGCTGGGCGCCACGGTGTACGCCGTGCTGGCCGATGAGGCCGCGCCAGGCAGCAGCGGCCAGGCGGGCCTGGCGCTGCCCAGCAGCGCGCTGTTTCAGCACGGCCAGGGCTCGGCCGTGTGGCTGTATGACGCGGCCAGCGGCAGCGTGCGCGCGCAGCCCGTGCAGGTGGCGCGCATGGCAGGCAACGAGGTGCTGGTGGCCAGCGGCTTGCAGCCGGGCATGCAGGTGGTGGCCGCAGGCGTGCATGTGCTGGCTGAGGGGCAGAAGGTGTCGGTTTATCAGCCAAAAACGCCTTCAGCGCCCGCCCAGAGCGTGGCAGAAGCTACTTATTTGATAGCAAACGGCGCTTCATCCGCAGCCCCGGCGGCCAGTGTGTCTGCGCCTGCGTCCGCATCTGCGGCTGCGCCCGCGTCTGCGCCGCGCCAGGAATGAGGGGCTTGTGAGCATGGAGCCAGGCCGCACACCGCCCCCCGCGCATGAGACGGGGGCCGACACCGCATCGCGCCAGCGTTTCAACCTGTCGCGCTGGGCGCTGGAAAACGTTGCCCTGACGCGCTACCTGATGGTGGTGCTGCTGCTGCTGGGCGTGGCGGCGTACTTTCAGCTGGGGCAGGATGAAGACCCGCCCTTTACCTTCCGCGCCATGGTGGTGCGCACCAACTGGCCTGGCGCCACGGCGCAGCAGGTGGCCGAGCAGGTGACGGACAAGATCGAGCGCACGCTGCAAGAGGTGCCCTACGCCGACAAGATACGCAGCTACAGCAAGCCGGGCGAGTCGCTCATCATCTTCCAGCTCAAGGACTCGTCGCCGCCCAAGGAAGTGCCGCAGATTTGGTACACCGTGCGCAAGAAGATTGGCGACATGCGCTACACCTTGCCGCAAGGCGTGCAGGGGCCGTTTTTCAACGACGACTTTGGCGACGTGTACGGCGTGATCTACGCCCTGGCGGGCGAGGGCTTTTCCTATGCCGAGCTGAAAGACTTTGCCGACCAGGCGCGCCAGCGCCTGCTGCACGTCAAGGACGTGGCCAAGGTGGAGCTGTTTGGCGTGCAGGACGAGAAGCTTTATGTCGAGATCTCGCAAAAGCGCCTGGCGCAAATGGGCCTGGACATGAACGCCGTGCTGGCCCAGCTGGGCGCGCAAAACGCGGTGGAGCCCGCCGGCACCGCGCTGACCCCGCACGACATGGTGCAGGTGCGCGTGCAGGGGCAGCTGAGCAGCGTGCAAGAGCTGCGCGACATGCCCATCCGCGCGCCCAGCGGGCAGCAGCTGCGCCTGGGCGATATGGCCGACATCCGGCGCGGCTACGTTGATCCGCCGCAGGTGAAGGTGCGCCACGACGGGCAGGAGGTGATTGCCCTGGGCGTGTCCATGGCCAAGGGCGGCGACATCATCGCCTTGGGCAAGGCCTTGCAGCAGGCCAGCGCCGAAATCGAGAAAACCCTGCCGCTGGGCGTGACGCTGGCGCAGGTGCAAGACCAGCCGCAGGCGGTGCGCAGCTCGGTCAACGAATTCGTCAAGGTGCTGATCGAGGCCGTGGTCATCGTGCTGGCGGTGAGCTTTCTCAGCCTGGGCCTGCACAAGCGGCCCGGCCACGCGGGGCAAAGCTGGCTGCCCTGGCGGCGCTGGACGCTGGACACGCGCCCCGGCCTGGTGGTGGGCATCACCATTCCGCTGGTGCTGGCCGTCACCTTTTTGGCCATGCAGTACTGGGGCATCGGGCTGCACAAGATATCGCTGGGCTCGCTCATCATCGCCCTGGGCCTGCTGGTGGACGACGCCATCATTGCCGTGGAAATGATGGTGCGCAAAATGGAAGAGGGCTACGACAAGTTCCGCGCCGCCACCTTTGCGTACGAGATCACCGCCATGCCCATGCTCACCGGCACCCTCATCACGGCCGTGGGCTTTTTGCCCATTGGCATGGCCAAGTCGGTCACGGGGGAATACACCTTCGCCATCTTTGCCGTGACGGTGATTGCGCTGCTGGTCAGCTGGGTGGCCTCGGTCGTGTTCGTGCCCTACCTGGGCAGCCTGCTGCTGCGCGTGCCCCCGCACGTGGCCGCCGCACGCGCGCAAGCCCTCAACAGCGGGCAGGCCGGTGCGGCGGATGAGCCGCACGAGCTGTTTGACACCCCGTTTTACAACGCCTTTCGCCGCCTGGTGCGCTGGTGCGTGCGCCACCGCTGGCTCACCATTGGCGCCACGGCAGGGCTGTTTGCCCTGGGCATGCTGGGCATGGGCAAGGTGCAGCAGCAGTTCTTTCCTGATTCCAGCCGCCCCGAAATCCTAGTGGACTTGTGGCTGCCCGAAGGCAGCAGCTTTGCCGCCAGCGAGGAAGTGGCCAAACGGGTAGAGGCGCGCCTGCTGGCCGAGCCTGGCGTGGCCAGCGTGACGCAGTGGGTCGGCTCTGGCGTGCCGCGCTTTTACCTGCCGCTGGACCAGGTGTTTCCGCAGACCAACGTGTCGCAGCTCATCGTGCAGCCCGAAGACGCCCGCGCGCGCGACCGCCTGCGCCTGGCCCTGCCCGCCGTGCTGGCGCAGGCGTTTCCCGAAGTGCGCGGGCGCGTCAAGCTGCTGCCCAACGGCCCGCCCGTGCCTTACCCGGTGCAGTTTCGCGTGATCGGCCCCGACCCGCAGCGCCTGCGCACGCACGCCGACGAGGTCAAGGCCCTGATGCGTGAGAACCCCCACACCCACGGCGTGAACGACAACTGGAACGAGTCGGTCAAGGCCATCCGCCTGGAAGTGGACCAGGACAAGGCGCGCGCCCTGGGCGTGAGCAGCCAGTCCATCGCCCAGGCCAGCCGCGTGCTGTTTACCGGCACCACCGTGGGCCAGTACCGCGAGGGTGACAAGCTCATCGACATCGTGCTGCGCCAGCCCTTGAGCGAGCGCAGCGCCATGACCGACATTGAAAACGCCTACGTGCGCAGCGCCAGCGGCCAGGCCGTGCCGCTGACGCAAATCGCCAAGCCGCAGCTGGCCTGGGAGCACGGCGTGATGTGGCGCGAAGGGCGCGAATACGCCATCACCGTCAACGCCGACGTGAGCGAGGGCATGCAAGGCGCCACCGTCACCGACGCACTGCTGCCTGCGCTGCGCGAGCGGCAAGCGCAGTGGGCCAAGGCGGGCGACGGCGCCTACCGCATCGAAGTGGCCGGCGCCGTGGAAGAAAGCAGCAAGGGCTCGGCCTCCATCGCCGCGGGGGTGCCGGCCATGCTGTTCATCATCTTCACGCTGCTGATGCTGCAACTCAAGTCTTTCAGCCGCGCCATGCTGGTGTTTCTGACCGGGCCGCTGGGCATGGCCGGCGTGGCCGCCGCGCTGCTGGCGCTCAACCGCCCCTTTGGCTTCGTGGCCCTGCTGGGGGTGATCGCGCTCATGGGCATGATCCAGCGCAACTCCGTCATCCTGATCGACCAGATCGAGCAAGACCGCGCGCGCGGCGTGCCCGACTGGGACGCCATCGTCGAATCTGCCGTGCGCCGCCTGCGCCCCATCGTGCTCACTGCCGCCGCCGCCGTGCTGGCCATGATCCCGCTGTCGCGCAGCGTCTTCTGGGGCCCCATGGCCGTGGCCATCATGGGCGGGCTGATCGTGGCCACCGCGCTCACCCTGCTGGCTTTGCCCGCCATGTACGCGGCGTGGTTCCGCGTCAAGCCGCCGCCGCCCACGGTGGCTTGACGCGCGCGCTAAAATGCGCGGTTCGCCAGACTTTTACCGGGCGGCGTGGCCTTGATGCGGAACAGCGTGCAAGGCCTTTTGAAGCGCCGCCCGCAGCATGTTTGCCGCGTGCGCGGGTGGCGAAATTGGTAGACGCACCAGGTTTAGGTCCTGACGCCAGTTGATGGTGTGGGGGTTCGAGTCCCCCCCCGCGCACCA
>JAUNHQ010000112.1 GCA_030535425.1 Pseudomonadota bacterium | reverse complement strand
GCTGCATGCCGACTACCGCCTGCCTGCGCTGGACTACAGCACCGTGCTGCTGGCCACGGCGCGCCTGACGGGCGACTACCGCGAAACCCTCAAGGCCTTTGGGCGCTGCGTGTTCAATGTGCTCACACACAACCGCGACGACCACGCCAAAAACTTTGCCTATCTGATGGATGCGCAAGGCCGCTGGCGCTTATCCCCCGCGTTTGACATGAGCTTCAGCTACGGCCCCGGTGGCGAGCACTGCACCAGCGTGGCTGGCGAAGGCCGCACCCCCAGCCGCCGCCACCTGCTGCAAGTGGCGCGCGAGGGCGGCATCAAACCCAAGGACGCTGAACGCACCATCGACCACTGGCTGCAAGCCCTGCAGCCCGCGCCCGATTTGCTGCAAGACCTGCCCATCCGCGCCGCCACGCTCAAACGCATGCGCGAGGCCATGACGCCTGTGTGGCGGGCGGTGGAAGGTGTTTGAAGATGTGCGCTATACGGAAAGACACACACAGATGAGCATTCCCAAGGTCACTGAAATCAAAGCAGCCCTGCTGCGTGCATTGATAGACGGGCAGCCCCGGCGTCTGCGCGACCTGGTGCCCGTGTTGGCGCAGGAGTTTGCGCTCAGCCCCGAAGATTTGGCGGTGCGCTATGCCAGTGGCGATCTCAAGTTTGAGAACCTGGTGCGGTGGGCACGCCAGCATTTGAAAGACGAGGGGTTGATTGCCTCGCCCGGGCGCGGTGTGGTGCAAATCACGCCCCAGGGGCAGGTCCGGTTGGGCGCGGGGGGCCGCTTGACGGCGGCCGCCACTGCGCCTGTGACCGCCGAGCCAGCGGCTGCCCCGGCGTCTCCCGAAGAAGCGCTGGATAGCGCCATGGAACAACTGGCCGAGCGCCTGCGCGCTGAAGTGCTGGCCCGCGTCAAGCAAATGCCGCCGCAGCATTTTGAGCGCCTGGTGGTGGATCTGCTGCTGGCCATGGGCTACGGTTTTGACGAGTCGTCCGGCCATGTCACGCGCTACAGCGGCGACGGCGGCATTGACGGTCTGGTGCATGAAGACAAGCTGGGCCTGAGCAGCCTCTACATACAGGCCAAGCGTTACACCGACACCAGCGTGGGCCGCCCCGAGGTGCAGCAGTTTCTGGGCGCGCTGACCGGCGCGGGCGCCAGCAAAGGCGTGTTTATCACCAGTGCCAGCTTCACGCGCGAGGCGCGCGACTTTGCCGCCCGCCTGCAAAACCAAAAGGTGGTGCTGATTGACGGCCAGCACCTGGCCCGCTTGATGATTGAGCACGGTGTGGGCGTGGCCACGGGCAAAACCTTGCGCATTCAGCATGTGGACAGCGACTACTTTGACGAAGGTTGGGACGATGACTGAGCGCCGTCTACCAGCCGGTTGGGCTGTAACTCATATTTTGATAGCTGAAGAAGACCAGTTCACCAGCGCAAAAAGCCAAAAATGCTTTTTAAGAAAACCCACCAGGTCATCTTTGTCTCATTCGCTGGCCTTTAAGTGCCACATCCATTACCCCCACATTTGAACCTCTGATTTTTTGGAAAGAGAGCGCCCCATGTTCAAAAAAATCCTCATCGCCAACCGCGGCGAAAACAGCGTTTCGCCAAATTGCATGGTGCGCGTAGCGCACGCAGGCGATTTCGCCGTTTCCACGCTGGTGATTAGCTGAAAGGACCTTTGTATATGTTCAAGAAAATTTTGATCGCTAACCGCGGCGAAATCGCCTGCCGCGTCATTGCCACGGCCCAAAAAATGGGCATTGCCACCGTGGCCGTGTATTCCGACGCCGACAAGGAAGCGCGCTTTGTGCAAATGGCCGACGAGGCCGTGCGCCTGGGGCCGCCGCCTTCGCGCGAGTCGTACCTGCTGGCCGACAAAATCATTGAAGCAGCCAAGGCCACGGGCGCGCAGGCCATTCACCCCGGCTACGGCTTTTTGAGCGAGAACGAAGCCTTTGCCAAGCAGTGCGAAGACAACGGCATCGTCTTCATCGGCCCCAAGCACGAGGCCATTGCCGCCATGGGCGACAAGATTGCCAGCAAGAAGCTGGCCAACGAGGCCAAGGTCAACACCATTCCCGGCTACAACGACCCGATCGACACGGCCGATCAGGCGGTGGAAATCGCCAAGGGCATTGGCTACCCCGTGATGATCAAGGCCAGCGCGGGCGGCGGCGGCAAGGGCTTGCGCGTGGCGTTCAACGACAAGGAAGCGCGCGAGGGCTTTGACTCTTGCCGCAACGAGGCGCGCGCCAGCTTTGGCGATGACCGCGTGTTCATCGAAAAATTTGTGGAGCAGCCGCGCCACATCGAAATCCAGGTGCTGGGCGACGCGCACGGCAACGTGGTGTATTTGAACGAGCGCGAGTGCTCCATCCAGCGCCGCCACCAGAAGGTGATTGAAGAAGCGCCTTCGCCCTTCATCAGCGAGGCCACGCGCCGCGCCATGGGCGAGCAGGCCGTGGCCCTGGCCAAGGCGGTGAAGTACCAGAGCGCGGGCACGGTGGAGTTTGTGGTGGGCAAAAACCAGGACTTTTACTTCCTGGAAATGAACACCCGCCTGCAGGTGGAGCACCCCGTGACCGAGTGCATCACCGGCCTGGATTTGGTGGAGCAAATGATCCGCGTGGCTGCGGGCGAAAAACTCAGCTTCACCCAGGCCGACGTCAAGCGCGAGGGCTGGGCCATTGAGTGCCGCATCAACGCCGAAGACCCCTTCCGCAACTTTTTGCCCAGCACCGGGCGGCTGGTGCGCTTTGTGCCCCCGGCGCAAAACCTGTTCCAGGGCCAGGCCAGTACCGAGCTGGGCGTGCGCGTGGACACGGGCGTGATGGACGGCGGCGAGATCAGCATGTACTACGACTCGATGATCGCCAAGCTCATCGTGCACGGCAAAGACCGGGCCGACGCCATTGCCCGCGCGCGCGAGGCGCTTAACGGCTTTGTCATCCGCGGCGTGCAAAGCAATATCCCTTTCCAGGCCGCGCTGCTGGCGCACCCCAAGTTCCAAAGCGGCGACTTCAACACCGGCTTCATTGCCGAGCACTACGCCCAGGGCTTTCGCGCCGAAGACGTGCCGCACGACGACCCGGACTTTCTGGTGGCCCTGGCCGCGCGCCTGCACATGTGGTACCGCAACCGCGCGCAAGGGCTGCAAGGCCAGTTCTGGGAAGGCTTCAAGCGCCTGCCCAAGCGCGAGTTCACCGTGTGCGTGCTGGGGCAGGAGGGCAACAACCGCTACGTCAACGTGAGCCTGGGCGAAGTGACCCTGGGCCAGCCCACGCAAGTGGTGGTGCACGCGGCAGGGGGCGACCGCCCCTACGCCCTGCACATCGAGCATTACCTGGGCGACTCGCGCGTGAGCGGCACGGTCAACGGCCAGCCCTTCACCGTGCAAATGGCGCGCGGCATTGCCAAGAACCCGCTGGCCACGCGCGTCATTCACAACGGCACGCAGCTGGACTGCATCGTCATGCACCCGCGCACGGCTGAGCTGCACCAGCTCATGCCCTACAAGGCGCCGCCGGACATGAGCAAGTACGTCCTCTCGCCCATGCCCGGCCTGCTGGTGCAAGTGGCCGTCAAGCCTGGGCAAGAAGTCAAGGCGGGCGAGCGCGTGGCCGTGATCGAGGCCATGAAGATGGAAAACGTGCTCTTTGCCAGCGCCGACGGCGTGGTCAAGGCCGTGCGGGCAGAGCAGGGCGCCAGCCTGGCGGTGGACCAGCCCATCGTCGAGTTTGAATAAGCCGCAAGGCGCACTGGCCAGGCATGACGGCCCACACGCTCAAGCTACCCATCCACGCCACCCCTGGCGCCAAGCGCACCGGGGCGGCGGGTGCACATGGCGATGCGCTGCGCGTGCGCCTGGCCGCCCCGCCGGTGGATGGCAAGGCCAATGCTGCGCTGATTGCCTGGGCCGCGCAAGCCTTTGGCGTGCCGCGCCAGCAGGTAACGCTGCTGCACGGCGCCAGTGGACGGCAAAAAATGCTGGGCGTGGCCTTTGGCGCCGCCGCTGACCTGGCCGCCGCGCAAGCGCAGGTGGCGCGCTGGATGGCGGATGATGGGAGTGAAGCGGGGTATTGAGCTGGCGCCTGAGGACTGGCCGGGGCGGGCATGCACTGGCTGCACTGCCTGCCTGTGCGTTGCCCTCAAGGTGCGGCTGAGGCAGCGCGCCTGTGCACTGCGTGGTAGAAACGCCGCCACCTGCCACCGCGTTCTGTCTGAGCTGCCCCTGATGGCCAGGTGCCGCGCAGCCAAGGTGCTTTTCCCCCACGCAAACCAAGGATTCGTGTGCTTTCTATGAGCCGCCAAGTCATTGCCGTGTACCCCGGCACTTTCGATCCCATCACCCTGGGCCATGAAGACATCGTGCGCCGCGCCGCCGCGTTGTTTGACCAGCTCATCATTGCCGTGGCCGCGGCCCACCACAAGAAAACCCTGTTCACGCTGGATGAGCGCCTGGCGCTGGCGCAAGACACCGCCAGCCGCTACGGCAACGTGCACGTGGCCCCGTTTGACGGCCTGGTGCGCGACTTCGTGCTGGCGCGCGGCGGCAAGGTCATGGTGCGCGGCGTGCGGGGGGTGACGGACTTTGATTACGAGCACCAGCTGGCGGGCATGAACCGCAACCTGGCGCCCGACGTGGAAACGGTGTTTCTCACCCCCGCGGCCACGCTGCAATCGGTCAGCAGCACGCTGATCCGCGAAATCTCTCAGCTGGGCGGCGACGTGGCGCCTTATGTCTCGCCCCAGGTGCTGCACGCGCTCAGCGAAAAAAAGCGCGCCAGAAGCGGCGGCTGAAAAAAAACGGCCCGCCAAAAGCGGGCCGTTTTTTTGTGCCAGAACAGCTTAGGTCAAGACCGCACAGCGCCGGTGTCAAAACGCCGGCACCACCGCGCCTTTGTACTTGTCCAGAATGAACTGCTTGACCGCCGGGGTGCGCAAGGCGGCCGTCAGCTTGGCCAGCGCCGGGCTTTGGGCGTTGTCTGGGCGGGCCACGATGACGTTGACGTAGGGCGACTGCTTGTCTTCCAGCAGCAGCGCGTCGGTCAGCGGGTTCAGCTTGGCTTGCAGGGCGTAGTTGGTGTTGATGAGGGCCAGGTCTACGTCATCCAGCGCGCGGGGCAGCTGGGCGGCTTCCAGCTCGCGAAAGCGCAGCTTCTTGGGGTTGCTGCTCACGTCCAGCGCGGTGGCCGTGAGGTTCTTGGGGTCTTTCAGCTGAATCAGCCCTGCCGCCTGCAACAGCAGCAGCGCGCGGCCGCCGTTGGTGGGATCGTTGGGAATGGCCACGGTAGCGCCTTCCTTCACGTCTTTGAGCGCCTTGACTTTGCGCGAATACACGCCAAACGGCTCCACGTGCACTTCGCCACTCGGCACCACTTGCAGGCTGGTCTTGCGGTCTTTGTTGAAGGTGTTCAGGTAGGGCGTGTGCTGGAAGAAGTTGGCGTCCAGCTGCTTGTCGTTGACGGCCAGGTTGGGCTGCACGTAGTCGCTGAACTCCACCACTTGCAGATCAATGCCTTCGGCCTTGAGCTGGGGTTTGACGTGGTTGAGCAGCTCGGCGTGCGGCACGGCGGTGGCGCCGACTTTCAGCACGGTTTGCGCATGGGCAGGCACGGTGGCGGCCAGCGCGGCAGCGGCGGCCAAGCCCAGCAGGGTGCGGCGGGCCAGGGTGGAAATGGTGCGCATGGGTGGGGTGTCCTTTCTGTATCCCAAAGCAGGAAAACCGCAAAGCTTAACCCCGCCAGCGGGTGCGGGGCAAAGACAAATGGCTTATGTGCTTATGCCAGCCGCTGGCAATGGGGCATGCCCCTCAGCTACCTGCTGGGCAGCGGGCAGGTTTGCCATGATTTTGATAGCTGCTCGCACTTGCTGGATAAGCGCAAATGGCCTTTTGGACTCATAAGACCGCACGATGAAAACCAGTGCCGCATGCTCCCATCCTGGCCTTCCCCCCTGGGGGAAGAGGCTACTTTGCAACACGCAAGGCAGTTGTGCCACCTTGGCCCTTGCCAGCCTTTCCCCTCCCCCGCTGGGGGAGGGTGGGGTGGGGGCAAGCGGCGTTGGGTGAACCTGGTGCGGGAAGCTTTCCTCTGGTGCCTTGTTCCAGCCGCCGAGGCCGGGATGTGCGCCCGGCAGCGCACCCACTGCCCGTGTCCCTTCGCTGCGCTGCGGGCAGCCTGCGATGCTCAGACCTGGGGCGGCGCTGCGGAACTCGCTGCGCGGCGTTGCCGCTGCGCTCAAACAACCGCAGC
>JAUNHQ010000111.1 GCA_030535425.1 Pseudomonadota bacterium | reverse complement strand
GCGGGCTTGCGCGCCTGCGGAAATGCATCGGCCTGCACCACGCGGCCCACGCGCAGCTGCACTTTCAAAAAATCGTCAAACGCTATCTGTTCCATAAGAGGATTGATTACCTGGCAGTGAAAGCGGAAAAAGGCGACAGCAACCGTGACCACTCTGCCCTGCGCCCCATGAAGGTGGCAATGAGATTTGATTGAGACAAGACATGGCCGTCATGCTCTTGACGCCCAACCTTCGCGCTAACCGGTGTGCTTGCGCAGCGGTTCATACCAGCATCGACTCTAGCGGTCGCCGCAGTGACTTCGGCATTTCCCTTCCGCGACCGAAGCGCACCACGAGATCAGGCCTACGCTCACCCAAGCCCAATGCCTTGGCAAATTGGGGACGAAGCTGGGACTCCTCGACGGGCTGGTTCACAAAAGCATTGCGGATTCCCAAAGCCGTGGCTTGCAGCGCAAAGCGCTCATAACAGCGTCCTGCCTCAACCCAGTGCGCCTTGTCGTCCATGTCCGACACAAATACGGCGATGCCTGCAGAACTGCGAATTTGGCGGGCACATTTGTCGTTTTCCGGTTTTGCGCGAAAGAACGCACGAAACAGCCTCCTGCCCAACCAGCGCGGAACTGGAGGACTGCCGGTGGCTCGTGCGGTTATTCCATCGCCGGTTCGGATCGCTTCTCCATCACTAAAGCGAATCCAGCTTTCCAACTCACTCACAAACGCGGGATTGTTAACCTGCATCGTGTTGCCCTGCACCACATAATCCAGCACCCTCTCCATGGCTTCACGCTCAGTCATCAGAATGACCGCTACACCATTGCCGGTCCCCGCCGCTTCAAGCAGCCGCAATTCTTCTGCAGCCAGCGGTTTACCGTCATAGTCGGATCGCGTGCATTGCCGATGAGGAATGGCTTTGAACAGTGGTGATTCTTCCGCTTTGGATTGCTCCAGTGCAACCGTTATTGAACCATCGGATGCGGGACTGAATTGCGCATTGCCTATAAAACCGAAATTCTTTGCCGCCAGGATGAGATTCTCAGCAGCGCACCCCAGTGACACATAAAGATGATGATCGTCCGGATCGACTACCGGGGTGCGCCGGGACAAATCTGGAAGGATCACAATGGACCGATTTTCGAGCCGAAACCGCCAGCATTGCGTGTTATGCCCTGACGGCGCCAGCGCGGCGTAACGGACGATTTCTTTGAGTTGCGCCGCTTCTTCAGCCAGTCCGCTTTCGGACTGGCACCAGATGCTTTGCACCGCCTTTTGATAATTCATATTGCGGGCCTTTCTTGGTAAGCCTCACCAGAATCAGATGATATTGCAGTCTACATTCTTCGCCCATCAAAAGCAATCAGATTTTCACCAACCACTTTAGTCAACGGCTTGTCTAACATCAAACGTAAAATACCAAACGCCATGAGGTGACGCATGAAGGCGGGTGATTTATTTTATTTGACACCTTGATTCAAGTGCATATTCCCATACAGCCGTTCAGCATAAAAACGAAAGCATAATTTCAAAAGAAAAACGCCACCGCACGCAATAGCGCGGTGACGCCTGATGCGCAGCGGCGGGTTTATCTCTTCTGCGGCGGCAAATCGGTACAGCTGCCGTGGGCCACTTCGGCGGCCATGCCGATGCTTTCGCCCAGCGTGGGGTGGGGGTGGATGGTTTTGCCGATGTCCACGGCATCAGCACCCATTTCAATGGCCAGGGCGATTTCGCCAATCATGTCGCCTGCGTGGGTGCCGACGATGCCGCCGCCCACGATTTGGTGCGTGGCCTCGTCAAACAGCAGTTTGGTAAAGCCTTCGTCGCGCCCGTTGGCAATGGCGCGGCCTGAGGCGCTCCAGGGGAAGAGGCCTTTTTTCACCTTCACGCCCTGGGCTTTGGCCTGCTCTTCGGTCAGGCCGACCCAGGCCACTTCGGGGTCGGTGTAGGCCACGCTGGGGATGACGCGGGCGTCAAACTGCGCCTTGGCCAGGGCTTCGTCGCCTTTGATCTCGCCGGCAATGACTTCGGCGGCCACGTGCGCTTCATGCACGGCCTTGTGCGCCAGCATGGGCTGGCCCACGATGTCGCCAATGGCGAAGATGTGCGGCACGTTGGTGCGCATTTGCACGTCCACGTGGATGAAGCCGCGATCGGTGACGGCCACGCCCGCGTTTTCGGCGCCGATTTTTTTGCCATTGGGGCTGCGGCCCACGGCTTGCAGCACCAAATCGTAGGTTTGCGGGGGCGGCGCGCCTTCGCCTTCAAAAGTGACTTCAATGCCGGCATCGGTGGCGCGGGCGGCCACGGTTTTGGTTTTGAGCATGATGTGGTCAAAGCGCGGGGCGTTCATTTTTTGCCAGACTTTGACCAGATCGCGGTCGGCGCCTTGCATCAGGCCGTCCATCATTTCCACCACGTCAAGGCGCGCGCCCAGGGTGCTGTAGACGGTGCCCATTTCCAGGCCGATGATGCCGCCGCCCAGCACCAGCATGCGCTTAGGAACACGCTGGAGCGCCAGTGCGCCGGTGGAATCGACCACGCGGGGGTCTTGCGGCATGAAGGGCAGGCGCACGGCCTGGCTGCCGGCGGCGATGATGGCGCGCGCAAATTGCACCACTTTTTTGCCGCCGGTTTTGGCCTGGCCGCTGCCGGTGGTTTCTTCCACTTCCAGATGGTTGGTGCCGACAAAGCTTCCGTAGCCGCGCAGCACCGTCACCTTGCGCATCTTGGCCATGGCGCCCAAGCCCCCGGTGAGCTTGGCAATGACTTTTTCTTTGTGGGCGCGCAGCTTGTCAATGTCGAGCTTGGGCGCGCCGCCATAGTCCACACCCAGCGCGGCCAGGTGGCTGACTTCGTCCATCACCGCCGCCACGTGCAGCAGGGCTTTGGAGGGGATGCAGCCCACGTTCAGGCACACGCCGCCCAGGGTGGCGTAGCGCTCAACCAGCACCACGTTCAGGCCCAGATCGGCCGCGCGGAAGGCCGCGCTGTAGCCGCCAGGGCCGCCGCCGAGCACGAGCACGTCGCACTGCACGTCGGCGCTGCCGCTGTAGCGGGCAGCCGTGGGGGCGGGGCTGTGGCTTTCTCCCCCGCTGGGGGGAGAAGGTTGGGGTGAAGGGCTTGATGTTGCTGCAGCACCGGATGCAGCCCCCCCACCCTCACCCCTGCCCTCTCCCGCCCGGGCGGGAGAGGGAGTAGATGCCGCAGCACTGGCCTCGCTGGCTTCCAACGACAGGATGACCGAGCCTTCGCTGACCTTGTCGCCCAGCTTGACCTTCAGCTCTTTCACCACGCCGGCGTGGCTGCTGGGGATTTCCATGCTGGCCTTGTCGCTCTCCACCGTGATGAGCGATTGCTCGGCCTGCACCGTGTCGCCGGGTTTGACCAGCAGTTCAATGACGGCCACGTCTTTGAAGTCGCCGATGTCGGGCACCTTGATATCGATTGCACTCATCACGCGCTCCTTACAGCATCACCCGGCGGAAGTCCGCCAGCACCTGGCCCAGATAGGCGTTAAAGCGCGCGGCAGCTGCGCCGTCGATCACGCGGTGGTCGTAGCTGAGCGACAGGGGCAGCATCAGGCGCGGCACGAATTGCTTGCCGTCCCAGCGGGGGCGCATTTCGCTGCGGCACACGCCGAGGATGGCCACTTCGGGCGCGTTGATGATGGGGGTGAAGTAGGTGCCGCCAATGCCGCCCAAGCTGCTGATGGTGAAAGTGGCGCCTTGCATGTCGGCGGGGCTGGCCTTGCCTTCGCGGGCTTTTTTGCTCAGCTCGCCCAGCTCTTGGCTGATGTGCAGCACGCCTTTGGTATCGGCGTTTTTGATGACGGGCACGACCAGGCCGTTGGGGGTGTCGGCGGCAAAGCCGATGTTCCAGTACTGCTTGTAGACCAGGTTGTCGCCGTCCAGGCTGGCGTTGAACTCGGGGAATTTCTTGAGCGCGGCCACGCAGGCTTTGATGAGAAAGGCGAGCATGGTGACTTTGATGCCCGCTTTCTCGTTCTCTTTGTTGAGCTGCACGCGCAGGGCTTCCAGGTCGGTGATGTCGGCATCGTCGTTGTTGGTGACGTGCGGGATCATGACCCAGTTGCGGTGCAGGTTGGCGCCGCTGATTTTTTTGATGCGCGATAGTGGCTTGGCTTCGATGGGGCCGAACTTGGCAAAGTCCACCTTGGGCCAGGGGATGAGGTTCAGCTCGCCGCCGCCGGTGACGCCGCCTGCGGCGCTGGGTGCGCCTTGGGCCTTGGTGCGGGCAGTGCCGGCCATGACGGCACGGGTGAAGTCCTGCACGTCTTGCTGGGTGATGCGGCCTTTGGGGCCGGTGCCTTTGACTTCGTCCAGCGGCACGCCCAGCTCGCGTGCGAATTTGCGCACGCTGGGGCTGGCGTGGGGCAGGCCCAGCGGGGGCTTGGCCGGATCGTGCGCGGGGGCGCTGGCCGCCGGTGCGGCGGCGGGAGAAGCGGCCCCGCCCTCGGCCGTCCGTGGAGCAGAGTGGGCGGGCGAGGCGGCCGGCGCTGCGGCTGGGGCCGCCGGGGCCGCCGATGCCGGGGCGGGGGCCGTGGCCGCGCCTTGCAGCACGGCGATCAGATCGCCCATGTTGACCTTGTCGCCCAGCTTGAGCTTGACTTCCTTGACCACGCCTGCCGCGCTGGAGGGGATTTCCATGCTGGCCTTGTCGCTTTCCACCGTGATGAGCGATTGCTCCACTTTCACCGTGTCGCCCGGCTGGATGAAGACTTCGATGACGGCCACGTCTTTGAAGTCGCCAATGTCGGGCACGCGCACTTCAACGGGGCCGCTGGCCGCAGGGGCCGGGGCCTGTGCGGGGGATGCTGCGGCGTTTGCTACATTTTCAGTAGCTGCTACCACGCTCTGGGCGGGCGCTGGAGCCTGTTTTGGCTCAGATTCATTGGCCTCTTCGGCTTCCAGCAGCAGCACGGCAGAGCCTTCGCTGACCTTGTCGCCCAGCTTGACTTGCAGCTCTTTGACCACGCCAGCGTGGCTGGAGGGGATCTCCATGCTGGCTTTGTCGCTTTCCACGGTGATGAGGCTTTGCTCGGCCTTTACGCTGTCGCCGGGTTTGACCAGCAGCTCGATGACCGTGACGTCCGTGAAGTCGCCGATGTCGGGGACTTTGACTTGCACCAATGCCATGTTCTTGTCTCCTGCCTCGGGTCTTAGGCGTGCAGCGGGTTGATCTTGTCGGCCTGGATGCCGTATTGCTTGATGGCGTCGGCCACGCGGCTGAGGGGCAGTTTGCCTTCGTCGGCCAGGGCGCGCAGGGCGGCCACGGTGATGTAGTGGCGGTTGACTTCAAAGTGCTCGCGCAGCTTGCTGCGGAAGTCACTGCGGCCAAAGCCGTCGGTGCCCAGCACGGTGTAGTGGCGTGGCTGGCCCTGGGCGTTCTTGGGCATGAAGGGGCGGATTTGCTCGGTGTAGGCGCGGATGTAGTCGGTGGAGGCAATCACCGGGCCTGCGTGGTCGGCCAGTTGCCGCGCCACGAAGGGCACGCGCTGCGTTTGCGTGGGGTGCAGCAGGTTCCAGCGCTCCACTTCCTGGCCTTCGCGCGCCAGTTCGTTGAAGCTGGGGCAGCTCCACACGTCGGCCACCACGCCCCAGTCCTTGAGCAGCAGCTCTTGCGCGGCCAGGCTTTCGCGCAGGATGGTGCCGCTGCCCAGCAGCTGCACGCGCGGGGCGCTGGCCTGGCCGGCGCTGGTGCTGCCGGGCTTGCACAGGTACATGCCTTGGATGATTTGCTCTTCGGTGCCAGCGGTCAGGCCCGGCATGGCGTAGTTTTCATTGAGCAGGGTCAGGTAGTAAAAGACGTTGTCCTGCTTTTCCACCATGCGCTTTAAGCCATGGTGCAGGATGACGGCCACTTCGTGCGCGAAGGTGGGGTCGTACGACACGCAGTTGGGAATGGTGCCGGCCAGAATGTGGCTGTGGCCGTCTTCGTGCTGCAAGCCCTCGCCGTTGAGCGTGGTGCGCCCGCTGGTGCCGCCCAGCAAAAAGCCGCGCGCCTGCATGTCGCCCGCCGCCCAGGCCAGATCGCCCACGCGCTGAAAGCCGAACATGGAATAGAACACGTAAAACGGCATCATGATGCGGTTGGACGTGCTGTAGCTGGTGGCCGCCGCAATCCAGCTGGCCATGCCACCGGCTTCGTTGATGCCTTCTTGCAGGATCTGGCCGTCGGTGGCTTCCTTGTAGTACATCACCTGGTCTTTATCGACCGGGGTGTATTGCTGACCCTTGGGGTTGTAGATGCCGATCTGGCGGAACAGCCCTTCCATGCCGAAGGTGCGCGCCTC
>JAUNHQ010000027.1 GCA_030535425.1 Pseudomonadota bacterium | reverse complement strand
TGGCCCCTTGGCAGGGCAACGCAGGGGTAAAAACAGTGTGAACAGGCCCTAGGGCGCATAGGGCGTGGCGCGCAGGCCAAGGCTTTTTTTCAAGAGGCGGGGGGGCCTTCTGGCGGCAGGCGCTCGGGCAGGTGGCTGGGGTCCACCAGCGCCTGATAGGCATGCCAGCTGGCATGGCCGAGCCAGGGCACGATGACGATCAGCCCCAGCAGCGCCGTGGCCATGCCCAGCAGGGTCAGCCCCAGCAGCAGCGCCGCCCACAGCGCCAGCGCGGCGGGGTTGTGCAGCACGGTTTGCCAGCTGGTCAGCACGGCTTGCAGCACGTCTGCCCGCCGGTCCAGCAGCAAGGGCATGGCCACCACGCTGGAGGCAAACAGCGGCGCGGCCATGAGCGCGCCCAGGGTCAGCCACAGCTCAAACACATGCCCGCCCGGCGCTAGCACGACGTGGTGCAAAAAATCCATGGGGGTGCGCACCGGCTGCGGCGCCAGCAAGGTGATGAGCGCGGCCGAGGTCAGCACCCAGCCCGTGCCCGCCAGCGACAGCAGCAGGCCAAAACGCACCAGGCTCCAGTAGCCGCCATACACGGCGTAGCGCGAGTATTGCCAGCGCATCCAGGTCATGGCGATGGTGCGTGCGCCCACCGGCTCGCCACGGGCCAGGGCGCGGCTCATGGCATACAGGCTGGTGGCCAGCACCGGGGCCACGATCAAAAAGCCTGAAAAAGCCCCTGCCAGCAGCCAGAAGTGGTGGCCAGCCAGCGCCAGCAGCAAGCCGCCAAACACGGCCATGGCCAGCCCGTGCAGCAGGCTCCACACACCGCAGCGCCACACGTCGCGCCAGCCCAGGGCCAGCCATTGCAGCGGCGCCGACAAGGGCACCTGGCGCACGGCGAGCAGGCACAGGCTGCCGCGCGCAGGGCGCGGGGGCATGGGGGGCGGAGGCGGCGCGGTGTAGGGCATGGCGGCCAGCTTACGTAAAAAACTGAGCTGGCGCCAGTGCGCGAACCCTTGGGGTTTTCACCGCCGGGCAAAAGATTGTTGAGGCATTAAAAAGGCCGTTTGCGCGCGACAGGCGCGCGCGGGCAGCTATGATTTTTGATGGCGCTGGTTTGGCCCCTTCCCCCTTTGGGGGAAGGTTGGGATGGGGGCCAGCGGGGCATTGCCTGCCCCAGGTGTTTCATGGCGCGCTTGGCTTGGGTTTGACTGGCCGTGGACATGTTTGCCATTGGGCGTCCCATTTGCGCTGCCTGCCCTCACCCCACCCTCTCCCAGAGGGAGAGGGAGAAAAAACCCCATGCCTTTTTCCAGAGGGAACGCACCCCATCAAAGTGAAAGTGTGCGCGCAGGCATGAAAAAGCCACCGGTTTTGCTTCGTCAAAACCGGTGGCCTGGAACGCACCGGGCAGGCCGTGTGGCTGGCGCTGCCTGTGCGGGGGGATTGCTCAGGGGGGTCAGTGGTGACCGCCGTGATGGCCACCGTGGCGGCCATGCTTGCCGCCGCCACGGCGGTCGCCGTCGCCATGCTTGCCGCCGCGCAGGGCGCGTTCGTCAAAGGTTTTTTGCTGCTCGGGCGTGAGCTGGGCGTAGAAGGCCTTGGTGGCGTCGCCCCGGGCTTTCATTTCGGCGCCGCGCTCGGCGTGCAGGGCTTGCATGCGGTCGATGCGCTGCGGGGTGGTGAGTTTGTCGAACTCGGCACGGTCCGGGCGCTGGGCGGGGGCCTTGGGCTGCATGGCGGCGGCAAAGTTGTTCCAGGCGCCTTCTTGCGCGGGGGTGATCTTGAGTTGGGCTTTCAGATCGGCCATGCGCTTGGCGTGGCGCTCGGCCATGCGTTTTTGCATTTCGGCGGGGTCTTTGCGGGCGTGTTCGCCGCGCGGGCCACGGTCGCCGCGTTCGCCGCGCTCGGCACTGGCTCGGGCGGCGGGGGGCTGGGCTGCGCCGTCGCCTGCGGCGGGCATGACGGTTTGGGCGCCGGCCAGGCCAGCGGTAGCGGCCAGCAAGGTGGCGATCAACAGGTGCTTGCGGTGGTGATGGTGGTGGTGATGGCGAGCCATGGTGATTTTCCTTTCATCATGAGGACTCTTTGAACAAACGGCGTGGGGCCGGTGTGCGAAAGGGGTTTTCAAAAAGCCCCTTGACCGGCTTGAGCGCAAGTCTGCGCGGGGTGTGTATCGCCCGCATCGCTGCCGCATGTCGCTATGTAAAGTTGCACGAAGAAAGGCGCCAGGCAAATGGCGCAAGGCTCAGGGCGCAGGCTGGCCGGCCAGGCGGTCGAGGATGGGGCAGTCGGGCCGCATGTCGCCGTGGCAGTGGTGCAGCAGGTTTTGCAGCGTGTGGCGCATGTCTTGCAGGGCGGCGATGCGTTGTTCCAAATCGGCCACGTGGGCCTGGGCAATGCGCTTGACGTCGGCGCTGGCGCGCTGGCGGTCGTGCCACAGGCTCAGCAGTTCGGCAATCTCGGCCATGGCAAAGCCCAGATCCCGCGCGCGCTTGATGAAGCGCAGGGTGTGGATGTCGGCCGCCGTGTACTGCCGGTAGCCGCCTTCGGTGCGGGCCACCGGGCGCAGCAGGCCCAGGGCTTCGTAGTGGCGCACCATCTTGGCCGACACGCCCGAGGCGCGCGCGGCCTGGCCGATGTTCACGCTTTGCTGCGGGTGGGTGTGCGCATGTGCCTGGGCCGCTGCGCTCATGCCGGTGCCACTTCGTAGCCTTCTTCGCGGATGGCGGCGGCAATGGCTTCGCGCGGCTGGGCCGATTCCACCTCTACCCGGTTCTGGGTGCGGTCAATCCGCACCTGGGCCTGGGCATCCAGTTGCTTGATGGCGCGGGTGACGGCGGCTTCGCAATGGCCGCAGGTCATGCCGGTGACGGTGAATTGCTGTTGCATGGCTGAAAAACTCCGTTGGTCGCTCAAAAGGCCCGGAGTTTGAACCCTGCCACGGTGGCAATGTCAAGCCATGTACGGTATTTGCTATGAAATAAGTAGCTTCTCGCACGCTCTGGATGCGCGCAAAAGGCCTTTTTTGTTCCTATTCATTCTTGCGCTTGACCTTGCCACCATGGCAAGCCTCATACTGCCCGGCATGAACGCACCTGCCACCACCGAGGCTTTGCACACGCTGGATCTGGGCGTGGGCGGCATGACCTGCGCCAGCTGCGTGGCGCGTGTTGAAAAGGCGCTGAAAAAAGTGCCGGGCGTGCAAGACGCCGCCGTCAACCTGGCCACCGAAAGCGCGCGCATCACCTACGGCGGCGATGGTGAGGACATGCCCGCGCGCCTGCGCCGCGCCGTGCGCGATGCCGGTTACGAGCCGCGCCGCGCCGACACGGCCCTGAGCGCGCCTGAGGGCGGCCCCTGGGCCGGCTTTGCCCCCGTGGGCCTGGGCCTGCTGCTGTGCGCGCCCCTGGTGCTGCCCATGCTGCTGGCGCCGCTGGGCGTGCACTGGATGCCGCCGGCCTGGGTGCAATTTGCCTTGGCCACGCCGGTGCAATTCATCCTGGGTGCGCGCTTTTACCGCGCGGCCTGGCATGCGCTGAAAAACCGCAGCGGCAACATGGAGCTGCTGGTGTCCGTGGGCACCACGGCCGCCTGGCTGCTGTCGGTGTGGCTGTGGCTCACGGGCCATGCCCACCACCACCTGTACTTTGAAAGCGCCGCCGTCGTCGTCACCCTGGTGCGCCTGGGCAAGTGGCTGGAAGAGCGCGCCAAGCGCCAGACCACCGCCGCCATCCGCGCCCTGCACGCGCTGCGGCCCGAAGTGGCGCACCTGATCGACTGGGACGGCCGCGAAAAAGACATCCCCGTGGACGAGCTGCGCGCCGGCGACGTGCTGGCCGTGCGCCCGGGCGAGCGCATTCCCGCCGACGGCACCGTGACCGAAGGCCACACGCAGGCCGATGAATCCATGCTCACCGGCGAGCCCCTGCCCGTGCCCAAAACCGTGGGCGACGCGCTCACCGGCGGCGCCATCAACGGCGATGGCCGCGTGCTCATGCGCGTCACCGCCGCCGGCAGCCACAGCGTGCTGGCCCACATCATCCGCCTGGTGGCCGACGCACAAGCCGTCAAAGCCCCCGTGCAGCGGCTGGTGGACCGCGTGGCCGCCGTCTTCGTGCCCGTGGTCATGGGCATTGCGCTGCTCACCTTCATCGGCTGGTGGCTGGCCGGCGCGGGGGCTGAAGTCGCCATCGTCCGCGCCGTCGCCGTGCTCGTCATCGCCTGCCCCTGCGCCCTGGGCCTGGCCACCCCCACGGCCATCATGGCCGGCACCGGCGTGGCCGCGCGCCACGGCATCCTCATCAAAGACGCGCAGGCGCTTGAGCTGGCGCACCGCGTGCGCACCGTCGCCTTTGACAAAACCGGCACCCTCACCCAAGGCCAGCCGCGCCTGCTGGCCCTGCGGCCCGCCCCCGGCGTGGACCAAGCCGCCGCCCTGCAAGCCGCCGCCAGCCTGCAACAAGGCAGCGAACACCCCCTGGCCCGCGCCGTGCTGGCCGCCGCCCAGGCCCAGGGCGCAACCCTGACCGCCCCGCAAGACGTGCGCGCCGTGCCCGGCCGCGGCACCCAGGGCGTGGTCGGCGGCCACACCCTGCGCATCGGCAGCCTGCGCTGGATGGACGAGCTGGGCGCCCCCATGCAACCCTTTGCCGACGAAGCGCAGGCCCAGCAAACCCAAGGCGCCACCGTATCGGTGCTGGCCCTGGGCGCTGGCCCAGGCGCTGACACAGGTGGTGACACCGCCCCGCCCCGCCCCCTGGCCCTGCTGGCCTTTGGCGACGAACCCAAGCCCGGCGCACGCCAGGCCATCGAGGCGCTGCACGCGCGCGGCATCCGCTGCGTCATGATCTCCGGCGACAACACTGGCGCCGCCCAAGCCATGGCCCAGCGCCTGGGCCTGCGGCCCGACCAGGGCGAAGTGCTGGCCAATGTGCTGCCCGAAGGCAAGGCCCAGGCCATCGCCCAACTGCAAGGCAGGCAAGACGGGCAAGGCAGCGGCAGCGCCCAGCCCCACACCGTGGTGGCCATGGTGGGCGACGGTGTCAACGACGCCCCCGCCCTGGCCGCGGCCGACGTTGGCATCGCCATGGGCAGCGGCACCGACGTGGCCATGCACGCCGCCGGCATCACCCTCATGCGCGGCGACGTGGGCCTGGTGCCCGCCGCGCTCGAAATCTCGCAGCGCACCGTCGCCAAAATCCGGCAAAACCTGTTCTGGGCCTTCATCTACAACACAGCCGGCATCCCCCTGGCCGCGCTGGGCTACCTAAGCCCCGTGCTCGCCGGCGCCGCCATGGCCCTGTCATCCGTCAGCGTCATGGCCAATGCCCTGCTGCTGCGCCGCTGGCGGCCTGGCGGGGCATGGGCAGGGCCAAATTAGCCGCGCATGAAGAAAATGGCTACCAGCGCATCGCTCCCAGCCTTGCTGGCGGCTTTTGTGCGCAGACACATTGATTTACACATCTCAAAGCCCCTGCTATAACCCCGCCCTAGCCTAGGAGTGCCCAATCCATGCCCCACAGCCCTGAAGACAAAAAGCGCGCCATCACCCGCCTGCGCCGCATCCGGGGCCAGGCCGAGGCTTTGGAGCGCACCATTGCCGAAGGCGCCGAATGCGGCCCGGTGCTACAGCAGCTCGCCGCCATGCGCGGCGCCGTCAACGGCCTCATGTCCGACGTGCTGCAAGGCCACCTGCGCGAAACCTTCGGCCATGCCGACTGCGCCCCCGAAGCCGCCGATGACCCCGCCCACGCCCGCCTGCACGCAGCCATTGACGAAGCCGTGTCCCTGGTGCGCTCTTACCTGAAGTAAGCCTTTTCCAAAGCTTTTCAGAAACCCTTTTCCATCCCGCGCCTTCAAATCGCAGCGCAAACAGCTTGGCATGCTGAATGAATGCGCGCTGAGTGTGCCTAAACCGGCATGGCCGGTGTGATGGGCGGTTGCGCCAGCTTGGGTGCCAGTGCAGGAAATTCATGCGCCAGACATTTCTCTTTCACACCGGCATGGCTGCATATTCTGCAATACGCTCCTTGTAGTTTCCCGATGTGAAGCTCTAGCGCTTGGAACGTTCAGAAGTTACTTACAAAGATTCATCAGGGCCTCGTTTTTGTTTATCACACGGCCTCATTTCATGGTCAATAAAAAACCCGCCTCTGTAAGAGACGGGTTTTATTTTCATTAAATAGATGGGTCTGAAGGGCAGACTCAGACGGGCATGGAAGCAAACTCGGCGATGCGCTGCTCCATGTTTCCTGGTCCAATGGCCCATCGCCCCACGTCATCATATTCGAAATCCGCGCCAAACTGTCCGTCATGACCTATTCTCAACAGGCACGATACCCACGGCTTGCCTGTTGGGCTGGTGTCTGTCATGGCTTGCGCCAACTGCTTCATAGCACGAATGGTCTCGCCTCGTGGTGATGTGGCGTGAGAGTCGCCCCGGCGGTCAAAGGCGTAACCTGACATCGAAGCAAAACCCTCGCCCCGCTTGCCAACCAGAATCAGTTTTTCCCATTCTTCTGGCAAGCGAGCCTCTTTCAGTGCCGTCTGACACAACTGAATCAATAGTTCATTTTCCATAGAATAAGTATCAACTCCTTACATGTCTTTCTTGTTGACCCGATCAAAACTTTGACCAGCTTTATTTTCAAAGCTAACGAAGTTCTCATATTTTATGCTGCCCGATTTTGGATCGATGACTTGATAGAAAACTTCTAATTCGGCAGGTCGGCCATCTTTGCCGCCGACAAGCTTGACTTCAGTCAAAACCTCTTTTCCGCTTTTAATCCAATCGGCCCACTCGTTTTCCATCGTTTTGTAGGCACTTCGATTAAAATTGGCATTCTGGGGAAACATGTTTTTTATGCCCTGGTCAGGCATGAAGCGGTGGCCGATGATATGTCCACCTTCATCGTCAGACAAACCCCTTTTACCAATGGCAGCCTGATCTGCAACCTCAGCAGACGAACGCTTCAAACCTGTGGACACCTCGCGCAGCGTACCACGCGCCCCAATGGTCTCCCCATTGGCATTTTGTATCCAAGTCACTTCGTTTTTGCCGTACTTGGCTGATTGTTCGGTAACCTCGCGCACCCCAATGCGCGCAAAGTCATCCAGCTTGCCCTTGATGGGCGCCAGCCCCTCGCGCACCGAATCAGGCAGCTTTTCCAGCGGCAGCTGGTCGATAGTGTCGCGGATGGTTTTGAGCGCCGGGGCCAGCTTTTCGGCCAGGGCCGGGTTGGCCTTGGCGGCATCGACGGCCTTGGCCACGGTTTCGGCGTATTTGCCCAGCTTGCCCGCCTTGGCCAGGTCACCCACGTAGGGGATCATGCTCACGGCGCTCAGGCCTGCGCCCAGCCAGTCGCCACGGCCCAGCGATATCAGGGTATTGGCGCCGTCGGAGATGGGGGTGGGGTCAAAAATGCCCGCAATGTCCAGGCCGATCTGGGCCAGATCCAGCGCCAGCTCGCCCGCGTCCACCTCATCGGCCTTGGGCTTGGCCGCCCCTGCGCTTTGCTCCGCGCCTTGCACCGGCGTGCCGCGCGCGGCCAGCTCTTGCGTCAGGCTTTCGGCATCGCGCGGTGAAAGGCCGGGGCTGATTTCTTGCAGCAGTTGCTCACGCTCGGCCGCCGGGCGGCGCGAGAGGTCTTCTGCCAGCCGCCCCGGATTAAGCGTGCCCATGTCGGTTGCCTTGTCTACCGCCTGACGGGCGGTATCAGACAGTGCGCCAGTAGGCGCATGGCTGGCGGCGCGGGCCGCGTTGTTGACAGCATTGACGGGAAAACTCATGGCACAACTCCAGGAATGACTGACAAAAACGAATGCCGCATTCGGCCACAAGTCGCCCGGTTTATCGATACGCAGCCTTCCCAGCTGGGAGCGTTACCAGCTGGGAAGATTGCCTGGGTCTTACCTGGGTCACCCGGTGCATACCGCCTCTTCTAAAACATCGGGGGCCATCGCCCCCTTCCAGCATTCCCTGCTGCCCCACCCTTTCCATGGCAGCCTCGGCCCCCAGCACCCAGCCAGTCAACGTACCCAAAAGAACATAAGCAAAAAAAGCCATTTGCGCACGTTTGGTGAGCAAAGTTAGCTCATGATTTCATAGCAATTGTCATCCCCCCGAAGCTGCCCGCCATGGTCTTGGCGCCTGCGCAGCGTCAGGCTCTGCCCCTATTGCCGGAGAAAAAGGCAAACGCATGGGCGGCAGTGCCAGCCGTGCAGCAGGCTGCATGAAAGGCACGGGCAGGGCGCCGCCCCTCAGCCACATGCCATCAACCCGCTTGGCACGCAGCAGTCAGCACATACGTTGCTTCAATAAAGATAGCTGTTTGCGCTTGATAGACAAGCGCAAAAGCCGTTTTTGGCACTGAGTCAACACATGCTGGCTATGCATGGCCGAAAGTGACAGATGTCGTAAATTTGCCAAATTTGTCACGCTGAGCTAGGCATGCGGCGTCTGCTCTGCTTCAATGGCGCATTCGTTCGCCCACGTTTTGGCGACAGAGTTACGCCGATTTACTTTTTATTCACTTCAAAACATTTTAGGGGAAATGGACATGATGAAAAAAACACTGTTGGCCAGCGCCGTGCTGATGGTTTCGGGTGTTGCCTTAGCCCAATCGTCGGTCACTTTGTATGGGGTGGCGGATGTGGCGGTGGGGAAGGAGTCAGGTGAAAAAGCGCAGATGAAGGGGAATAGCCTCATCAATAACAGCGTGAGCTACTTGGGTTTTCGCGGCGTGGAAGATTTAGGCGGGGGATTGAAGGTAGGCTTCAATTTGGAGCATGCTGTCAACCTGGAAAATGGTGCAAACCTTACCGGATGGGGCCGTGCGGCGAATGTCTGGCTGGGGGGGAATTGGGGCCGCTTGCAAATGGGGATTGCTACTACGCCTAGCTTCAATGCCATGCAAATCTGGGATTTGATGGGGTTGGCCAATTACTCACCTGCATATTTTTCTTTTGGTTTTGTGGGAGGCAATACGCCTGACCGTCAAAATAGCCAAATCAGCTACAAAACCCCAGTGTGGGGCGGTTTTAGCGCCGAAGTGGCATATGTCATGAAGGCAGACAATAATGACAACGCCAAGGTGGATGTGGCGCTTACCTATGTCAATGGATCTTTGAGCGCTGGCATTGCTGTAAATAAGACAAAAAATCACAAAACTAACTATGGCTTGGGTGCTAAGTACAGTTTTGGGAATTTCGCGTTGGCAGCCAGCTATAACGATACGCGTAACCATGCTTATCCTGGCTATCCTGGCGCTACGGGACGTGTCTCAGGCGTCAGTTTGGGTGGATCTGCCCAGTTTGGCGCTTTTAGCGTTGCGCTGGATGTGGTTCGTGAGTTGAAGTATGACGTTGAGTACCAGGGGGTGACTCATAAGGAGAAAAAATATACAAATGGGACGTTGGAGATGAAATATGCACTGTCCAAGCGCACCTTTTTCTATGGTGTTTACCATAGGCATGTAGGTGAAAATAACTATGGTTTGGGAGTGCAGCATAAATTTTGACATCCGGATCAACTTTTCGAACTTCGCAGCCCCCAGTTCCTGCGACGGATGTAGCGTCGCGTCTTGACAGTTCGCCGACGCCGACGCCGACGCCAGCGTCTCCCTCCAATGATGCGCCTTTATCTGATCAGGGTGAGGGTGGCGCACGGGTTGCCCCAGATACTGCTCCTAATGTGCAGGTGGCAGAGCCTGGGCAGCAACCTGGTCACGACGATAGAGCGCAGCAGAATAGTGGCTTTGGGCAGGGCAGCGAAGATGCCCGACAAGGCAATGGCCTTGGGCTGGGCGAGGGTGGCATCGGCGCAAGGCATTTCGGCAGCGAATTTGGAGCGGGTGGCAGAGCAGGCTTTGGCGGCTGGCCGACTCATCAAGGAGCGCTCAATCTCAATCCATGGGGCGGCCCCGAACCGTGGCGGGCAGCGCCTGCTCCGTCTCCCTTTTTTGCGCCCGCTCCTCACCTCCCTCCTCCTGGCGGTCAGCTCAGCGTCCATGCCAATGCCAACGTACCGGGCCTGCCGCCCGGGCAGGGCACGCCCCATGCCTTGCCGGGGCAGGGAGCGCCCAATACTCCTCTGCCTGGGCAGGCTATCCCCCAGCCGCTGCCGGGTCAGGGGACGAGCCCCAACGCGCTGCCGCCCACCCCTGTGAACCCCAATGCCCTGCCGGGGCGGCCGATGGCGGGTGTGCCGCCGGTTGGGCCGATGCCGCCTAACCCGGCGCTGCCGCACGCGCAGGTGTTGCCTGTGCCGGCGCAGGCCGGTGGGCTGGCGCAGGCGGGGGTCAATGGTGTGCCGCTGCGGGCGCCGCCTGCGCCGCCGCTGCCGGTGGCGCAGGCGGTGGCAAACCCGCAGGCCATGGCGGCAGCGGCGGCGCTGGGGCGCGGGTGGGTGGTGCCGCAGGCGGCTCAAGCGGCTCAAGTGGCTCACGCGGCGCAGGCTGCACAGAAGGCGCAGGCTGCGCTGGTGGCGCAAATGGCGCGTGCGGGGCTGGCGCAGGTGGCCGCAGCGGCGGCGCTGGCGGGGCAGAGTGCGCTGGGGCCGCTGCCGGGCTTGGGCGGGCGGGCGGTGCTGACGGTGCAGCAGGCGCAGGCGCAAACGGTGTGGGCGCAGCAGGTGCTGGCGCAGGCGCTGGGCAGGCTGGCGGCGGGGCAGATGGGTGTGGGTGCAGCGGCGGCGGCGCTGGCGCAGGGGCAGTTGGCTTGGGGTGCGGGGCGTGTGGCGCTGTCGCAGGCGGCGCTGCCGGGGCCGGGGCTGCCGCCGGCGGTGGGGGCGGTGCAGCGGGGCTGGGGGGCGGCGGGGGCAGCGGCTGTGGGACAGGCGGTGGCGGGCGGTGTGGCGGCGGACAGGCTGGCGCGTGCGCAGCAGCCGGGTGCGGGCAAGGTGGCGGGGGATGGGCAGCCGCTGCCGGGGCAGGTGCCGGTGGCGATGCCGAGGGTGCTGGCGCAGGCGCTGGCGCTGGCGCCGAAGCGGCGCAAGCGGGGCACGTATGACCGTGTGGAGGCGGTGGACAGGCATACGCCGCGGCAGCAGGCGCCGGAGATGGAGGATGAGGATTTCTGGGACGGCGCGGGTGATGATGCCGATGAGGCGGGTGATGCGCTGAGCGAGGCGCCGGTTGATGCGGATGCGCGGCGGCAGGTGGTGGCTGAGGCCGTGGCGCAGCATTACCGGGCGATGCATGCGTGGCTGGTGGCCCATGGGCAGCAGGTGCTGCTGCGCGAGCTGGCGGCTGGCCGCTGTGTGATGGTGCTGGCGCCGCCGGATGGGACGCATTTGCGCCTGATGGCGCATTTGCTGCGCCCGGATGCGGGTGTGGCGGGTGCGGGGGGGCTGGATGCGGTGCGGCCAGCGGGTGCAATGGGGCGGGCATGGGCGCTGGCGGCGCGCTGGTCGGCCACGCTGCCGGCGGATGGGCAGTGGCGGGTGTGGCGCTTGCGCCAGCATGTGGATGCTGAAGGGGTGTGGCGGGTGGCCGCTTCGCAGCCGGACCGGCATACGCCGCGTTTGGTGGCGGTGGATGGTGCGGCGGCTGCGGTGGCTGGGGCTGCGGTGGTGCCGGTGGGTGAGGAGATTGTGGTGGCGGAGCCGCGCCGTTTGCGCAGGCTGATGGGGTCGCAGTGGACGATGACGGTGCTGCGCGTGCCGGTGCCGCTGGCGGATGTGGCGCCGGCGGGGGGTGTCAGGGGCTGAGGGGCGTTTTGCAGACAGTCTTTGACATTTGAAATTTTTGCATGCAATGTCGGGCGTTTAAAACCGGCTTTGTGCGGGTTTTTCCTTCAAACTGTTGCGCTGGCAAGCGCGCTTTGCGGCTTTTGTGGCAGCGCGGCTGGCATTGCAAGACACAGTGATTGAGTTTGTCTATCCGTGACCGCACGCAGCACTCTTCATACCGAATTGGCCAAACCCAAGCTCCGCCGCAGTACGGCGCGGGGCAAGCCGTGGCCGTCTGAGGCGGTTGCGGCGGCTTCGCTGTGGCAGGCGTTTGATGAGGCGGTGGCTTTGTTGCAGCCAGGGGCGGCGGCGCCTGTGGTTTGGTGCAGCCCGGCGTGGGAGGGGCAGCTGGGTTTGGCGACAGCGGAGGTGATGGCTTTGTCGCTGCAGGATTTGTGCGAGCGGCTGCAGGGGCTGGCGGCTGGGCTGGCGGCGATGGGGGTGCATCTTCCTGGAGTGTCTGGGGTGCCTGCGTCGTCGTCAGCTGCCGGGGGAGGCGAGGGCTGGCAGGGGGCGGTGCAGTTGCGCCAGGCGGGCGTGCAGGCGGGACAGGCGGCGCAGGTGGAAGGCAAGGATGAGGATGGTGCGGCCGATGCCGGGGCGGTTTGGCTGCATGCGGGTTTGCGCTGTTTGCCGGATGGTGCGCTGGCTTTACGTTTGTTGCCCGTGCCGGCGCATGAGCGGGCGACGCGCCGGTATCTGGAGGACCGCGAGCGCTTGTTGTTTACTTCGCGCAGCGTGGCTGTGGGGGAGATGGCGACGACGCTGGCGCATGAGCTGAATCAGCCGCTGGGGGCGGTGACGAATGTGTTGCGGGGGTTGAAGGCGCGGCTGGATGCGGCGATTGCGAATCCGCAGCCGGGCGTGCTGCCGCCGCTGGCGCAGGGGGTGCAGCTGGCGCTGGATCAGGTGCAGTATGCGGCGCGCATTATTGGCCGTGTGCGGGATTACACGCAGTCGCGCCAGCCGCGCCGGGAGCGGGTGGATTTGCATGCGCTGTTGCATAACAGTTTGGCGCTGCTGGACTGGGATTTGGGGCGGCATGGGGTGCAGCTGTCTTTGGCGCTGGCGCATGGCGGCGCGCAGGACGATGCGAGCGCGGTGGCGGGCGATGGGGTGATGTTGCAGCAGGTGATGGTGAATTTGCTGCGCAATGCGATTGATGCGATGGGCAGCACGCCTGCGGGTGAGCGCCGGTTGGCGATCAGCAGTCAGGTGGATGAGGGGGCGGGGCAGATTGAGATTGCCATTGCCGATACGGGCTGCGGTATTGATGAGGGGGGGGCGGCGCAGTTGTTCATGCCTTTTTATTCGACCAAGCCGACGGGTATGGGCATTGGCCTGAATATTTGCCGCAGCCTGATTGAGTTGCATCAGGGCCGGCTGTGGTACACGCCGAATGCGGGGCGTGGCTGTACTTTTCGGGTGGCGCTGCCGCTGGTGCGGGGTGAGCAGGCGCGCGAGTTGCCGCGTTTTCTGGATGCTGATTCGACGCTTGCATGAGCGACGGTTACATGGGTGCTGATATGTCTGCAGGCCGTACTTTGTTTTTGCTGGACGATAACGATGACTTTCGGGCGACGGCCAAGTGGTGGCTGAGTGGCGCGGGTTATGAGGTGGTGGAGTTTGGCGATCCGCAGGCGGCGATTGATGCGCTGAAGGCGCTGGTGCCTGCGGCGCGGGCGCAGGCCTGTTTGTTGCTGGATGTGCGCATGCCGGTGATGACGGGTTTGCAGGTGCATGATGTGCTGATTGAGGCGGGGGTGACGGGCCCGCAGGCGCAGCCCGCGCTGCCGGTGGTGTACATGACGGGCCATGGGGATGTGCCGCTGGCGGTGCAGGCGATGGAAAAAGGGGCGATTACCTTTTTGGAAAAGCCGTTTCAGGACAGTGCGCTGGAGTCGGCCTTGGCGCGTGCGTTTGAGGCGGGGGCGCAGGCGGCGCAGGCTTTGGGTGCGGTGACGGGCCTGGGGGCGGCTGCTGAGGTGGAGGGCAAGCCGCTTTGTGCGGAGTATCGCCGCCGCTATGCCTTGCTCAGCCCCCGTGAGCGGCAGGTGATGCAAGGGGTGGTGGAGGGCAAGATCAGCAAGATCATTGCGCGGGAGCTGGATATCAGCACTAAGACGGTGGATTTGCACCGCAGCCGGGTGATGGCCAAGATGCAGGCCGATTCGGTGGTTCATCTCACGCGCATGGCACTGGGGCAGCAGGTGTTTTGAGCGCGGCCCGCGGGGTTGCCAGCGGCGCTTTTTGCTTGCCTGGGTTTGCCCCGATCCTGATTCACGCGGCGTGCGTGTATGTCGCGGCCGACTTTGAAAACAGGTTGGCACGGCTTTCGCAAGAGCTTCCGAGGCATGGCCTGCGGCGCGCTTTTGACCATGGCGCACAAGAGGGTGCACATGCAGGTGCGCATGAGGGCGACGCGGCGCTGCAAAAGGCTGTGACGCGGGCAATATGGTCTTGGGTTGGCTACCTCTCTGGGTTGTTCTGCCAAGGGGCCAGGGGCCATTCGCGCCGTTATCGACGAGCGGCTTGACGCGCTTTCCTCTTTCTTTTTGCCTGCTCCGCAGGCCGTAACCCGCATGGCTGGCGCAGGCGCCGGACATGTCAAAGTAAGCCCGGTTTATTTGCAAGTTTTTTTGCAAATAAAAATGAGGCCGCATGTTTCATTGCGGGAATGTACCTATTTGCAACGTCACAGGGGCGCCGTAATCTCTGTTACATGCCCACATAAGTGGTGTGCTCAACCCATCATGAAGGTGTCATAGGCAAGCCGTACCCTGCGCCATTTGCGCACGCGGTGCCCGGTGCGCGATTTGTCCTGTTTTTGCTGCTGTGCTGGAACCCATCATCAACCTTCTTGGCGAACACAAGTCCGGACTGACCGAGAACGAGCAGCGCCTGGTGGCGGTGCTGACCTCGGATCCGGCGGGCGCGGCCTATCTGTCGGGGCGCGAGCTGGCACAGGCCGCGGGCGTGCATGAGTCCAGCGCCGTGCGGCTGGCGCAAAAGCTGGGCTTCGATGGCTACCCGGCCTTTCGCCGGGCCTTGCGCAAAGAGCAGCAGGACGCGGCCATGGAGCCGTCGCAGCGGGTGGCTCGCACGCTGGCCGAGGTGGCCGATGGCGAGCTGTGGCGCTCATTGCTCAGCCACGAGGTTGAATCCATGCTGGCCTGCGAGCAGCACATTTCCCAAAAGCAGCTGGATGAGGCCGCGCAGATGCTGGCCGGCGCCAGGCAAATCCACCTGTGGGCCACGGGCAATGCCAAGATCCTGACGGACTTGCTTGACCGGCGTTTGCGCAGCGCCGGCCTGCCTGTGCGCAACATCAGCCACGAGGGGCGCGAGCTGGCCGAGCGCCTGGTGGACATGGACAGGCGTGACGTGCTGCTGGCCTTTGCCTTTCGCCGCGTGCCCAAGGCTTTGCCCGTGCTGCTGCGCCATGCGCGCGACTGCGGCACCCGCAGCCTGTTGATTGCCGACACGCTGGCCCACACGGTGGATCTGCCGGCCCATCTGGTGCTGGCCGCGCCGCGCGGTGACAGCGAAAAGTTTCTGACCCTGAGTGTGCCCATGCTCATCACCAACGCCTTGGTGCTGACTTTGCTGGCACGCACGCGCAAGCGCGCCATGCACAACCTGCACAAGCTGCAAACGCTGCGCCGCGAACTGGGTGATGCCGTGTAAGCCCACTTGCCCACAGGCGACTCATGCCGCCGCCCTTATCTTGACCAAGGAGATCCGTTCCCATGCGTTCCATTGCTTCCACATCTCTGCTTGCCCGCGCCCCGCGGGCTTGGCTGCGCGCATGCGCCGTGCTGATGGCGGTGCTGGCGGCCACGGCTTCGACGGCGTGGGCGCAAGACGCCCAGGCGCTGGACAAGCTGGCTGCGGCTGAGCTGCAAGCCCTGGCAGAAAAAGAAGGCAAGGTGGTCGTTTATTCCTTCACCAGCCGCATTGCGCGTATCGAGAAGGCGTTTGAAGCGCGCTATCCCAAGATTGATCTGGTGGCCTTCGATGTCAACTCGACCCAGCAAATCGCGCGCCTGAAGGCCGAGTCCAACGCCCGCATCAGCAATGCCGATGTGGCCTACATCAGCGACATGCCGGTGGTGTACGAAGAGCTGGTCAAGCCCGGCATTTTGTCGCGCTACGTGCCTGCCGAGTTTGCGGCCCGTGTGCCGCAAGCCCTGCAACAGCCCTTGCTGGCCAACCGCCTGTCCACCAAGGTGCTGATGTACAACGAGCAGGCTTATGCCGATGGCGCGCCCGTGCGCAACCTTTGGGAGCTGACGCAGCCGAAGTGGCGCGGCCGTGTGGTGTCGGTGGACCCGACGGTGCGTGGCGATTACCTGGATTTGTTCACCGAAATCGTGTTGCGCCACGATGAAATGGCCAAGGCCTATGAACAGGTTTTCGGCCAGCCCATCCGCTTGCGCCAGGGAGAAAGCGCCGGCGAGAAGTGGCTCAAGGACTGGCTGGCCAACCAGCCCGTGTTTGTGGCCAACACCGATGCCGTGGCCGATGCCATCGGCAAGCTGGGGCAGAAAAACCCGCCCGTGGGTTTTGCCACCTACAGCGACCGGCGCGACAACCAAGAGCGCAGCCGCGCGCTGCAAGTGGCGGCTGACGTGCAGCCTGCTGCGGGCATTTTGTTTCCTGCATCGCTGGGCCTGGTCAAAGGCGGCAAAAACCCGGCTGCTGCACGGTTGCTGGTGCAGTTCATGATGGGCGATGACAGCCCCCATGGTGGCCCGGGCTTTGCCCCCTTTTACGTGGCGGGCGACTACGCGGCCCGCACCGACATTGCCCCGCACCCTGACGCCCGCCCGCTGGCGCAGCTGAATGCCTGGCGCATTGACCCGGCCAAGACGGTGACGGCCCGCAAAAAAGTAGCCGACCTGATCCTGGCCCATCAGTAACTTCTTTCTCAGGCACCGGCCTTTTCTTTTTATGTCTACCGCAACACTGGCCGCCGCCCACGGCGCGCGGCCCTGGATGGGGCTTGCCGTGCGCAAGCACTGGCTGCCTCTGCTGCTGGCGATGGTGCTGGCTGCCCTGGTGCTGGCGCCGCTGGGGCGCATTGCCTGGGTCACTGTGGCCGGTCACGGCTTGCAAGTCTGGCAAGACGTGCTGGCGGGCAGTATTTCGCGCAGCCTGCTGTGGCGGCCTTTGTGGCACACCCTGGTGATTGGCCTGGCCACGGTGGCGGGCACCTTGCTGATCGGCGGTGGCCTGGCCTGGCTGGTGGTGATGACCACGGTGCCTTTGCGCCGCACTATTGCCGTGCTGGCCGCGCTGCCTTTCGTGATCCCCAGCTTTGCCAGCGCCTTTGCCTGGGGCGTGGTGTTTCGCAATGAGCGCGTGGGCGGCAGTGTGGGCTGGCTGGCGCAATGGGGCGTGCCGGTGCCGGACTGGCTGGCCTGGGGCCTGACACCCACGACCCTGGTGCTGGTGCTGCACTACTCCAGCCTGGTGTTCATGCTGGTGGCGGCGGCGCTGTCGTCGGTGCATGCCGACATGGTGGAGGCCGCGCACATGACCGGCGCCTCGCGCACGCGGGTGCTCACGGGCATCGTGCTGCCGGTGGTGTCGCCTGCCATCATCAGTGCGTCTTCGCTGGTGCTTGCCGGTGCCGTTTCCAACTTCGCTGCGCCCGCGCTGCTGGGTCTGCCGGTGAACACGCACACGCTGTCGACACGGCTGTACGGCATGATTTCCACCGGCAGCGAAGCACGCGGCTATGTGCTGTCGCTGATTCTGATTGGCATCTCGGCGCTGGTGCTGTGGTATGCCACGCGCGCCATCACGGGGCGCAAATCTTTTGCCACGCTCACGGGCAAGGGCGGGCGCACCCGGCGCTTTGACTTGGGTGCCTGGCGCTGGCCCATGGCCCTGATCGGCCTGGCGCTGGGCCTGCTGGCCACCCTGGTGCCCATGCTGGTGCTGGTGCTGTCGAGCTTTGCCGTGGAGTCCGGCAACCTGTCTGCCGGGCTGACACTGCACTACTGGTTCGGCCCTGCGGGCACCGCAGTGGCCCAGGGCATGGGCGGTGTGCTGCGCGATGGGCAATTGCTGCGCGCACTGGGCATCACCATCGGCCTGGGTGTGGCGGTGGCGCTGTGTTCCATGCTGCTGGGGCTGCTGACGGCTTATGTCACCGCACGCCACAAGGGCAGCTGGCTGTCTGGGCCGCTGGCCACCATGGCCTTCATTCCCAGCATGGTGCCCGGCATTGCCTTTGGTGCGGGCTTCATCGCCCTGTTTGGCCAGGGCTGGGGGCCGGTGCCGGCGCTGTATGGCACGTTCACGCTGCTGGTGATCGCGGGCACGGCCTACACCCTGCCGTTTTCCGTGCAATCGGCCCGCGCGGCCATGGCGCAGGTGGCAGGTGACATTGAGGATGCGGCCACCATCGCCGGTGCCTCGCTGCCGCGGCGGCTGCTGTCCATCTACCTGCCCTTGACGCTGCGCAGCTTGCTGGCCGGCGGCGTGCTGGTGGTGGTGAAGATGGTGCGCGACTTGTCGCTGGTGATGCTGCTGTTCACCCCGGCCATGCCGGTGCTGTCTGTAGTGGCCTACCGCTACGCCAGCGAGGGCTTTTTGCAGCACGCCAATGCCATTACCACGCTCATCACGCTGATTTCGGTGCTGGCCACGATGGCGGCCGAAAAGCTGAAGAACGCTTCCCAGCCCTGGATGAAAGATTGAAGGCCATGAAAATGAACGACCTGCCCCCCATGACGTCGGTACAAGGCCCGGCCATTGAGCTGCGCGGCCTGCACAAGCACTACGGCGCCACGCATGTGGTGCGCCACATCGACCTGACGCTGCCGCCGCAGAGTTTTCTGGTGCTGCTGGGGCCTTCGGGCTGCGGCAAATCGACGCTGCTGCGCATGCTCTCCGGCCTGGAAGAGCCCAGCGAGGGCTCGCTGCACATTCACGGCAAGGAAGTGGCCAACGGCCGGCAAGGCATTTTGGTGCCACCGGGCAGGCGCGGGCTGGGGCTGGTGTTCCAAAGCTATGCGCTGTGGCCGCACATGACGGTGCGCGGCAATATCGAGTGGCCACTGAAAGTGGCCCGCCTGCCCGCGCCGCAGCGCCGCCAGCGTGCCGACGAAGTGATGGCTTTGATGGGCATCTCCAACCTGGCTGACCGCTACCCCAGCGAAATCTCAGGCGGCCAGCAGCAGCGCGTGGCCATTGCGCGCATGCTCTCGCCCGCACCCGGTTTGCTGCTGTTTGATGAGCCGCTGTCCAACCTGGACGCCAAGCTGCGCCTGGAAATGCGCAGCGAACTGCTGCGCGTGCACCGGCAGACGGGGGCCACCAGCGTCTATGTCACGCACGATCAGGTCGAAGCCATGACCATGGCCACCCATGTGGCGGTCATGAACCAGGGGGTTATCGAGCAGTTCGGCACGCCGCAAATGCTGCTGGAGCAGCCCGCCAGCGCCTTTGTCGCCACTTTCGTCGGCACGCCCGCCGCCAATGTGTTGCCCGTGCAGGCCGAAGGCGGCATGTACCGCATCGATGGCATGGCCCTGGCCCCTGTTCACAACGGCCCGGCGCAAGCGCAGCTGCTGTACCGCGCCACCGACCTGGCCTTGGCCACTGGCGTGCCCGCAGCGGAGCAGCCCACGCTGATGGCCACGCTGATCGAGGTGGCCCCCATGGCAGGCAGCTTTGTGTGCACGCTGATGCTGGGCAGCCAGCGCATCAGCGTTGTCACCGCCAATGCGCCGGCTTTGCAAACCGGGCAGACGGCCCGTGTGGTTTTTCCGCCTGCGCCGCGCGCCTGCTTCGACCAGCACGGCAAGCGTCTGGAGGTGGGTGCATGAACAAGTTGCTGCTGGTGCGGCACGGTGAAACCGCATGGAATGCCTCCAAAGTGCTGCAAGGCCAGGCGGATATTCCCTTGTCAGAGCAGGGCCGGGCGCAGGCGCAGCAGCTGGCGCCGCTGGTGGCGTACTGGGCGCCTTGCTCGGCCCATGCTTCCGATCTGCTGCGCGCCCGCCAGACGGCCGAGCTGCTGGGCTGGCCGCAAGCGACCATTGACCCGCGCTGGCGCGAAGCCGACCTGGGCGAATGGACGTCGCGCCCGGTAAAGGATTTGTTAATTTGCGACAGCAAGCGTTACCGTAGCTGGCGTGACGGCCTACAATCGCCGCCAGGTGGGGAGTCCGTGGAGCAGCTGCGCACTCGCGTGGCAGCGGCGCTGGCCTCGTTGCACGAGGGACATTCAGGAAACGTGCTGGTCGTCACTCATGGTGGCGTTATCAGAGCCGTGCTGGCGCTGACGCTGGGCCTGACGGCTGAGCGCATCGTGGCCGTTGACCCGGGCAGCCTGACCATTTTGGACATGTGTGAAACCCCACGCCTGCTGGCCTACAACCATGTGCCCGTCGGCCAGCAGGCACAGTCGACCGATTAACCATTTCGTTTCCCTGACTTGGAGACATAAAGATGAAAAAGCCTCGCATCTTGATCGTTTGCGCCAGCGCTGCTGCCTGTTTGAGCGCGGGCCAGGCCGCCGCGCAAAGCAGCGTCACGCTGTACGGCCGCATTGATGCCAACGTGACCCACATGACCGGCGAAGGCTGGTACATGGATCAGGCTTCCACCAGCCGCCTGGGCGTGCGGGGCAAGGAAGACATGGGCAATGGCCTGAGCACTGTGTTCCAGTTTGAAAGCCGTATCAACCCTAAAGACGGCTCCACTGAGTCGCCCCGCTTCTGGGGCCGCGAAGCCTGGGTGGGCCTGCAAGGCAACTGGGGCACGCTGCGCCTGGGCCGCTCGCTCTCGCCCTCGCAGCGCATCGCCTCCGGCTACGACCCCCATGGCACCGACGGCATTGGCTCTTTCGGCTCCAGCGGGCTGCTGCTGGGCCTGCCCTCGTCCACCTTCGTGCGCTTTGACAGCGGCATCTACTACGAAACGCCCAAGTTTGGCGGCTTTACCCTTTTTGGTGCTGGCACGGTCAAAGGCGAAAGCGAGTCCTATTCGATCCGCCTGCGCTATGCCAACGGCCCCTTCGATGGCTCGCTGGGCTATGGCCGCCACTCCAGCGGTAACCACGTTGCCTCGCTGGGCTTGTCTTACGACTTCAAGTTCATCAAGCCCATGCTGCAATACCACAGCGGCAAGCGCGCCAGCCGTAAGCGCGCCACTTGGCTGGTAGGCGCCACCGCGCCCCTGGGCCCGGGCAAGCTGCGCTTTGCCTATTCGATGCAGGACGACAAAGGTGCTGCACCGCAGGTGGACCGCAAGCTGATATCCCTGGGCTATGACTACAGCTTGTCCAAGCGCACGCTGGTTTACGGCACCGTGGTGCATGACAAGCAAGACGGCGACCGCCGTCGCCACGGCGTCGAACTGGGCATCCGCCACTCTTTCTGACGCTGCCTGACCGCCAGCGTTTCTTGCCCAGCCCAGGTGCCTGCTGTTGCAAGCACTTGGGCTTTTTAAGGCATGTCATAAACGGCATTTGCGCGCGTGTTTAAAGGGCTTTCAGCTATAAATTTTATAGTTGAAGACATAAAAAAACGGCCTGATGAAAGGCCGTTTTGCTTTCTGGGCATCTGCCCGGGTACAAGGTAAGGGGAATAATCCCTTTCTTACCTTGACCTGTGCATCGCGATCAGCGACGGTTGGTGCTGCTGCGGCTACGGCTGGTGCTGCCCGTGCTCTTGGGCGCAGAGGTTTGGCTGGGCGCCGCGCCGCCATCCACATTCAGACGACCGCCGCCGCCCAGACCCTGGCCACTGACAGATTGCGCGCGGTAGTTGCGCACCGAGCGCACCATGTTGTTGTAGGCATCCATGAAGGCGCCGGCAATGACTTTGCCCTGCGGGGTGTTCTGGTAGCCCCCTACGCCGCCCGCACCGCTGCCGCCAAACAGGCTGGCCATGCCGCCAATGTCAGTCTTGGTGGCGCTGCCTTGCGAGGCAGCCACTTGCACACCTGAGCGGTTGTCCACCAGCGTGAGCATGGTGGTGGCTTCGCGCGTCTTGGTGTTGCCGGCCACGGCACCGACCACGCTGCCCACACTGCCAAACAAGCCACCCAGGCTGGCGGCGACGCCTCCGGTATTGCCTTCGCTGAAGATGATTTCAGGCGACATGCCATAGTCAGATGCCACCATCTGACCGCGCCCGAAGTTGCTGCCACGGCGCATTTCGCCAGACTGCATCAGTTCGCGTTCACGGCTCATGGCGCGCATGCCTGCGGCACCGCGCTCTACCACGATGAAGCAGTTGGACTGCTGGATCATCAAGCGCAGCAGGTTGCTGGTAGGAGGCAAGCGGTATTCATTGCGCAGAATCGTGTACCAGCCCGCGTTTTCGTTTTCAACCAGGGAAACGGTGCCCAGGGGCGAATCACATTTTTCCAGTTGAGAGTTTTCCCCCGTGGCGGTGGCGCCGCCGGCGGCGCCGCTGGCCACCGTGCCACCGCCGCCCATTTTCAGACTGGTGGTTTCACAGCCTGCCAGCAGGGCAGCCAGGCCTGCAGCGGCCAGTACGGCCAAGGTTCTTTGAGACGACATAGTTGGGATCTCCTTGGTTTACATCCGGCCCGCAAAGGGCACATAAAGAGTCTTGAGGAACAAATTTTTAACAGTGCCGATCATGCCATGGCTGCATGCTTGTTCGCCGGTGGCCGATCAGTTGCGCATCATCAATTGGGCGCTACGCCCAAGGCACGAACGGTGTCCACATCCAGATAGCCATGGGCGGGCAGTCCGCGGGCAAGCTGGTAATCGGACACGGCCTGCATGGTGGCTGGGCTGAGCACGCCGTTCACGGCGCCGGGATTGAAGCCTACTGACTGCAAAGCACGCTGTACCTCACTGATCTTGTCGGGAGACGTGTTGGTTTCGCACATGACTTCGCGGCGCTCTTCGCGCGCGTCGGCGACTTTCACCAGCCAGGAGATGGTTTCGTACTGGGCAGGCACATCCACCGTGCGGGTGGTGGCGGGCTGGTCGATGACCTGGCGGGTTTCGGTGCGATATACGGCGGGCACCACTTCTTCGCGCACGCTGGCTTCTTGCACCACTTCCTGGCGCGTGATGGGCGCTACCACGGCGGGTACATCCACCTGACGCAGGCTGGCCGGCTGGTCCAACTCGTAGCGGGTGAGCGTCTGGTGTTCAGCCGGTTCCGGTACCTCGCGTGTGACTTCGGGCTGCACCAGCACCTGCTTGGCAACGGTCTTGTACGTCGCGGGAATGGTGACGGTTTCGGTCCGGGCCGGCTCTACCAGTACGCGGCGCTTGATGGTGCGCTTGGCGGCAGGCACATCCACCACACGCACGCTGGCAGGCTGCTCGGGCACGTAACGGTTGATGTTGCGGTATTCGGCCGGAATGCGGATTTCGCGCACCCAGGCATCGGGTGCAATGGCACGGTCGATCTGCACATGGGGCTGACCGGCCACGGCAGCAGCGCGCACCACGCGCTGGCCATTGGGGGTGGCCACGAGCTCGCCCGCGTCGTCAAATTTGTAGCCCAGAGCCCGGGCGCGCTCGAAGTCCACCTCTTGCCGGTACACGCTCTGGTACTTGGCAGGCACGGGCACGGTGCGGGTCATGCCTTCGCGCACCACGACTTGTTTGGTGACGTTCTTGTATTCGGCAGGCACCTGCACGTCATTAACCGTTGCTGGCGCACGCAAGACCTTGCGGGTAACGGTCTGGTATTGCGCGGGCACTTCCACCAGGCACATCACGTCGTCTTCGAGCGAGGTGTTGTCAGCAGGCGTCATGCCCGTGTCCACGACGCCACGCGAAGAGCCGCCGGCGGCTGCGTGCACCAGGGTGCGGTCGGCCACCTTGTGGCCTTTGAACTGGCCCGTGGGGTCCACGATGAAACCACGCAGGGGCACGACCTCAATGGCCTGGCCCACCCAGACGCGGCCCCGGCGCCATTCGCGGTAGGGCTCGCTGACCTTGACTTGCTCGGTGACGATTTCGTAGGCGGCGGGCACAGCTTCGCGGCGAATGCTGGCGGGGCGCACCTGCACCGGCTCCACGACGGTTTGCATGACGGGCGGCACGGTTTCGATGCGGGTAGTGGCCTCGGCCAGCAGACGCTGTTCGGGCACTTGCTTCATGGGCAGGCGCACGGGCACGTATTGCAGTACTTCGGGGCGCACCAGCACGCGTTCGGTTTCGGTGCGGTAGCGCGGCGGTACGGTTTCCGTGCGGGTGGTGGCGGGGCTGATTTCCACCGTTTCCTCGATTTCCTTGTACACGGCGGGCACCACGCGCTCAATGGTGTGTTCGGGCACGTTCACCACGCGTTCCCTGACCATCTGGTACACGGGCGGCGAGACCTCGAAGCGGCTGCCTGCGGCCTTGTTCTGGACCTGCTCGGTCTGGGTCTTGAAGGTGGGCGGCACGGGCTCGTCGCGCGTGCCGGCGGGGCGCACGACCACGTCTTCGGTCACGGTGCGCAGGGTGGGAGGCACGGGCACCTGGCGGCGGGTTTCGGGCTGTACCAGCACTTGCTCGGTCACGGTTTTGTAGGTGGCGGGCACCACTTCTTCGCGCTGGGTGGCCGGCGCCACCAGCACTTGCTGGGTGCGCGTTTCAAACTTGGCCGGGATGAGGATGTTGGCAAAGCACTGGTTGGGCTGGGCTTGTGGCGCCTGCGGTGCTTGCTGGGCCACGGCGGGGGCGGGTGGCACGGGGCGCGGCAGGTTGCCGGAAAAGCCGTTGTCGCACTGCGCCATGGTGGCGCGCACGGGCTGGCCTTGGGCATCGCTGTACAGGTTCAGCCGCATGTCGGGGGCAAAGGGCACCCATTTGCCGACCAGCTCAGGTGTGATGTCGGGGCGGCCATGCACGTGGCGGATGCCCAGGTCGCACGCGCCGCGGGTGTAGTCGGCCGCGCTGTAGCGCAGACCGGCCGCCTGGGCGGTGGCGGTGGACAGCTCGCTCAAGCGGATGGTGCGCACGCTGGCCTCGCCTTGCTTGCGCGCGGGTTTGCGGGTGGTCACGGGCTGGTAATAGCGCGCGGTGCCTGCATGCACGGCGGCGTCGCACTCGGCGGCGGTGTCATAGCCCACGTTGCCGTGCGCGTCGGTGACCATGCCGGCTTGCGCGCCTGCGGCCAGCAGCAGACCGCCGCCCAGCAGGCCGGCGCGGCGCAAAGCCGCTTGCAGTGAACGGTGGGTGGCGGTGTGACGGCGTTTCATGATGCACTTCCCTCGGGCGCGGCACGGCGGCGGCGCGTTGTTGTGTCGGTGTGTGGTTTCAGGCCATGCCAAATAGGGCGCTGGGCCCACGGCCAAGGCCGGCATGACAGCATCAAATAGTAACCGCAGCCCGCCAAAAAGTAAGCGCATGCACGTGCAGTTGCGAGGCAAACGCAACAAATTGGACACTTGCAGCGGGTGCAAGGCCCGCCCAGCCCAGGCAGATCAGGTGATCGGCCGATCGGTTGGGGCCAGCCGTGGACACGGCGGATGGGGCAAAACGGTGGGCGTGAACAGAGGCCCTAGGCCGGCACGAGCACGTCGATGCGGGCGGGCGGCAGGTTGGCCAGCACGCGCTCGCAGCTTTGGCGGGCCAGGCCGGCGCCTTGCCAGGGCGAGGGGCCGCGCAGCGCGTAGGTAAATTGAAGCAGCTGCCCGTGCGGGGCCAGGGCTTGCGCGCCGGCACGCAGGATGCGCTGGCGCACGGGCAGAGGGATGGACAGCAGCGGCAGGCCAGAGACGATGCAGTCAATGGGCAGTGGCGCACCGCCCGTGTCCGTGGGCAGGCTACCTGCGGCCTGCCACTGGGCCAGCTCGGCGGCGTCGCCCTGGATGACGCACACGCCGGGAAAGCGCCGCCGCAGGTGATCGGCCAGGGCGGGCGATTGCTCCACCACCACCAGCCGCGCGGGGGGCACGCCACGCGCCAGCAGCGCAGCGGTGATGACGCCGGTGCCGCCGCCCAGCTCAACCACCAGGCCGCCGCGCGAGGCGTCCACGCGCGCGGCCATGCGCGCGGCCAGCCGGGGCGAGCTGGCGCAGATGGCGCCTACGGCGCCTGGCTGCGCCACCAGGGCGCGCAAAAACAAGGTGTTGGGCGATCGGGTCACGGCATGGTCCATGGCCTGGCGCATGCGGGCCACGCTGGCGCGTGCTGCGCGCACGGCCAGGGGCGGGCCAGCGTCAGGCGCGTGCGGGCGCCGGTCGGCCCGCGTGCTGGCGCGCGGGGAAAGGTTGGATTTGAGCCGCATCGTGAGATGTTGAAAGCAGTGGCACGCAAAAGCCCGGCAGCTTACACCCAGGCCAGCTGCCCGCACTGTTGAAGAACGTGCGAAGCTGCATGCAAACGTTAGGCTGTGAGATAAGGCCGTTAGCCCTGGGTGGGCTGGCCGCGCAGGCGCTCGATCAGGCCGTTGAGCACGTCCAGCGAGCCAAAGTGGATGACCAGCTCGCCCACGGGCTGCAACTGCCCGTTCTGGCGCACGTGTTTTTTCACGCGCACCTGCACTTCGGCGGTGAGCAGGTCAGACAGCTCTTCTTCCACGCGGCGCACGTCGCCCGATTTGTCGCCTGCGCCGCTGGCAGCGGGTTTGCGCGGCGCAGTCAGGTTGAATTCGGCCCCCAGCTTTTTGACCAGCGCCTCGGTTTCGCGCACGCTCATCTTGCGTGCGGCTACTTGGTTGGCGGCGGAAATTTGCGCCGCGCCTTCCAGCGCCAGCAGCGCGCGGGCGTGGCCCATGTCCAGATCGCCGGCCATCAGCATGGTTTGCACTGGCTCGGTCAGTTGCAGCAGGCGCATCAGGTTGCTGGCGGCGCTGCGGCTTTTGCCCACGGCTTGTGCGGCTTGTTCGTGCGTGAGCGCAAATTCGCGGATCAGGCGCTGAATGCCCTGGGCTTCTTCCAGCGGATTGAGGTCTTCGCGCTGGATGTTTTCGATCAGCGCCATGGCGGCGGCGGCCTCGTCGGGCACTTCGCGCACCAGCACGGGCACTTCGCTCAGGCCTGCCAGGCGCGCGGCGCGAAAGCGGCGCTCGCCCGCGATGATTTCGTAGTTTGCTACTGATTTAGTAGCTTCTGCCACGCTTTCCGCGGGGGGTTCAAGGCTTTTTGGCTGCGTCAGCCGCCGAACCAGAATGGGCTGCATGATGCCCTGGGCCTTGATGGACTCGGCCAGCTCGTACAGCGCGCCTTCATCCATGCGCGTGCGCGGCTGGTACTGGCCGGGGGCCATTTCGTCCAGGCGCAGCATCATGGGCGTGCCAGCGGGTGTGGCGGCGGTGCCATCGGCCGAAGGCTCTAGCGCGGCGGGCGGGGCCAGCAGCGCGTCCAGGCCGCGGCCCAGGCCCTTGGGGGGTTTTTTGCTTGCCATGCGGGGGGTCACTCAGAAATGGGTGCGCCGCAATATACCCAATGCCAGGCAGGGTCACCGCCTGCGCGAAAAGGTAATAAAGCGTGCGTTAAGGCTGGGTTAAGCGGCGCTGGTTTCAATCCATCCCACAGCGCAGGCATGTCCTGACTGTGCCACTGTCTCAACCCGCTTTTTTTCAAGGAGCACCCTCATGAACATGACCAAACCCCTGATCGCCCTGTGCCTGAGCGCCGCCACCGTTTCGGCCTTTGCCGGCGCTAAGTGCGACAAGCATCCGGCCAGCGAGCAGATTCCGCCCGCCAAATTCCAGCAGCAGCTCAAAGAGCAGGGCTACACGATCCAGAAGTTCAAGACCGACGACAACTGCTACGAAATCTACGGCACCAACAAAGAAGGCCAGAAGGTGGAGATTTACTTCGACACCAAGACCGGCCAGCCCGTCAAGACGGAAGTCAAAAGCTAAGCCCGGTGCTGCCCGAGCTGACCGCACACACGACACAAGGCAAGGCCATGAAATCCGTCAAAGTCTGGGACGCGCTGGTGCGCACCACCCATTGGGGCGTGGCCCTGCTGGTGCTGGCCAACCTGCTGGCGCTGGAAGAAGGCGATGCGCCGCACCGCTGGGCCGGCTACGCCGCCTGCGCCCTGGTGGCCGTGCGCCTGCTGTGGGGGCTGGTGGGCAGCCGCCATGCGCGCTTTAGCGACTTCCTGCCCACCCCTGCGCGTTTTCGCGCGCACTGGCAAGCCCTGCGCGGGCGCCAGACCGTGCACGAGCTGGGCCACAACCCCTTTGGCGCGCTGATGATGCTGGCCCTGTGGGCCTGCATTCTGGGCCTGGGCGCCACCGGCTACCTGATGGGCACCGACGCCTACTGGGGCAACGAAACGGTGGAAGAGCTGCACGAGGGCCTGTCCAACGCGCTGGGCGCGCTGGTGCTGCTGCACGTGGCTGCTGTGGCGCTGATGTCGTGGTGGAGCAAAATCAACCTCACCCGCGCCATGCTCACCGGCTACAAACGTCTGCCGGACGACAGCCCTGCCAGCCCTCCGATGCCTGCTCCTGACGCTTCTGCCGCGCCCCAGCCCTGAGCGCCGCAGCGCGCATCCTTCCCCGCCCGTCCACCCGCTTGCCCATGCGCATCCTGCTGATCGAAGACGACCCCCACATTGGCGACGGCCTGCAACGCGGCCTGCAAAAGCTGGGCATGGCGGTGGACTGGTTCCGCGACGGCGCGCAGGGCGCCGCTGCCTTGGGCAGCGCGCCTTACGACGCCGTGCTGCTTGATCTGGGCCTGCCCCGCATCGATGGCCTGCACGTGCTGCGCCAGTGGCGCCAGCAGGGCCAGCAGCACCCCGTGCTCATCCTCACCGCGCGCGACGCCATCGAGCAGCGCGTGCAGGGCCTGAACGCGGGCGCCGACGACTACCTGTGCAAACCCTTTGCGCTGGACGAAGTGGCCGCCCGCCTGCACGCCCTGGCCCGCCGCAGCCAGGGCCGCACGCGCAACCTGCTCTGCCACGGCCCGCTGGTGCTGGACACCAGCGCCCGCACCGCCACCTGGCACGGCCAGCCGCTGACGCTCACCGCGCGCGAATGGACGCTGCTGGAAATCCTGCTCACCCACCCCCAGCACATCGTCAGCCGCGCCCAGCTGGAAGACAAACTCTACGGCTGGGACCAGGAGGTGGACAGCAACGCCGTGGAAGTGCACATCCACCACCTGCGCAAAAAACTCGGCGCGGGCTTCATCCTCACCCGGCGCGGCCTGGGCTACCAGCTGGGCGACGCACCTTGAACAAGCCCCTGGCCTTCTGGCGCCTGCCGCCCACCACCAGCCTGCGCGCGCGCCTGCTGCTGTACTTGAGTGCCGGCCTGCTGGGCGGCTGGCTGCTGGCCAACGCCGTGGCCATGGGCATGGCCCTGCACGAGCTGGACGAAGCCGCCGACAGCCAGATGCACCAGCTCGCCCGCGCCCTGCTGCACGCCAGCGCCGTGGCCGCGCCAGCCAGCCCGGCGGCTTCAGCAGCTCCTTCTGCGGCTCCCGCAGCGCCCGCACCCCCGGCTTCATCCGCCACCCTGCCCCGCCTGCGTCCCGGCCAAGCCCCCAGCGGCGGTCTGGCCGATGACCGCCACCACGGCATGGCCCTGTGGGACGCCCAGGGCCAGCGCCTGCTGGCCGATGCCCGGGGCCAGCAACTGCCCTGGCGCGCCCAAAGCGGCTTTGTCAACACCGGCAGCCTGTGGCGCAGCCAAAGCTGGCGCGTGCTGTACGTGCACGACGCCGCCCTGGGCCGCACCGTGGCCGTGGCCCAGCACCGGCGCGAGCGCCTGAGCACCCTGCTCAACGTCGTGTGGGCGCAGCTTCTCGTGTCTTTGCTCAGCCTGCCCCTGCTGGCCTGGCTGCTGGCTGCGGCCGTGCGCCAGGGCATGGCCCCGCTGCAAGGCCTGGCCGCCGATCTGGCCCAGCGCCAGGCCGACAGCCTGCAAGCCGTGGCCACCGACGTGCCTGCCGAAGCCCAGCCCCTGGTGCACGCCCTCAACCGCCTGCTGGCGCGCGTGGGCGCGGCCATCGAGCGCGAACAGCGCTTTACCGCCGACGCCTCGCACGAGCTGCGCAGCCCCCTGGCCGCCCTCAAGGTGCAGACCGAGGCGCTGGCCCTCAGCCCCGAGCCGGTTGAGCAGCAACACCACCTGCGCCAGATCGGCCACAGCCTGCAACGTGCCGAGCGCCTGATCGAGCAGTTGCTCACCCTCGCCCGGCTCGACCCCGACCAAACCCTGCCCCAGCCCCAGCCCATCGACTGGTTGGCCCTGAGCGACCAGGCTTTGCACAGCGTCAACCTGGCTGCGCGCGAAAAACGCATCCGCCTGCGGCGTGAGCTGCCCGCCCACGGCGCCCCCGCTCTGCCCCTGCAAGGCGACGCCACCTTGCTGCACCTGCTGCTGCGCAACCTGCTGGACAACGCCGTGCGCTACGCCCCCGAAGACAGCCAGGTCACCCTGGCCCTGCTGCCCGACGCGCTGGAAGTGCGCGACCAAGGCCCCGGCATTGCCGACGAGCACCTGCCCCGCATCCGCGAACGCTTTTACCGCCCCAGCGGCCAGAACGAACAAGGCAGCGGCCTGGGCCTGTCCATCATCGAGCGCATTGCCCAACTCCACGGCCTGCGCCTGGCCCTGCACAACCTGCCTGGCGGCGGCCTGTGCGCGCGCATCGAAGCGGCCACGCCGCCAGCTGAGCCCCCCGTGGCCCATTGGCACGCTTGAGTCCGCGCGCCATACGGCGTGGCTGGGGTTTTCTCTCCTTCCCTCGCTGGGGGAAGGCAGGGATGGGGGCTTGCCCAGCCAGCGCCAGTCTCAAGTGAAGGCGCCGTGAGGGTTGGTCGAAAATGGCCATTACCGCGCGTCTTTACTCAAAAGTTTGCTATTGTTTTTGATTTGAATCATGCGCCCGCAACCCCCCTTTGCAGGCGCTGTCCGCTGCGGGCGATACTTGCCCCCGCCATGCTGGATTTGTCTTCTTATCGCCTGCTGTTTGCCGACCGTCAGTTGCGCCGCATCATGCTTAGCTCGGTGCTGCCGCGTCTGCCCATTGGCATGAACGCGCTGGGGCTGACGCTTTTGGTGCAGGGCAGCAGCGGCTCGTTTGCGCAAGCGGGCTGGGTTTCGGGCGCTTACCTGGCGGCGCTGGCCGTGCAGGCGCCGGTGGTGGGGCGCTATATCGATCTGCGCGGGCCGCGCCGTGTGGTGCCGCTGCTGGCGGCGGGCCACGTGCTGGCGCTGCTGGTGCTGGTGCTGGCCGCGCATTTGCGACTGGGGCTGGGCTGGCTGGTGGCGGGCGCGGCGCTGGCGGGGGTGCTGTTTCCGCCCATTTCTACCGTGATCCGCGCCATGTACCGCAAGGCCCACATGCCCGTGGCGCAGCGGCAGTCGGCTTTTGCGGTGGAGTCGGTGGTGGTGGAAAGCTGCTTCATTCTGGGGCCGCTGCTGGTGAGTTTGGCGCTGCTGGCGGGCAGTGCCGCGCATGCGGTGCTGCTGGCCGCCGGTTTTACGGCGCTGGGGGTGCCGCTGTTTGTGCGATCGGGTGCGCTGGGGCGCTGGGGCGAGGTGGAGCGCGGCGCGGTGCGCCACTGGCTGGGGCCGCTGCAAGTGGCGGGTGTGCGGCGCGCACTGGTGCTGACGCTGCTGGCGGCCACGGGTTTCGGGCTGATGGAGATGGCCGTGCCTGCCTTTGCCACGGCTATGCAGCGGCCGCAAACCGTGGGTCTGCTGTATGCGGCCATGAGCCTGCCTTCGGCCCTGGCCGGGCTGGTGTATGGCACGCGGCGCTGGCCCTGGCCGCTGAACCGGCACATTCTGCTGGCCGTGCTGTGGCTGGGGGCGGGCAGCTTGCTGATGGCGCAGGCGCGCAGCGTGCCCATGATGGCCCTGGCCTGCGCGGCCACGGGGCTGGCTTTTGGCCCTTTGATCACGGCCCTGTCGCTGCAACTGGGCGCGCTGGCCCCGCGCGCCACGGCCACCGAGGCGTTTACCTGGAGCACGACGCTGCTGATGCTGGGCCTGGGCGCGGGCATGTGGGCCGGCGGTGTGCTGGCCGAACACGCCGGCTGGCAAGGCCCGCTGCTGGCCGCCACTGGGGTGCTGCTGCTGTCGGCGCTGTGGAGCCCGCTGGTGCCGCAGACCGATGGCGAGGGGGGATGAGAAGCGGCGTGGCTTTCATTTCAGCCTTCGCCTAAGGGGGAGAGAGGGGTGGGGTCAAGAAATGATGATCTGACCCCAATTTAAACCCAATTCCACCCCCAATTTCAATTTCATGACCCCCGAGGTTTGCAGAAGAACACCGCGCAGATCGTGACCCTGTTTGCGCTGGCCAACTTGTGGATGGCACGCAAGAAGTTGATGGCCTAGGCGCGCGCGCGGCGGGCCAAGCGGGCCTGCGGGAGGGCGAAAAGGACCTCAAGCGAGGCACAAAACGTCTTGCGGCAACTCAATGACAGGCAGAAGCTGAAGAAATGGTAACCAGGCACATCGGCGCGCTAATTGTTCAGACTTTCCCCTGGGTGCGGCTGCCTGCAAAGCAGTGCGCCGCGAGCATGTTTGGCTGCTATTTTCAATATGGCAGTGAGCAACAGTGCGAGGATGCATTGATTGCTGCCCGCTGGCCCCTGCGCTGGCGCTGCCCGCGCTGCGATGGCACACAGTTTTGGCCTACTCAAGACAGCCACGCCCGTCGGCTGTGGCAATGTGCCGGGTGCGACTATCAATGCTCGGCCACAGCCGGCACCGTCTTGGAACACACCCGCTTGCCTTTGACCAAGTGGTTCCTGGCGCTGTATTTGCTCACTTAGCACAAAAACGGCATCAGCGCTTTTAGCGCTCAAGCGCGCCCGCTTGTCGGGCGCGTGGAGATCGATGACGCCTATCTGGAGGGTGAACGTGCTGACCATATCCATGGTGGGCGTGGCGCCCTGGACAAGACGGCCTTCGTGGCGGCCGTGCAGACCGATGAGCAGCAGCGCCCGCAGCGCATGCGCTTGACGCCGGTGGCTGGCTTTACCAACGAGATCATCAGGAAGTGGGCCGCTGCAGTGCTGGAACCTGAGGCCCGTGTGGTCTCCGATGGCACAAACTGCTTTGCCCAGGTGCAGGCCGTTGGTGCCGGCCATGAGCGGCATGTCACTGGGGGGTGGGCGGCAGGCTGCGCAGCATCCGGCGCTGCGCTGGGTCAATGCGGCCAGATCATGGCGGCGGTTGAAGCGACAGGCAAACTCGGCTAGGCGGGAGACGCTCACGGCGCTATTCAGGGGATGTGCCTGTGATAGGGAGTTAATCAAGCAAGCGTGTAAACCGGCCCTGGGCACCGCAGGCATGCCTTGCGTGAGGTTTTGGCGCTGGCGACCGTGGACCTGGCAACGTGCAGCGTATAAACCCGGTCAACGCAATCTGGAGAAAAAACATGCTGGCTGTTTCCGCGCTCAACCTCGTGCCCGTGCGTGCCGGGCAAAGCCCTGCCCAGGCCTTGCAATCCATGGTTTCGCTGGCGCAGGCGGTAGAAGGCATGGGCTACCAGCGCTACTGGATTGCCGAGCATCACAACGCAGCCAGCTTGCTCAGCGCGGCCACGCAGGTGCTGGTGGGTCACACGCTGGCGCACACGCAAAGCATCCGCGTGGGCAGCGGCGGTGTCATGCTGCCCAACCACAGCTCGCTGCTGGTGGCCGAGCAATACGGCACGCTGGCCACCTTGTACCCCGGCCGCGTGGACGTGGGCCTGGGCCGCGCGCCTGGCACCGACCAGGCCACGGCACTGGCCTTGCGCCGTCAGGCGCGCGATGCCTCGGGCCAGTTTCCGGCGGATGTGCAGGCCTTGCAGCGCTACTTTGGTTCCGAAGACGTGCAAGGGCCGGTGCGGGCGCTGCCCGGCATGGGGCTGGATGTGCCCCTGTACATCCTGGGATCAAGCACCGACAGCGCACTGCTGGCCGCGCAATTGGGCCTGCCTTATGCCTTTGCCGCCCACTTTGCCCCGCGCTGGCTGGACACGGCGCTGGACATTTACCGGCACCAGTTCAAGCCGTCGAAGGTGCTGCAAAAACCGTACGTCATCGTGGCGCTGAACGTGATTGCGGCCGACACCGACGAGCAAGCGGATTTTCTGGCCAGCACCCAGCAGCAGTTTTTTCTCAACATCTTGCGCGGCACCCGCTTGCCTTTGCAGCCGCCGCGTGCCGACATGGCGCAGGTGTGGCAGCCGGGCGAAAAAGCCGCTGCCGATGCCATGCTGGCATGCTCGCTCATCGGCGCCAAAGCCCGCTTGGCCGAGCAGTTGCACGCGCTGCAAGACCGTTTGCATGCCGACGAGCTGATGGCCGTGAGCTACATCTACGACGAAGCCCAGCAGCACCACGCCTACCGGCTGTTTCACGAAGTGGCCTCAGGCTATGGCGGCTTGGCCTGAGCGGCCGCCACGCCTTCATCTGCCTTACCTGGCTGACTCATGCCGCCGCCGGGCGGTTCAGATAGCGCCGCTGCAAAATGCTGGACAGGGCATCGAACACGAACTCCACCCGGGCCGAGATCACGGCTTGGTGGGGGCGGTAGAGGTAGAGCGTCCACTGCGGCATGGGCAGATCGGGAAACAGACGCACCAGCCGGCCGGCCTGAAGATGCGCCGCAATCAGGTAGTCGGGCAGTTGCGCGGCGGTGCGCCCGGCCAGCGCCGACTGGATTTCGGCATAAATGTCGTTGCTGACAAAGTGCGGCTGCTGGGGCATCAGGGTCTGGCCCTCACCGGTGTGCCAGCCCCACAGGCGCCCGGAGTCAGGGTTGAGCAAGTTGCTGACGGGAAAGCGCCGCACCAGATCATCCACGCTCTCAGGCCTGCCCAGCCGTGCCAGCAGCGCCGGGGCCGCCACGATGGTTTCATGAAAACGGCCGAGGGTGCGCACGATCAGGCGCGGGTCGGGCTCGGCATTGACCCGTATGCCCATGTCGATTTGCTCCTCCACCCAATGCTGCTGCACCGAGTCCATGCGCCAGTCCAGCTTCAGATCGGGGTAATCGACCAGTTGCTGCAACAGCTCAAACAACACCTCATCGCGGTCATGCAAGGGCGGCAGGGCAATGCGCACCAGGCCGCTCATTTCGTTTTCGCGCACCACGCTGCCTGAAAACAAAGCCTCGCTGTCGGCCAGCAGCTTTTGCGCATGGGGCAGCAGCGCCTCGGCAAACGGCGTCAGATGCACCTTGCGGGTATTGCGCTTGAACAACTGCTCGCCCAGACGGGTTTCCAGCTCGGCAATGACGCGCGTCACCACCTGTGGCGAGACCGACAGGCGCTGCGCCGTTTCACTGAAATGCAGGGTTTCGGCCGCAGAGCAGAAATAGCGCAGGGCTTCCAACTTGTTGAACATGATATTTCCGGTTTTGGGAAAAGTCTTTTCCAAAACAATTCATTGTTTGGGAATAATCATACTGCTAGAGTGGCACGCCTTCAAGACATGAAGGTATATTTTTTGGTTTTCATGTCGCCTTTTTATGTCGCCATTTCATTGGATTTTTGGGAAAAATCATGGGTAACTACATTGTCATCACAGGCGCCAGCGCCGGCATTGGTGAAGCCAGCGCGCGCCTGTTCGCATCAAAAGGCAAGAATTTGATTTTGGTGGCACGCCGCGAAAACCAGTTGAATGACATCAAGGCCAGAATTCAGGCAGACTTTCCTGGCGTGGATGTGGTGGTCAAGCCCTGCGACTTGGCCGACATCGACAAGCTGCCCGCCTTTTATGATGAAGTAAAGCAATATCCGCTGGAAGCCTGGATCAACAACGCGGGTTTTGGCATTCTGGAAAACGTCAAGGAGCATGACCTGGCCCGCGTGCTCAGCATGATTCGCCTCAATATCGAGGCATTGACCGTTTTGTCCGTACTATTCGTGAAAGACTTTGCCGACAAAGAAGGGGCCAAGCTCGTCAACATCTCATCCGGCGCGGGCTACACCCTTGCGCCCATGGCCACCACGTATTGCGCCAGCAAATTTTTCGTCAGCGCCTTCAGCGAAGGCCTGGCGCATGAGATGAAAATGACCGGCGCCAAGCTGCAAGTGAAAGTGCTGGCCCCCGCCAGCACCAAAACCGACTTTGCCAAAACCGCCATGCAAGATGACAGCATCACCTACGGCAAAGACAGCCTCTACTTCAGCAAATACAACACCGCCGAAGAAATGGCAGATTTTCTGTACCAGCTCTACACCAGCGATAAAGTGCTGGGCCTGGTGAATCACGAAAACTTCACCCTCAGCTTGCTTGACCCGCAGTTCAAGCATTTGTATGGCTGATGAGATTGATAAGAAAGATCTGGTCATGTCACAAAAATGGTTGATTACCGGAGCCTCCGGCGGCCTGGGTCTGTCGCTGGCCGGGCATGTGCTGGCGCAGGGGCACAAACTCGTGGCCACCAGCCGCAACCCCGGCAGCATGAGCGCGCTGGCCGCCCAATATCCCGGCCAGCTCACGCCCGAGGCGCTGGACTTGAACAGTCCCGCCGCCATCAAGGCGTTTGCCCAAAAACATCCTGACGTGGACGTCATCGTCAACAACGCCGGCGGCGCCGTGATTGGCGCCATGGAAGAAATGACCGATGCCGACATCGAGCAGCAACTCAGCCTGAACCTGCTCGCCCCCATCCACCTGACCCGCGCGTTTTTGCCGGCAATGCGCGCGCGGAAATCGGGCAAGATGGTTTACATCACCAGCATCGGCGGGCGCACCGCGTTTGCCGGCGGCTCGATGTATCACGCGGCGAAATTCGGCTTGGCAGGCTTTGCCGAAACACTGGCGCAGGAAGTGGCGGAATTCGGTATTAAAACCATCATCGTCGAACCCGGCTCCATCAAAAGCAATTTCCTCGGCAATACGCGCTGGACGACAAAGTCCGATGCCTACCAAGGCACGGCCGTTAACCAGCTGCGCGATTACATCGCGCAATCGGGCGAAGAGAGCATTTCGGGCGATCCCGTGCTGATGGCCAAGACGATTTACGATCTAACCCAACAGAACAATCCGCCGCTGCGCACCGTTTTGGGTGTGGATGCGTTTAACGTATTGCAGGGCGTATATCAAAAACATTTGCGCGGATTGGAAGCGCAAAAAGATTTGGCGCTTTCGGTGGCCATTGAAGGCAAAACCGGGTTTGCCGGCTAACCCTTTGCAGACGGCCTGAAAACCTTTCAGGCAGGCATTCCGTTTCAAGCAAGCGACCAGACGGTGCCGAAACCCTGCAAACCATTCGCCGCCTTGACGCCTCACACCATAAGAAAACCATCATGAAACAACTCAATACCCAGGCGCATTGGGAAAACGTGCAGAACTACATCCGCATTGGCCTGGAGGAAGACCACGCCGAGCTGTTGGCGGGCGGCCTGGGCAAGCCAGAAGGTTTTGAAGCTGGCAATTTTGTCAAAGCCACCGTGTTTTATCCGCGTGGACAACCAGATGCGCATTGCGCAAGAAGAAATCTTTGGCCCGGTGCTCTGCATCATTGCTTACCAGGATGTGGAAGACGCCATTCGCATTGCCAACGAAAGTCCGTTTGGCTTGGGCGCCTACATCTCACCGGCAAAGACCGCGCAGTCATTGAATACATCGCCAACCGCATCGACAGCGGGCGCGTGTGCATCAATGGTGATTTTCATGACGAGCTTGCGCCTTTTGGCGGCTTCAAGCAATCGGGCTACGGACGGGAATTTGGCGTGTATGGGCTGGATGCCTATCTGGAGCCGAAGGCCATTATTGGTTGATTATTTTTCTAACGTAAAACCTTCAGGCGGCCTGATCGTATCCGGCTGCCTGAGTTTTTTTGAACACCCCATGAATATCATGATTGTTGGCAGCAGCGGCATGGTGGGGCAGGGCGTGCTGCGTGCCTGCCTGCGCGACGGCGATGTGCGCCACATGGTTTTGCCCCTGCGCCATGCCGCAGCCGATCTGCCCCGGGATGAGCGCATTGAAACCCTGGTTTTGCCGGATTTAATGCAACTTTCAGCGCAGGATGCGCGTTTGCAGGATTTGAGTGCCTGCTTTTTCTGCGCCGGTGTCAGCTCGCTGGGCGTGAGCGAGGCCGACTACCGAAAAACCACGCTGGAGCTGACCACGCACATCGCAGGGCAAATGGCGGCCATTTGCCCGGACATGGTGTTTATCTATGTGTCGAATCCCGGACGATTGGATAGATACTAAGCGCTATGCGCTGTTC
>JAUNHQ010000026.1:36242-39408 GCA_030535425.1 Pseudomonadota bacterium | reverse complement strand
GCCCCCAGTTCATCAGCGACTTGGTGAGCTGGGGCGCCATTGGTGCGCGCACCACGGAAAGCCAAAGCCATCGCCAGCTGGCCAGCGGCTTGAGTTGCCCGGTGGGCTTCAAGAATGGCACGGACGGTGGCGTGCGCGTGGCCGCCGATGCCATCGTCGCGGCGCAATCTGCCCACGCCTTTTTGGGCTTGACCAAGATGGGGCAGGCAGCGGTGTTTGAAACGCGCGGCAATGACGACTGCCACATCATCCTGCGTGGCGGCAAGGCGCCCAACTATGCCGCGGCCGACGTGGCCGCCGCCTGTGCCTTGCTGCAAGGCGCGGGCCTGCGCGAGCAGGTGATGATCGACTGCTCGCACGCCAATTCAGCCAAGCAGCATGTGCGGCAGATTGCCGTGGCCGATGACGTGGCAGCGCAGGTGGCCGCAGGTGATGCGCGCATCATGGGCGTGATGATCGAGAGCCACCTGAAAGAAGGCCGCCAGGACATCGTGCCCGGCCAGGCGCTCAGGCCCGGCGTATCGGTCACGGACGCCTGCATCAGCTTCGAGCAGACCCAGCCCGTGCTGCGCACACTGGCCGCAGCCGTGCAGGCGCGGCGCCGGCGGGCAAAAGGGTGATTTAGCTATATTTTATGTAGCTAAAAACCCTTGTGTATTGCGCGCAAACGCCCTTTTTCTTATTCAAAAAAACGGCCTGCATACGCTTGGCATATGCAGGCGGTAATGGCAAGGCGCGGGGCGCGCCCAGCCGTCTGGTCATCAGTTCGACGTGCGGGGCGGGCGGTCTTTCAGGTGGCGGAAATTGATGCGGCCCTTGGTCAGGTCGTAGGGCGACAGCTCCAGCGACACACGGTCGCCCGCCAGGATGCGGATGTGGTTCTTCTTCATCTTGCCTGCCGAATAGGCGATCAGCTCGTGACCGTTATCCAGCGTGACGCGAAAACGCGTATCGGGCAGCACCTCGTTGACGATGCCCTGCATTTCAATCAGTTCTTCCTTGGCCATGTTTTCTCCTTTGGATGGGTGCGCGTGGCAAGCCAGCAGGTAGCCCGCCTGCGCCCTGATGCCTGCACATGGGGCCGCAGACGCGCAGCAACCCAAAGGGCCAGGCGCGAGAAGTCGTCAGGTGTCAACCAGCGGCAGCCCAATCAGAGGCGGGCTGCCCGCAGCGGCAAAACCGCTTGCATGGGCCGGGGGATGAGCGCCCCAACCCAAGAGGCAAAAAAGGGCACTCCATGCCCATTGAGGCCATGCCGTGGCGGCGGGGGCGCCACCGGTTGTCAAGACAGCCGAGCATTTTAACCTGCGGTAGTCGATTTGACACATGGCTGGTGCCATAATGCGCGCCGCCCGTTTTGCATGGAGACCCCAGTCTTGGAACCCGACCCGAGTCCTTCGGGGCGCGGCATGCACCGGACAGCCCTTGGCGCAGCCTTTGTTTGATGGAAGGGCGGCAGGCGGCCTGGCCCGACACCGCATGACGCGCCCGCCCGTACGCCCGACACCTCAAAGACCGAAAGCCGCTGGCGTGTGCGAGGTGCCGCCGCATGGCCCGCTTACGCTTGTCTTGCGCCACGCCAGCCTATCTCATTGCCCTTTTCAGGGGAGCCTGCGTCATGCTGAATGTGTTTTCGCTGTCCAACGGACGGCTGTTTCAGGAAGAGATTGAGTCGCTGGAAGAGCTGTCGCGTTTCCGCCCCATCTGGGTGGATCTGGAAGACCCCACGCCCGAGGAAAAACGCTGGGTCAAGCAGTATTACGGCTTGTCGATTCCCGATGATGCGATTGACGACGATATCGAGGAGTCGGCGCGTTTTTACGAGGAGGATAACGGCGAGCTGCACATCCGCAGCGACTTCCTGGTGGCCGACCCGGAAAACCCCAGCCAGGTGCGCGTGGCTTTCATTTTGAATCTGGTGAACGAGGGGCTGCGCAGCCACGGCGTGCTGTTTTCCATTCATGACGAAACCGTGCCCGCTTTCCGTCTGCTGCGCCTGCGCGCACGGCGCATGCCGGGGCTGATCGCGGACGCCAAAGAGGTGTTGCTGAAGCTGCTGGATGCCGATGCCGAGTACACCGCCGACACGGTGGAGGGCATCTACGACGAGCTGGAGCAGGCCAGCCGCCAGGTGCTCGATGGCAGTGTGAAGGACGATGTGGCCAGCCGGGTGCTGGCGACCATCGCGCGGCAGGAGGACTTGAACGGGCGCATCCGCCGCAACGTGATGGACACGCGCCGCGCGGTGAGCTTTCTGATGCGCAGCAAGATGCTGGATGCCGAGCAGTTTGAGGACGCGCGGCAGATCCTGCGCGATCTGGATTCGCTGGACAGCCACACCACGTTTTTGTTTGACAAGATCAACTTTTTGATGGACGCCACGGTAGGTTTCATTAACCTGAACCAGAGCAAGATCATCAAGTTGTTCTCCGTGGTGAGCGTGGCGTTGCTGCCACCCACGCTGGTAGCCAGCTCCTACGGCATGAACTTCAAGTTCATGCCCGAGCTGGAGTGGAAGTTTGGCTACCCCCTGGCCATTGCGCTGATGGTGGCCAGCGCACTGCTGCCGACCTGGTATTTCCGGCGCCGGGGCTGGCTGAAGTAAACGGCCAAGCCTGTGCGGTTGCGCAGCAAATATTTGCTATTCTATTAATAGCTTAAAACCCTTGTGTATAGCGCGCAAATGGCATTTTTCACTGATGATTCTGATGGCCCAGTGCGGCCGTGTCTTGCGCAGCCAGCGTGATGGGCTGGCCGTGCGGCGTGCGGCGTGCGGCGGCGTCCCAGGCCTGTTCAAGTGCATGCAGCTGCGCGGCGGTGCCTACGCGGGCGGCGATGACCTGCTTTTCCAGCGCGCTGAGCCAGTGGTGGTAGTAGCGGCTGCCGTCGTCGGGGTCGCCTGATGCCTGGGCGGCACGGATTTCGGCGCTCAATGCCTGAGCCCATTGCGGCCAAGTGAACAGGCCGCGCGCGTGCAGCTCGACGGTCATGGCAAAGGCGTGTGCCTGCCACGGCTGGGCAAACACGGCCTGCCCATCTTGCCCCGTGGCTGGCGGCAAGGGCATGTCCGTGCCGCAGGCGGCTGCCTGCGTGGCGCGGGCGATGTCGGCCAGGGTCAGGCCGGCGGTGTCGATGGGCAAGGCGGGGTTCATGCGGGTTCCATTCA